>NZ_JASPJL010000010.1:0-61885 GCF_030232315.1 Corynebacterium sp. MSK039
ATCCTTGGCATCCTGGTCAAATTTCTTCGGCATGTTCCAGATTTTCCCATCTACTCAAACGGAACAAAACCTGGGACCCTTCAATGCGCACTTCGACACCCTGACTCTGTTTGCAGCGCGCTGGTGTCCCATGATCTGGCCAGAACTGGCCACTTACTACTCGCGTTGATCTTCGCTCAGCGGATTTCGTGCTCTGAGCGGAAAACCGCTCCCCACCAGTTAGTAGCTGATTTCTCAGTCCAACTAACGGGGAGCAGTTCAGTGGCGCGGGGCGGGGGCACATCTCTTTTTCTGTTTTCCCACCGCGTGCGGCGTAATGGGTATGAGGTAGAGCGATATGCAGTGTACAAACCGAAGGGTCAGCGGGCGGTTGTTTGTCTGATCTAGGATATATCGGGGAGTTCAAGTCTCCCCAGGCGCACCATATTTTCCCTCGTGACCGCCGGATTTTCTCATCCGGCGGTCATTTGGATTCGCCCCCGCCGTGGGTAGACTCGGGAGTTGTGAAGGAATCGCGCGAAAACCAGGATCCGCAGGAGCCCTTTCCCCTGCGCGTGCGCATTGTGCAGATCATCTTTCTCGCACTCGGCGTCATCGCCACGCTGCTACTCGCGTGGTGGCAATATGAACGCTGGCAATCCACCAGCGGCTCCTTCCAGAACTTGGGCTATGCGCTCCAGTGGCCGATCTTCGGCATCTTCCTTATCGTCACCTACCGCAAGTACATCGAATACGAGCGGGAGCGCCTACTCGGCGACGACGAGGCCGCCGTCGAAAAATACGCGGAAGACCAGCTCACCGAGGTCCCGGAAGACTTCCTGGCCCCCAGCGCAACGAGGGAATCCGAGACCGCGGAGGTTTTCGAGGATCACCGCAGGCGGGATGCCCGCTCGGCACCGCTACCGGCCCAGGAAGAACGAAGGAAGCGCCAGGCCAACGAGGGTTAGCGCCCGCACGCCCGATTCCCGATAATCCACCCCAACCGTAGAGGAAGAACTTGAGATGACGCAGCCAGCCTCGCCCCAGCCAGCGGGCGCCCAGATCCACCCGGCACGCCAGCAGCGGGTCGCAAAGGCCCTGAAGTGGTACTCGGTCATGGCGATCGCCACCGGTATCTGGCTGCTCGTGTTGGTCGTTGAGATGACCTTCAAGTACTTGATCCTGGGCAGCGATAACACCCCAGCCTGGTTCTCCTATATCGGCCCGGCCCACGGCATCTTCTTCATGCTCTACTGCATCACCTGCCTGGATCTGGGCACCAAGGCGCGCTGGGAGCCCAGCAAGTGGCTCACCACCATCCTCGCCGGCGTGGTCCCGCTGCTGAGCTTCTTCGTCGAGCACAAGCGCCGTGTCGAGGTGAAGGAAGCCTTCGCGCTGAGCTAAGCCCGGGGCAACCCCCGCCTGGCTTAGCCCCCGGGATCAATCGCCCTGAATTAATCGCCCGGTGCAGTTTCGATCTGCGCCGCGGCGATTTCTTTTTGCGTCGGCTGCTGTCGCAACTCTTCCGGGCTGGAGGTATCCGGCCAGCTGCGCTGCAGGCAGGCCAGAATCGCGACCGCAGCGGCTTCCGTGGCTACCGGCAGCGTCCCCAGATCAGGCAGGAAGCCCGGGTTGTGGTTCGTCGGAATATCGATATCTAGCCGGCCCGCTTCCTCGGCCCGCTGCCACTTACGGCGCGGCGTGATGCCCACGGTCCACAACAGATAAGGCACCCCGAAGTGCTTCGGGATCACGGAGAAGTCCTCGGAGGCCGTCCACGGCTCCATGTCCAGGCTGTTCTCGGTGAATCGCTCGTCGAAGGCGGGCCGCACGGTCTCGAAGGCCTCAGCCGCATTGTCGGTCGCCCCCAGCATGCCGACGAACTTGAAGCTCGGCTCCCGGTCGGCACCCGCTGCCTGGGCCTCGGCGCGCACGATCCGCTTGATCGCGGCTACCACGCGCTTGCGCAAGTCCTCGTCATAGAAACGGCAGCTCAGGGAGATCTTCGCCGAGTCCGGGATCACGTTATTGGCCTTACCCGCCTCCACGGACGCGACCGTGACCACGGCGAACTGGCCTGGCGGGACCTCCCGGGACACGATCGTCTGCAGCCGCATCACGGTGGATGCGGCCAGCACCACCGGGTCGACCGAACGGTGCGGCATCGAGGCGTGCGCACCGCGCCCGTACAGGGTGATCTCGATGGTCGTCGAAGAGGTCATCACCGGTCCCGGCGCGGTGTAGATCTCACCCGCCGGCCCCGCGACAACGTGCTGCGCCAGGCACACGTCCGGCCGCGGAATGATCTGGTCCAGTCCATCGGAGACCATGCGGTGCGCACCCACCGCGGCCTCCTCAGCGGGCTGGAAGAGCGCGATGACGGTGCCAGACCAGTCGTCCCGCGTCGCATCCAGGATTGCCATCGCGCCCAGCAACGAGCTGGTGTGGTGGTCGTGGCCACAGGCGTGCATCGTCGGCACCCGCTGACCCTCCGCGTTGAGCTGGGAATGCTTCGAGGCGTAGTCCACCTCGGTGGCTTCGGCGACGGGCAGGCCGTCGAAGTCCGCGCGCATCAGCACCGTCGGGCCGTCCCCGTTGCGCAGCACTGCGGTGATGCCGTAGCCGCCGATGCCGGTCGTGACCGACCAGTCGGGGAAGCGCTGCAGTTCCTCCTCGATACGCTGGGCCGTCTGCTCCTCCGCCCCCGAGAGCTCTGGGTGGGCGTGGAGGTGTTTATACAGGTCCTCCTGCCAGCTCAGATCTGCCGCGGCGTTGGCGACGATCGTGCTCGGGGTGGGTGGAGTGGTCACGGTGCACTTCCTTTCTTGCGTTCGACCTTATTGCGCGCTGGGTGACCCGGTGGCGTTTTCGCCCACTCGGGACCTGCCTGGGCCTACTACGCGGACTGAGCCAGCGCGCGCAGCGCCGGGACCAGCTGTTGCAGCGCCTTGCCGCGGTGGGAGAGCTCATCTTTACGCTCCGGGGAGAGTTCCGCCGAGGACTGGCCCGGCGCTTCCGCGGGTTCGAAGAGCGGGTCGTAGCCGAAGCCGTTGGTGCCCTGCTCGGCGCGCAGAATCCGGCCCTCCCACTCGCCGGTGACTGCCACCTCGGGCTCCAGACCCGCGGCGTCGGCAATCTCGGCGGGAACAGCGAGCACGCAGGAGGAAACGAATCGGGCGCCACGTCGGTCGTCGGGAACGTCGGAGAGCTGGGCTAGCAGCAGCCGGTTGTTCTCGGCGTCCTCGCCGTGGGCACCGCACCAGCGGGCGGACAGCACCCCGGGCATGCCGTTGAGCGCGTCGACGGACAGGCCGGAATCATCCGCGACGGTGGGCAGGCCAGCATGCCGTACCCCGTCGAGGGCCTTGATCCGGGCGTTGGCCTCAAAGGTCGCGCCGGTCTCCGGGGTCTCCGGATACTCCGGCACGTCCGCGAGGCTGAGCAGCTCGATGCCCTCGATGTTCGCCGCCGCGAGCACCCGCTGCAGTTCCGCGAGCTTCTTCTTATTTCTGGACGCCACCAGCACCTGCATTGCGTCCTCCTTCCGCGTGGTCCGTGGGTTTTCTAGAGGGTGACCGGGCCGGAAGCCGGGTCGGTGTTCAGTGCGCGTTCTTGCAGCTCAATCAGCTGGTGCAGGCCGCCCTCGGCCAGGTCCAGCATGGTGTTGAGCTCCGCGCGGTCGAACTCCGCAGCCTCGCCGGTGCCCTGGATCTCCACGAAGCGGCCGGCCTTGGTCATCACGACGTTCATATCCACGTCTGCCCGCGAGTCCTCCTCGTAGGGCAGGTCGAGGCAGGCCACCCCGTCGATGATGCCGACGGAGACGGCGGCGACGGGGTCGCGCAGCGGCTTGCCCGGCACGACACCCTGCTCCTGCAGGTAGGCCAGGGCGTCGGCGAGGGCGACGTAGGCGCCGGTGATCGCGGCGGTGCGGGTGCCACCGTCGGCCTGCAGGACGTCGCAGTCGATGGCGATGGTGTTCTCACCCAGCTCGGTGAGATCCACGGCGGCGCGCAGGGCGCGACCAACCAGGCGGGAGATCTCGTGAGTGCGGCCCTTGACCTTGCCGCGCATGGACTCGCGCGGCATGCGCTCGTGGGTGGCAGAGGGCAGCATCGCGTACTCCGCGGTCAGCCAGCCCTCGCCGGAATCCCGCTTGAAGCGCGGCACGCCGAGCTCCACGCTGGCGGTGCACATCACCCGGGTGTTCCCGAATTCGACGAGCACGCTGCCTGCCGGGTTGGTGGTGAACCGGCGGGTGATTCGGATGTCGCGCAGCTGGTCGACGCTGCGACCATCGGCGCGGGTATGGGTGCTTTGTTCTGGCGTATTAGACATGCCAGCCAGTGTAGCGGGCGCTTAGTGCTGCTCGCTGATGCGCAGACCCGGCCGGGCGACCTCGATCGGCCCCGTGTAGTGGCGGGCGGCCGCGGCGACGGTGGCGGCCTTATCACCCCATGGCGGGATGTGGGTCAGCACGAGCCGACCCACGCCCGCTGCCTGGGCGGCCTCGCCAGCCTCCGCGCCGGAGAGGTGCATGCCCTCCGGCATGGTCGCTCCCCCATCGCCCCAGGTCGCTTCGCAGACGAGGACGTCCGCCCCCGCGGCGATGCGCGCCAGGGCCGGGGTTGGCGCGGTGTCCCCGCTGTAGACCACGGAGAAGCCGGAGGAGTCCTCGAAGCGGGTAATGTAGGCCTCGGTGGGGTGAATGGCGTCCACCGCATAGATCCGCAGGTCACCGATGGTGTGATGCGGCCAGGTCTCGGCATCGAAGTCGCTCTCCGGCCCGACAACGTGGTCAAGGACCTCGAAGGTGTCGGTGAGGTCGTCCGGCGCCTCCGGGGAGTCGGCGCTTGCTTGCCCGATGTGCTTGGCGGCAATACTCGGCCCGATCAGCTTGTGGCGGGTGCTCGCCGGCGCGAAGGGGTGGTAGCGGCGCCACACCAGCAGGCTCGGGACGTCCGAGCAGTGGTCGGCGTGCATGTGGGAGAGGACGACGTGGCAGTCGGAGGGATCGATCCCCTCATAGCGCTGCATCTGCTTGAGCACCCCCGAGCCCAGGTCCACGACCACGCCCTCACCCGCTGCACTGCGCAGGAAATACCCCGAGGCCGCGGCCGAGGGGCCGGGCACGCTTCCGGAACAACCCAACACAAGCATCTCCATAAGTGGATATTGTTTCACGATGCCCGGCGTTTTTCGATATTTGGGCAAGCTTTAGATCAGGTTTCCTTCAGCGGGGCGGTTTCCGGGCTGTCCAGGACCAACTCCGGGGCGATTCCGTCGCGCCCCAAGGGTTAGCGCAGGGGTTAGCGCAGGGACTAGCGCAGCAGCTCCGGGATCTGCGACACACTCGTGATCTTCGGCCCCAAGAAGCGCTGTGCGAGTTGCGCGAAGCGGTGCGGGTCCCCGGTGGATTCGAAGGACAAGGTGGCCTGGCGCTCCGGGTCGTTATCCGCCAGCTGTCCGCTTTCCGCCAGCGTGCGGTAAACCATCTTCGCGGTCTCCTCAGCGGAGTTCACCAGCGTGACGTCCTCCCCCATGACGAACTGGACCACCCCGGTGAGCAGCGGGTAGTGCGTGCACCCCAGCACCACGGTGTCCACCCCGGCCTCCTTCAACGGCTCGAGATACCCCTCCGCCAACGCGTGGATCTGGCGGCCCGAGGTGATCCCCCGCTCCACGAAGGGCACGAACTGCGGGCATGCCTGGGCGACGGCGGTGACGTCCGGACTAGCGGCGAAGAGGTCCTGATAGGCCCCGGAGGTCACCGTCGCCTGCGTCCCGATCAGGCCGATGCGGTTGTTCCGGGTTGCCGATACGGCGCGGCGGACTGCGGGGAGGATGACCTCGACGACCGGGATCGGGTAACGCTCGCGGGCATCGCGCATGAAGGCGGCGGAGGCGGTGTTGCAGGCGATGACGATCATCTTCACCCCGCGGGAGACCAGCTCATCGGCGACCATCCGGGCGTACTCGCGGACCTGCGCGATCGTCTTATCCCCATAAGGCGAGTTCGCGGTATCCCCGATGTAGATGATGGATTCATGCGGCAGAAGGTCCACGATCGTGCGCGCCACGGTGAGCCCGCCGACCCCGGAGTCGAAGATCCCGATGGGAGCGTTGTTGTGGGATTCCTGCTCCGGGGTACTGCCTGCCGCGCTGCCGCCGTCCGCCTGCTCCGCCATGTGCTTGCTCGGTCCTTCCTTCATTGTTCTCGCTGTTTTAGTTTAATGACGTCGCTCACGGCCCCAAGCATCCGTGCGCCGGCCGCGTCCTGGGGTTGGTTGGCCGCGGCTACATGCCGAGGGAGGCACGGCCTGCGGTGCGCACGGCCCGCGTGGCGGTGGGCATCTTCGGAATCAGCCAAGCAGCGAGGACGCCGGCCAACGCCCCGCAGAGGTGGCCCTGCCAGCTGATGGCCTGGTTGGTGGGCAGGATTCCGGTCCACAGGGAGCCGTAGAGCAGCAGGACCACGACCCCACCGGCCAGCTGGCTGAGCTTCTTGGTGAAGAGCCCGCGGGTGATGAGAAATGCGACCCAGCCGTAGATCATGCCGGAGGCGCCCACGTGAACGGTGCCCGCGCCGCCAATAAGCCAGGTTCCGGCTCCGCTGGCGAGCAGGATAATCAGGGAACAGCGCCAGAACGCGCGTCTGCCCGACCAGCAGATCATCGTGATCAGCACAACCGCAGTCATGGAGTTGGCGATGAGGTGATCCCAGCCCCCGTGCAGGAAAGGCGCGGCGAACACACCGAGAAGGCCGTAGGGATCACCGGGCCGGATACCGAAGGCGTTGAGTCCGTACCCCAGCATCATGTTGATGACCTGGACAATCCAGGCCACCGCCACGAGCCGCAGGGCGAAGGCGAGGTTCGGCATGCTCAGGCTCCTGAACTTTAGGGGTTGGTACCACCCCGGCGCGGTGACGGGATAACGCCGCGGGGTTCTTTAACAGCCCACGATACTGCGCCAGGAGGGATGCTCGTAGGCGGGCTCTGCTGCCAGCACGGCGTGCACGATGGCCCGTTCCACGCAGTTGGCGGCCGTGGCGGCGAGCACGGACATGCCCACGGCGTCCACGCTGCCGCCACGGGTGCCAGTGGCCAGCCCGAAGAGGGTGTCCCCGTCCATGGGCATGTGAGCCGGGCGGATCGCGCGTGCCAGGCCGTCGTGAGCGGAGAGCGCCAGGCGCTTGGCCTGCGCCTTGGTGAGCGGGGCGTCCGTAGCGACCACGCCAATGGTGGTGTTCAGCTGCGGGCTGCCGGGCTGTCCGTCGTCGGGTGCGGGGAACTTGGTGCCCGCGAGGTTCATTCCGCGCAAGTGCGCCGCGGCCTCCTCGGAGACCGGCGTGACCGAGGCGGCGCCGAACTCACCGGCCAGCTCTGCATCGAAGCCCCACAGTCGCCCGGTGGCGGGGTTGAAGACCGCGCCCTGCGGGTTGACGACGATGCCCGCAGCCACCGTCGCCCCGCTGAGTGCCGCGAGCTCGCCCGGCAGTTCCGGGAGTACCGCGCTGGCCTGCCCGAATCCGCCCTTCAGGGCACCGGCGGAAGCTCCCAGTCCAGCACCGAGATTGCCCGATGCGGTAGCGGGGGCGAGAGCTGCATCATTCCCGCCCTGCCCGCGTGGTGGTTCCCCGTCGCGGGCGATTGTTGCACTGCGCAACGCGGCCTCGGCGGCCGCCGCGCCGGTCTCCGGGCTGGGGCGGGAGTCCCAGCGGCCCAGCAGCAGGTCGAAGATCACCGCACCCGGCACGATCGGCACGATCTTCTCGGGTGCGTCCTCCCCCAGCACGGGGAAGCCGATGCCCGCCGCCTCCAGGGCGGCCATCGCGCCGTCCGCGGCTGCAAGGCCGTAGGCAGAGCCACCGCACAATGCGATGGCGTGAACCTGCTCGACCGTATTGTGTGGCTCCAACAGATCCGTCTCACGGGTTCCGGGCCCGCCACCACGCACATCGACCGAGGCGACTGCCCCGGCGGGTGCGGCGATGATCGTGGCCCCGGAGTCGCCGGCCCCACCCTCACTGATCGCGTGCCCCACGCCGAGGCCACGGACGTCGATAAGCGAGTTGCTGGGCCCCGGCTGGGCGCCGAACAATTCGGCGGACATCCTAAAACTCGCCCGTCGGTCGGTTGCCCGGGCCGTGTTGCCCCTCCGGCCCTTCACCGCGGCCCTCGCCCGGATTCTGCGGATCGTCGCCGTCCGGGTTGTCCATCATCTCTGCGGGCGGCTCCCCCATCATCGCGCGCAGCAGGCTGTCCTGGTGGAAAGCCAGCCACGAGGTCAACTCCTTGGCCGCGTCAACCCGATCCGGCCCCTCCAGTCCGTGCAGCGCGGGCTGGCAGAGCTCGTGATAGTAGTTCCGAACGTCGTTGATGGCCGAGAGCCACGGCTGGACTTCCTCCTGGCTCAGGGTGATGTTCACCGAGCCATCCGGGCCAATGTGTTCGGCAATGAGCGCGAGGTTCATCAACTTACTCTTGATGATGTCGGTCTCGTTGAGCTGCCGGGTCAGCGCGGCATCCCCCTCGACCTCCTCGGCACCGTCTGCGAAGAAGTCCGGCAGGAGTCGGGCAAGCGCCGGGCTGCTCGGGCGCTCCGAATGACCGCTGGCCATGCCGGTCAGCTCCGCTAGCTCATCCTTTGGCGCGGTGCGCACCCGCTCCATCAGGGCGTCGGCGACGGTGGCGGCGCAATTACCCAAGGTCTCCCGTTCCAGGGGGTTGAGCTGGGTGACGAAGCGCGTGCCGCGCAGCATGCCGGTCTTCTTCTTCCACGGTTCCATCTGTGGGGAGTCCTCCTCGCCTCGCGGGATGCTTACTAGCCTGCCGCCTGCTCCATCGTGGCCCACAGGCCCGCTGTGTGGAGCTTCTTGACATCTCCCTCGACCTTATCGCGCTCACCAGACGAGACCACAGCCTTGCCCTCGGTGTGGACCCGCATCATCAACTCGGTGGCCTTCTTGCGGGAGTAACCGAGCACGGTTTCGAAGACGTAGGTCACGTAGCTCATGAGGTTGACGGGATCGTCCCAGCAGATGCACTGCCACGGCAGATCGGCATCCGCGAGGGTCTCGGGTCGTTTCTCCGCAACTGGGGTTGCGCTTGGTGCAGCTGGGGAAGTCATGCCCCAAGGATACCGTCGCCACGCCGGGGCGGCGAAGGCATCGTGACGGAATATTTCTTTGCCTGTCCGCACCGCTCGCTAGAGTGTGAGTATTCGCCGGGGCCACTCGACGGCTACGGCACCACCTGAAGAAGAAAACGCGTAGGGATCCACTTGTCTTCCACAGCCCAGAACCCACAACAGGACGCCGCCTACGGCTCGATCGGCCACCTCGACCCGTACCTCTCCGCACCGCGCTCCTCCGCTCTGCTCACCGATAAGTACGAGCTGACCATGCTGGAAGCCGCGCTACAGGACGGCACCGCCGAGAAGCAGTGCGCCTTCGAGGTCTTCACCCGCCGCCTACCCAACGAACGCCGCTACGGGGTCGTCGCCGGCACCGAGCGCGTCCTCCGCGCGATCCGGGACTTCGTCTTCACCGAAGCCCAGCTGGAAAACCTGGACTTCCTGCAGCCCGAGACGCTGGAATACCTGCGCAACTACCGCTTCCGCGGGCAGGTGGACGGTTACTTGGAGGGCGAGGTCTACTTTCCGCACTCCCCGATCCTCACCGTGCGGGGCACCTTCGCCGAGTGCGTCATCCTGGAGACAGTGATCCTTTCCATCCTCAACGCGGACTCAGCCGTGGCCTCCGCGGCCGCCCGCATGGTCACCGCCGCCAACGGTCGCCCCATCATCGAGATGGGCAGCCGTCGCACGCACGAGTACGCCGCGGTGTCCAGCGCCCGCGCCGCCTACCTCGCTGGCTTCGACGCCACCTCCAACCTCGAGGCAGCCTTCCGCTACAACATCCCGGCCTCCGGCACCGCCGCACATGCCTGGACGCTACTGCACACCCACCCGGACGGCACGACCGACGAGGAGGCCGCCTTCCGGGCACAGATCGCCGCCCACGGCGTGGGGACCACCCTGCTGGTGGACACCTATGACATCGCCGAAGGCGTGGAAACCGCCATCCGCGTGGCCGGCCCTGAGCTCGGCGGGGTGCGCATCGACTCCGGCGACCTTGGTGTGCTCGCCCAGCAAGTCCGCGACCAGCTGGATTCCCTGGGCGCGCACAACACGAAGATCATCGTCTCCAGCGATATGGATGAATTCTCCATCGCCGCGCTGCGCAGCGAGCCGGTGGACGGCTTCGGCGTGGGAACTTCGGTGGTCACCGGCTCCGGCGCGCCGACCGCAGGGCTGGTCTACAAGCTCGTCGAGGTCGAGGGCGCCCCGGTGGCGAAGCGCTCCCGCGGCAAGAACTCGCAGGGCGGAGCGAAGGCTGCAATCCGAACATGCCGGGACACCGGCACCGCCGTCGAGGAGATCACCTTCCCCTTCGGCGAGGCCCGCCCGGATACTGGCATCCTGGATGCCATCGAACTCTCCGTCCCGCTCATCCGCGACGGTGAACCAGTGGATGGCCTGCCCACCCTCGAGGATTCCCGCCAACTGCTGGCCGACCGGCTGGTCTCCCTGCCGTGGGAGGGCCTGGCCCTATCCCGCGACGAGCCGGTGATCAGCGTCCGCCACGTGCCCCACACCCAGGGCTAACTGGGGCAGAAACCGGCCAGCTCCCCGACCGGTCACCAGTACCTTTCCCGTTACTCGTAGAAGAAGTGCTCCCGTGAGTTCCACCCAAGACCTCCTCGCCACAGCCGTCGCCAGCATTGGCGGTGCGCCGCGCCCCGGCCAGCAAAAAATGGCCGATGCCGTCACCGAGGCCATGGAACAATCCACGCACCTGGCTGTCCAGGCGGGCACGGGAACGGGTAAGTCCCTGGCCTACTTGGTCCCCGCGGCGCGGCACGCCACCCAGACGAACGTCCCCGTCATCGTCTCCACCGCAACCATCGCCCTGCAGCGACAGCTGGTGGAACGCGACCTCCCCCGCCTCGCCGACGCCCTGGAGGAGCACCTCCCCCGCCCATTGACCTCCGCGATCCTCAAAGGGCGCAATAACTACCTCTGCCTCAACAAGATCAACGGCATTGGCGACGAAGCAATCCCCGAGGCAGAAGAGGACGCACTGCTCGACCCCTCCCAGATCTCGAAGACGGGAGCCCAGGTGGCCCGCCTGCACGAGTGGGCCCAGGAGACCGAGGACGGCGACCGCGATAACCTCGACCGCGGCGTGTCCGACACCGCCTGGCGGCAGGTCTCCGTCAGCTCCCGGGAGTGCGTCGGCGCGAGCCGCTGCCCGTTCGGCGACCAGTGCTTCGCGGAACGGGCCCGGGCGGAAGCGGCGGAGGCGGACATCGTCGTCACCAACCACGCGCTGCTGGCCATCGACGCCCTCTCCGACGTGCCGGTCCTGCCGGAGCACGACTGCGTGGTCATCGACGAGGCCCACGAGCTCGAGTCCCGCATCACCTCCACAGCCACCGCGGAGCTCTCCCCCACCAATATCGCGATCCTCGCCAAACGCACCGGCAAGATCGGCCCCGACGGCACCGGCGATGCGCTGACCGAGGCGCTCGACGAGTGGGTCACCGCTCTCGACGGCGCGATCGCCACCGACGGTGATCGGATCGTCGGCCGGTGGACCGGGGTCCCCAACGGTCTAGAGGTTCCCCTCGGCGTGCTCAAGGACGCGGCGTGGAAAACCAACCGGCAGATCAACTCGATACCCGCCGGCGAGTTCGCTAACGACCCGGCGAAGGCCGCCGAGCGCCAGGCCCTGCTCGTGGCCACCGAAGAGCTGAACGATACGTGCGTGCGCGTCCTCGGGGCTTCCACCGCGGATGCCGCCGCGGATCAGGAGGACCTGCTCGGGGAGGACGTCGTCTGGCTCTCTACCGATGGCAACCGCAAGGTCGTCCGCGTCGCACCGTTGTCCGTCGCCGACCTGCTGCGGCAGCGGCTCTTCGCCCAATCCACGGTGATTCTGACGTCCGCGACCCTCGCGCTGGGCGGGAAATTCACCGCCATGCTCGCCCAATGGGGTGCGGCGAAGGATACGAAGACCCTCGACGTGGGAACCCCCTTCGACGCCCGGACCCACGGCATCCTCTACGTCGCCCGCGACCTCGCCGCCCCTGGGCGCAGTGGACCATCCAGTGGCTTCATCGACCACGCCGCCCAGCTCATCAACGCCGCCGGTGGCCGCACCCTCGGCCTGTTCTCCTCCCGCCGGGCGGCCGAGGAGATGGCTGATCAGCTACGCAGCGTGGTTCCCTATGAGATCCTCCTGCAGGGTGAGGATTCGATGTCCAGCCTCGTGGAGAAGTTCCGGAAGGACGAGTCCGCGTGCCTCTTCGGCACCCTGGGTCTGTGGCAGGGTGTGGACGTGCCCGGCTCCGCGCTGCAACTGGTGCTCATCGACCGCATCCCCTTCCCTCGCCCGGATGACCCGCTGAAGCAGGCCCGCAAAGAGGCCGCAGATAAAGCTGGCCGCAGTGGCTTCATGGAAGTCGCTGCGACCCACGCCGCGCTGCTGATGGCGCAGGGGGCGGGACGGCTGCTGCGCAGCGTGGACGACCGCGGCGTCGTCGCCGTGCTGGACTCCCGGCTGGCCACCGCGCGCTACGGCTCCTTCATCCGCGCCAGCATGCCACGGTTCTGGGAGACCTCGGATCTGGATGTGGCGCGCGGGGCGCTGCGCAGGCTGAATGCGCAACCCGGGAAATAGCGCGCCGTGGGCTCGATGAAATCGGCCTAACGCCCGTGGTGTGGCGTTTATCATGGTGCCAACTGCGGTTCCCGCTTTGAGCGGGAGCGCAAAAATATTTGCCTCGTACAGCGCGCGATCATCCGATGGCGCTTAGGAAGGACCAGCCATGCCAGTTCAGAGCACGCGGGAGACCATCCAGATCCCCGACGTTGGAATCTACGAATTCACCTTCGGCCAGCTGGATCCAGCGGACGAGGACAAGGTTGCGATCATCGACATCGCCGATGGCACGGAAACCACCTATCAGCAGCTGCGCAGCTACATCAACTGCGTTGCCGGTGGGCTTTCCCACCTCGGTATCCGCAGCGGCGATGTGGTCGCACTACACTGCCCCAACTCCCTGGCCTTCGTCGTCTACGCCCACGCCGTCTGGCGCCTGGGCGCGACCCTCACCCCGGTCTCCCTCCTGGCGGATGAGGCCGCCATCACCCGGCAGCTGCAAGACTCCGGCGCGCGCATGCTCATCACGCTGGCCGCGATGGGCGATCACGCCGCCCAGGCAGCTCAAGCCGCCGGACTCAGCGAGGAACAGGTCCACCACCTCGACCGCAATTCGGGAATGCAGCAGATGCTGGCCGAGCGGCGCCACGCGCCGGAGGACATCAGTTTTGACCCTGCGACCCACCTCGCCGTCCTGCCGTACTCCTCCGGAACCACCCAGGATCCGAAGGGGGTTCGCCTCAGCCACCGCAACCTGGTCGCCAACGTCTGCCAGGCTGCGGATCAGGACCTCGTGACCCGGGAGGACGTCGTCTTCGGGGTGCTGCCCTTCTTCCACATCTACGGGCTCACCGCGCTGCTGAACCTCGCGCTCAAGCAGCGCGCCACGCTGGTGACCCAGCCGCGTTTCGAGCTGGGCAGCTTCCTCGCCTCTCACGAGCGTTTCGGCGTGACCTTCACATTCATCGCCCCACCCATCGCGGTGCTGCTGGCGAAGCACCCCCAGGTCGAGGAATTCGATCTGAGCAGCCTGCGGGCCGTGCTCTCGGGCGCTGCAGCGTTGGACACCAGCCTCGCGGAGGCCATGCAGGAGCGCCTCGGGGTGGACGTCTACCAGGGCTTCGGGATGACCGAGTCCTCCCCGGTCACCCACCTGAACCTGGACATGAGCGTGCCCCGCGGCTCCATCGGGCTGCCAGTGGCAAACACTGAGCACAAGCTCGTCGCCGTCGAATCGGGAGAGGAGATTCCGCGGCCGAGCAACGGGCACTCGGAGGTCGGCGAGCTGTGGGTGCGTGGCCCCCAGGTAATGCTCGGCTACCTGAACCGCGACCGGGAGACGGCAGAAACCCTCGTGGACGGTGGCTGGCTGCGCACCGGCGACCTCGCGGTCCAGGACCCCGAGGGCAATGTTTATGTCGTGGACCGCCTCAAAGAGGTCATCAAGTACAAGGGCTACCAGGTCGCTCCCGCCGAGCTGGAGGCCCTACTGCTCACGCACCCGGAGGTCGCGGACGCCGCGGTGATCGGGGTCGCGGGTGAGGATGGCTTGGAGATCCCCAAGGGCTTCATCGTGCTGCAGCAGAACGCCACGGCCACGGCTGAGGACATCATGGCCTACGTGGCCGAGCAGGTGCCGAGCTATAAGAAGGTGCGGGCCATCGAGTTCATCGATGCGATCCCGAAGTCCTCGACCGGCAAGATCCTGCGTCGCGTGCTTCGGGCCCGCGAGGACTAGCGAGAGGCGGCATCGCTCGGGTCACGTCCCGAGCGCTCCCCGCAGCCCTCGCAGTCTCGAAATACGATCTCCCAGACCTCCGGGCGGATCGCGCTAACGCGGAGGCTGCTGGCCGCCATAGGAGGCAGCAATAACAGTCGCGCTCCCCGCGGCGATCTCCGTGTGGCCTGCATCGCGAACCTCCACCACCGGCCACTGCCCGCCGACCGCGGTGATCCACCGCGAGCTCGCAGCGGCGGCGTCTGCGGCGTGACGTTCCGCGAGTGCCGCGCGCTTGGCGGCGAACTCCTCGGCCGGGATTTCCCGCACGTGCACGGGACAGCCCAGCTCGAACCACGCAACCGCCTGCTTCGGGCTGAGGAAGGCAGCATAAAGCATCGACCCGTGGCCGACCTGGGCTGCGGCCTTGCCGACCGTCATGCCCAGCCCGGCGTCCACGAAAATGACTGGGTGCAATGGATCCGGTTCGGGTGTGGGCAGCGGGCCAGGTTCGGGTGGCAAGTCGGAACCCTGAATCTGCAACTTGTTGATCCTCGGATCCACGCCATCAACGCGCCCGGGCAGGAAAGCCTTGGCCATCGCACCGTGCACATTCACCTCGTGCCCAGGCAGCCCAAGAACCGCGTCCCACTTGCTGGCGCGGGCGCGGCGGGCGAGTTTCCGAATCTTCGCGCCGTACCAGCTTTTTAACGCCTGCGCCCACTCGCTGTCTCCCTCGCCTGCTCGAGGGTCGAGGCAGACACGGGCGCAGGCGGAGGCAGCCGCAGCCAGGAGATCGTGACGCAGCGGCGCATCCACCTTCGGCAGGTGCAGAACCATGGGCATAGCCTGCACGCTGCTGGGGTCTTGTGGGTCTTCGGTACCAGGGTGCCCAGCAAGGTGGACGAGCATCGCATGCGCCCGCCGGACCAGCTCCCGCTCGTCTGCTTCCAACTCCCCTGGTTCGTTGTACTCGCGCACTAGTCCTGCAGTGGCGGGCGGCGGTAGGTGCCGTCAGCCATGTCCTCGTGCTCAATCTCGGAGCGGGAGATGCCGAGCAGGAAGAGTACTTGGTCAAGGAATGGGTAATTCACGGATGCGTCAGCCACCTCGCGAAGGGCCGGCTTCGCGTTGAAGGCGATGCCCAGGCCCGCGGTGGAGAGCATGTCGATATCGTTCGCACCATCGCCCACTGCCACCGTCTGGTTGAGCTTGATGCCATTGGACCAGGCGAACTCCTTGAGGGACTCGGCCTTCGCACGGCGGTCAATGACCGGGCCGATCACGCGGCCCGTGAGCTTGCCCTCACGGATCTCCAAGGTGTTGGCTCGGGCGAAGTCGAGGCCCAGCTCGCGGGCCAGCGGCTCAATGATCTGAATGAAGCCGCCGGAGACCACGCCGGTCTTGTATCCCAGGCGCTTGAGGGTACGAATCGTGGTGCGCGCACCCGGGGTGAGCTTGATGTCGTTGGCGACCTTCTCCACGACAGACGCGTCGAGCCCAGCCAGGGCCTTGACGCGCTCGTGGAGGGATTCCGCGAAGTCCAGTTCACCACGCATGGCTCGCTCGGTAACAGCGGCGACCTCGTCCTCGCGGCCGGCGTAGGCCGCCAGCATCTCAATGACCTCCTGCTGGATGAGGGTGGAGTCCACGTCGAAGCAGATCAGGCGCTTGCTGCGGCGAGCCAGGCCGGCGCGCTCGACTGCGATGTCGAGGTGTAGCTCAGCGGTGAGCTCGGAGACTGCCTTGCGCAGCTCCACGCCGCCACCCGGGCGGGGATTAGCGACGGTGAAGTGAATCTCCAGCCCGGTGACCGGGTAATCGGCGATCCCGCGAATCGTATCGATATTCGCGTCCTCGGCAGCCAGCGTTTGTCCGATGCGCTGGACGTCCTCGGCGGTGATTCGGCGCCCGAGCACGACCATGACGTGGGAGGGCATTGGCTTGGTCGCCATGGCCTCCGTGTCCGTCTGGATCTGCACGCTCATGCCGAGGGCCTCCAGGTCGGCGGGCAGCTCGTTGTTCAGGGTGGCCAACGTATCAGCGTCGACGCCGACGAGGGCGGCGAGGGCGAGATTGCCACGGAAGACGGATTGCTCGACGTCGATGAGCTGGACGTCGTGGGCAGCGAGGCTGCGGAAGAAGCGGGCGGTAACGCCGGGCTTGTCGTCACCGGTGACGGTGATGACGGCCGGTTCGCAGCCGTTATTCAGGATGGATTCCAGCTCTTCGGGGAAGGCGAGCCTCGTGGGCTGGAGATTATCGACTGGGGTGGAGTTATTTGCGCTAGTCACACCCACGATTGAACCACAGTGGCTGTGGCAAGGAGGATCCGCTACCCCCGTTTTTCGGCAAAAGAAAAACCACACCCTGCGTAGTAAGGGTGTGGTTTGCGCTCACAGCACCTCAGTGCTGGAGTATGCGCCGCGGCCAGCTGGCTGCTGGCCCCGGCACCGTGGCCGACTTCTTAGAAGTGGCGGCCGACGTGAGCCTCGTCGCGCATGCGCTTGACCATGTGCGGGTAGTGCAGCTCGAACGCTGGGCGCTCGGAGCGGATCCGCGGCATGGAGGTGAAGTTGTGGCGCGGCGGCGGGCAAGAGGTTGCCCACTCGAGGGAGTTGCCGTAGCCCCATGGGTCATCGACGGTGACGACCTCGCCGTAACGGTAGGACTTGAAGACGTTCCACAGGAACGGCAGCACGGAGACGGCCAGGATCAGGGCACCGATGGTGGAGACCTGGTTGTAGCCGGTGAAGCCGTCGGTCGGCAGGTAGTCCGCGTAACGACGCGGCATACCGGAGTTACCAGCCCAGTGCTGAATCAGGAACGTGGTGTGGAAGCCGATCATGGTCAGCCAGAAGTGCAGCTTGCCCAGACGCTCGTCCAGCATGCGGCCCGTCATCTTCGGGAACCAGAAGTACAGGCCAGCGAAGGATGCGAAGGCAACCGTGCCGAACAGGGTGTAGTGGAAGTGCGCAACCACGAAGTAGGTATCAGACAGGTGGAAGTCCATTGCCGGGCCAGCCAGCATGATGCCGGTCAGACCACCGAAGAGGAAGGTGGCGAAGAAGCCCAGTGCGAACATCATCGGGGTTTCGAAGGTCAGGCGACCGCCCCACATGGTGCCGAGCCAGTTGAAGAACTTCATACCGGTCGGGACTGCAATCAGGAACGTCATGAAGGCGAAGAACGGAAGCAGAACCGCGCCGGTGACGAACATGTGGTGTGCCCACACAGCCATGGACAGAGCAGCGATGGACAGGGTTGCGAAGACCAGGCCCACGTAGCCGAACATCGGCTTGCGGGAGAAGACCGGGAAGATCTCGGAGACGATGCCGAAGAACGGCAGAGCCAGGACGTAGACCTCAGGGTGGCCGAAGAACCAGAACAGGTGCTGCCACATGATGGCGCCACCGTTGCCCGGATCGTAGATGTGGCCGCCCAGCTTGCGGTCGTAGAGAACACCCAGTGCGGCAGCAGCCAGCAGTGGGAAGATCAGCAGGACCAGCAGGGAGGTAACGAAGATGTTCCAGGTGAAGATCGGCATGCGGAACATGGTCATACCCGGGGCGCGCAGCACCAGGATGGTCGTGATCATGTTCACACCGGAAAGAATGGTACCGACACCACCGACGCCGACACCCACGATCCACAGGTCAGAACCCAGGCCCGGGGAGTGAATAGCGTCTGCCAGTGGCTGGTACATGGTCCAGCCGAAGTCAGCCGCGCCGCCCGGGGTGAGGAAGCCGGTCAGCATCAGGACACCACCGGCGGTGGTGAGCCAGAAGCCGAAGGCGTTCAGACGCGGGAAGGCCACGTCCGGTGCACCAATCTGGAGCGGAACGATGTAGTTAGCGAAGCCGAACACCATCGGGGAGCCATACAGCAGCAGCATGATGGTGCCGTGCATGGTGAACAGCTGGTTGAACTGCTCCGGGGACAGGAACTGCATGCCCGGATTGAACAGCTCGAGACGGATAAGCAGGGCCATGAGGCCACCAACCAGGAAGAAGGTGAAGGCCATCATGAGGTACATGATGCCCAGCAGCTTGTGGTCGGTGGTCGTCAGCGCATGCCAGGCAAAGCTGCCTCGGCGCCCATGGCCAGACGGTTGTGGGCGTTCGGGAGCAACTTGCTGTGGTTCCCGTGGCGCGACCGCGGTCATTGATTCCTCCTGACTACGCAGTGTCGAGGGTTTTTCCCTGACACTCCAAAGAATTTTGGCCTTCTCAGAACCCTCCCCTGAGTGCGAGAGCATTAGCTTCCTTGCAGCCCAGAAAGGGTCCCTACACGAAGGGTTGGTGCTATGTTATCCCCTTTTCCCGAATATAAGAAGCCGGGTGGCGGGAAACCTCCAGTTCCTTCACAGTTTTGGGGGTAGTTCCAAGGTTTCTCCACGCTTGAAAACACCAAACGGCCGTTTCGCTGCACCTAGCGAGCCGGCCGTTCGTGTTATGGGCTGGAGCGCGGAGCTAGAAGTCCCAGTCGTCGTCGGTGGTGCTCTCCGCCTTACCGATGACATAGGAGGACCCAGAGCCACTGAAGAAGTCGTGATTCTCGTCGCCACCCGGGTTCAGCGCGGCGAGGATGGCAGCGGAAACGCGGGTCTCCTCTACCGGGAACAGCCCGTCATAGCCAAGGTTGTTCATCGCCTTGTTGGCGTTGTAGCGCAGGAAGCGCTTCACATCTTCGGTCCAGCCGATCTCGTCGTAGATGGACTCGGTGTATTCGACCTCATTGTCGTAGAGGTCCAGCAGCTGCTCGACGACGAAGCCCTTCAGCTCCTCCTGGCGCTCCGGGCTCTCGTTCTCGAGGGCTCGCTGGTACTTGTAGCCGATGTAGTAACCGTGGACGGACTCATCGCGGATGATGAGGCGGATGATGTCCGCGGTATTCGTCAGCTTGCCCATGGAGGACCAGCGCATCGGCAGGTAAAACCCGGAGTAGAAGAGGAAGGATTCCAGCAGCACGGAGGCAATCTTGCGCTTCAGCGGGTCGTCGCCCTTGTAGTACTGAAGGATGATCTCACCCTTGCGCTGGAGATTTTCGTTCTCCTCGGACCAGCGGAATGCGTCGTTGATCTCACGGGTGCTCGCCAGGGTCATGAAGATCTGGGAGTAGGACTTCGCGTGCACGGACTCCATGAAGGCGATATTGGTGAGCACCGCCTCCTCGTGCATGGTGGTCGCTTCCGGGATCAGAGAGACCGCGCCGACCGTGCCCTGGATGGTGTCGAGCATTGTCAACCCGGTGAACACGCGCATCGTCGCGTTCTTCTCCGCATCGTTGAGCGTGGCCCAGCTCTGGATGTCGTTCGAGACGGGTACCTTTTCTGGCAGCCAGAAGTTGGCCGTCAGCCGATCCCATACCTCGAGGTCACGGTCGTCCGGAACCTCGTTCCAGTTAACGGAACCGATGATATTCCCCGCCTTGTGCTGCGCAGGGGACTGAGATGGCCTAGCAGGCATAAACGCGCATTCTCCTCATCTGAACTCAGCAGAGTTCCCAACTTTCCAACCGCTGACCTGCGCGTATAGTGCGCGGTGAGCGAAATGAATACATGCCTACTCTACCCGTGAATGCTCTTCACCGCACGGCGTGGTGGCGGGTACCACTGGTTCGCAATCCAGCATTGCGTGCCAGTCCCGGCGCCCGTTCCACCACCATCGTCGCTTCCCCCTAGTCACACGCCCCACCGTCCAGTAATATTGCTGCTATGAGTATCAATCAGAAGCTTGAAGAAGCGCTCAATAATCAAGTCATCGCCGAGCACCAGGCTGCACTGGTCTACACCCAGCTGGCGTACGAACTGGACCGCCTCTCTCTGACCGGCATGAGCGCGTGGATGTTCGCGCAGGCCGACGAGGAGCGGGAGCACGCCCAGCGCTTCGCCGATCACCTCATCGACCGCGATTCCCGCGTCAATCTGAAGACTATCGAGCTCCCGGAGATCAAGATCGAGAGCGCCCTGGAGGCTTTCGAGCTCTCCCTGGCCCACGAGAAGAAGGTCTCCGCGATGATCCGCGACCTCGTTCGGGTCGCCGAGGAGGTCAAGGACATCGATTCCCGACCGCTGCTGGATTCCTTCCTGAGCGAGCAGGTCGAGGAGGAGGCCACCGTTGGCGAGATCATCGACCGCCTGAAGATGGTCGGCGCCGACGGCAGCGGCCTGCTGCGGCTCGACGCCCAGCTCGGCGGCCGCGAGTAAAACACGCCTCGCCCCTCCCCTCGCCACGGTTGCGTGGCATCAGCAGGGCGCTGACCTAACAGCCCCAAGCCAAAGGGTGGTGTCGGATCATTCCGACACCACCCTTCAACTATTCAGCGCGAGCGCTCCTTAGAGCATGCAGGACACGCAGCCCTCGACCTCGGTACCGCTCAGCGCAGTCTGGCGCAGGCGGACGTAGTAGATCGTCTTGATCCCCTTGCGCCAAGCGTAGATCTGGGCACGGTTGATGTCGCGGGTCGTGGCGGTGTCCTTGAAGAACAGCGTCAGCGACAGGCCCTGGTCCACATACTTGGTCGCCACCGCGTAGGTGTCGATGATCTTCTCGTAGCCGACCTCGTAGGCGTCCTCGAAGTACTCCAGGTTCTCGTTATTCATGTGCGGCGCTGCGTAGTAGACGCGGCCGATCTTGCCCTCCTTGCGGATCTCGATCTTCGAGGCGATCGGGTGGATCGAGGAGGTGGAGTTGTTGATGTACGAGATCGAGCCGGTCGGCGGAACCGCCTGCAGGTTGCGGTTGTAGATGCCGTGCTTCGCCACGGAGGCCTTGAGCTCCGCCCAGTCCTCGGCGGTCGGCACCTCGATGCTGGATGCGGCAAAGATCTCCTTGACCTTCTCCGTCTTCGGAGCAAACTCAGCCGGGTCGTAACGGTCGAAGAAGGCACCGGATGCGTACTCGGAGTTTTCGAAGTCGTGGAATGCCGTGCCGCGCTCGATCGCGATCTTGTTGGAGGCCTTCAGGCACTCGTACATCACGGCAGCAAAGTAGGCGTTGGTGAAGTCCAGTGCCTCCTCAGAGCCGTAGTGGATGTGCTCGCGACCCAGGTAGCCGTGCAGGTTCATCTGCCCCAGCCCGATGGCGTGCGAGTGATCGTTGCCCTGGCGGATGGACGGCACGGAGTCGATGTCCGTCTGATCCGAGACAGCGGTGAGCGCCCGGATTGCGGTCTCGATGGTCTTCGAGAAGTCCGCGGAGTCCATCGCCATGGCAATGTTCATGGAGCCCAGGTTGCAGGAGATGTCATCGCCGATGGTCTCGTAGGTGAGGTCCTCGTTGAAGACGGACGGCGTGGAGACCTGCAGGATCTCGGAGCACAGGTTCGAGTGGGTAATGCGGCCGGCAATCGGGTTGGCACGGTTCACGGTGTCCTCGTACATGATGTACGGGTAGCCGGACTCGAACTGGATCTCCGCGAGGGTCTGGAAGAAGTCACGGGCGTTGATCTTCTTCTTGCGGATGCGTGGGTCCTCAACCATCTCGTCGTAGTGCTCGGTGACGGAGATGTCGGCGAAAGGCTTGCCGTAGACGCGCTCGACGTCGTACGGGGAGAACAGGTACATGTCCGCGTTCTTGCGGGCCAATTCGAAGGTGACGTCCGGGATCACCACGCCGAGGGAGAGCGTCTTAATGCGGATCTTCTCGTCCGCGTTCTCGCGCTTGGTGTCCAGGAAATTCAGGATGTCCGGGTGGTGGGCGTTGAGGTACACCGCGCCGGCCCCCTGGCGGGCACCCAGCTGGTTGGCGTAGGAGAAGGCGTCCTCCAGCAGCTTCATGACCGGGATGATGCCGGAAGACTGGTTCTCGATGTGCTTAATCGGCGCGCCTGCTTCACGGATGTTGCTCAGCAGCAGTGCCACGCCACCGCCGCGCTTGGAGAGCTGCAGGGCGGAGTTGATGGAGCGGCCGATGGACTCCATGTTGTCCTCGATGCGCAGGAGGAAGCAGCTCACCGGCTCACCACGCTGTGCCTTACCGATGTTGAGGAAGGTTGGGGTCGCCGGCTGGAAACGGCCGTCGATAATCTCGTCCACCAGGGACTTCGCCATCTCCTCGTCGCCATCCGCGAGGCCGAGGGCCACCATGCAGACGCGGTCCTCGAAGCGTTCGAGGTAGCGCTTACCGTCGAAGGTCTTCAGGGTGTAGGAGGTGTAGTACTTGTACGCCCCGAGGAAGGACTGGAAGCGGAACTTCTTGGCGTAAGCCTGCTTGAACAGCGCCTTGATGAAGGGGAAATCGTACTTGTCGAGGATTTCCTTGTCGTAGTACTTGTTCTCAACCAGGTACTCGAGCTTTTCCGCCAGGTTGTGGAAGAAAACGGTGTTCTGGTTTACGTGCTGCAGGAAGAACTGGTTCGCGGCCTGGTGGTCCGCGTCGAACTGAATCTGCCCGTTTTCGTCGTACAGGTTCAGCATTGCGTTGAGCGCGTGGTAGTCCAGCTTCTCGGACTCCTTGACTGGCTCTGCGACAGTCTTGCCAAAGTTCTCGGCCATCATTGTCCTCTCTTGATGTTCTTCTTTATTACGACGCCAGTAGCTGGCGGTAGTGCGTTGTTTTTAGTTTTAATGTGGCGTTCGGGGCCGTTATTCCCAGGTGCCTTCGGCGATCATGGCCTGCTTGAATTCTGCGAGGCCCTCCTTGATCCGTTCCACGTCGTGCTCCGTGCCCATCATTTCGAAGCGATAGAGATAGGGCACCTGGCACTTGGCTGAGATGACGTCCCCGGCGAGGCAGAAATCTGGACCAAAATTGATATTGCCAGCGGCGATGACCCCTCGCAGATAATCCCGGTTTTGCTTCTCGTTGAGGAAGTGGATGACCTGTTTGGGGACGGGTCGGGAGTTCTCCCCCACCATACCCACCCCACCGCCGTAGGTGGGCACGATGAGTATGTGGGGTTCATCGACCACCAACGGTTCCTCGTAGCGGTAGATCGGGATGCGTTTATTCGGCAGCCCGAGCTTTTGCACGAAGCGGTGCGTGTTGTTGGTCGTTGATGAGAAGTACGTGATGAGCATGTGAACTCTAAGATCCTTCTTTCTGAATGCCTTGAGCCGCATCCCCGTGATGCTCGGCCTCGATGTTTTCGAGGGCGGCTGCTGGCGTCCACGTCAGGAAACGTGGCACGACCAGGAGCATCACGATGGTCCCGATGATGACTAAGCCACCGCCTGCTGCGGTGACGGTGCCGGCCGGGTAGTGGGAGCCCGCCCAGCCGTGGAGGCCGTCCGCGATGCGGGGGCCGCCGGCGACGACCACGAAGAACACGCTCTGCACTCGGCCGCGTACCTCATCGGTCGCGGCTTCCTGCAGCATCGTGGAGCGCAGCACCGCGGAGAACATGTCCGCAGCACCACCCGCCGCGAAGGCCAGCAGGGCCACCGCCGCCCACAATCCCACTGTGCCATTCGCTGCAGACACGGCCAGGCCCATGACGAGGATCGCCACGCCCCAGAGCCCAACGAAGCAGGTCACGCCCAGTCCGCGGCGTTCGATTTTCGTCACCACGCCGGAGAACAGTCCACCGAGGACTGCGCCCACGGGCAGGGCCGCGAACAGCAGCGCGTACATGATCCCGCCACTGGCCTGTTCCCCGAAGTCTTCGGCGGACATCTGCGGGATAAGTGCCCGCGGTGAGCCGAAAACCATCGCGATGAGGTCGATGGCGAAAGTCATGAGGATGATCGGCTGTGTGAGCAGGAACCGGAAGCCGTCGATCACGGAGGCGATCCCCGCCTTCGCGGGCTGTCCGTCATCGGTAGTCCGCGGCGGCAACGCGGGCAGTCGGTGCACGGCGTAGAGCGTGGCGAACAGCGCCATAAAATCCAGGAAGTACAACCAGCTGAACCCGAGGATCGGAATCAACATGCCGCCCAGCACCGGACCGACGATCGCTCCGGTCTGCTGGACTGTCATGTTAAGGCTGGTCGCCGCGGCGATCTGTTGCCTGCCCACGAGGGTGGCAATGATGGCAACCCTGGTGGGCTGGTTGACGGCAAAGAAGCCCTGCTGCACCGCGAATAGGGCAAGCAAGGGCCACACGGAGGCGCCACCGGTCGCCGCGAAGACCCAGAATCCTGCCGCCGAAAGAATCATGCCGGTGGTGGTGATGTGGAGCAGGGTTCGGCGGTCCATGTTGTCTGCGAGGGAACCGCCGTAGAGTCCGAAGACCACCAGCGGGACGAAGCCGCAGAGGCTGGCGAGTCCGACGTAGGCGGAACTGCCGGTCAGCGCGTAGATGTGGGCAGGAACAGCGATGATGTTGAGCTGTGCGCCGATAACGGTGACGAT
The DNA here is from genome assembly GCF_030232315.1 of Corynebacterium sp. MSK039. Taxonomy (NCBI): domain Bacteria; kingdom Bacillati; phylum Actinomycetota; class Actinomycetes; order Mycobacteriales; family Corynebacteriaceae; genus Corynebacterium; species Corynebacterium sp. MSK039. The sequence goes on from NZ_JASPJL010000010.1 coordinate 24,722, forward strand.
GTTTGCCTGCCATAGGCGGCGAAATTCGGGAACCTTCAAGGGCGTGGTGTCTACGAGCAGTTGACGCACGACGACCGTGACCTTTCTTGGTTTCCAGTGGCTTCCCCGCGTGGGTGCAGTGCTGACGCAGGGGCGCAGTGGACCCTTCCCACCTGGGCTGTTGCATTGGGCCCGCTCCCGCGTGAGGCGAAATCAGGCATAAGTAAAGACAGCGCAAAGTTTCTAACGCTGGCGGTTGAGGTGCCGCTCCTAGCGTGGGAGGCGGCGCGGGCATCCAGCCCGCAGAATTGTGTCCCGGCCTCGCACTTCAGGCTGGGCGCGGGGCTAGAAAGTTTGAGTGAGCTGCAGCAGGATGTCCGGTGACGACGCCTCAGGCTGCTGCGACACTCGGCGACTTAGGCAGCCGCGGTGCTCAGCGCCTTGATGCGGTCTGGGCGGAAGCCGGACCAGTGGTCCTCGCCGGAGACGACGACCGGAGCCTGGAGGTGGCCGAGTGCCAGGACGTACTCGCGGGCCTCATCGTCGAGGCTGATATCGACCATCTCGTATTCCAGCCCAGCCTTGTCGAGAGCCCTCTGGGTTGCGGTGCACTGGACGCAAGCTGGCTTGGTGTAAACGGTGATCATATCCGCGCAAATCTCCTGTATCGCGCCGCCCCTGTGGGCGGAGTCTGTGGCGTGTTGACTGCCTTGAGATTACACACCTGTCACCACTCGCACAACCCGTATTGCCACAATATTTTGGGCCACATAGGTGCGCAAGACACTAGATATTGTGGTTGTCGGTGTTAAAAGCGCAGGTGGTGATTTGAGCTCGCCACTACATGTTGAGCCCCGGAATACAAGATTGTAATTCCACACTCAGTATCCCCCTCTACTCCCCCGATGCACCGCCAACCGATCCCACACAAGGCAACGCAAAAAGCCGGCCACATCCCACATGGAATGCAACCGGCTTCGCGCCGCGCTCGCGGTGGAAACTATCCCCTAAGGATTAGCCCTGACGAGCCTTGAAACGCGGGTCCTTCTTGTTGATGACGTAGACCTTGCCGTGACGACGCACAACCTGAGCGCCCGGCTTGTTCTTCAGCGACCGAAGGGACTTACGGACCTTCATCGGGCGCTCCTTTCTTTATAGACTTCTCAAAAGCTCGACACTTTCGCATCACTGCGAGCGCTGCGTGAAGCAGCACGTTCACACGTTCTTCACGCGCGGCAACGTGCCAAGCTGAAACACAACGACTGATTGTAGCGTCTGAACAGCCAGAAGCAAAAACGATTGACTAGCATGGACGCCCATGAACACCACCGCGCTGCAACGCCACATCATCGCCGAGCTCCACGCCAAGCCACATATCGACCCCGAGGCCGAGGTTACCGCACGTGTGAACTTCCTCGTGGATTATGCGCTCAGCACCGGAGCCAAGGGCTTCACTCTGGGCATTTCCGGCGGGCAAGACTCCACCCTCGCCGGCCGACTGTGCCAGCTCGCCGTCGAGGAACTCCGCCGCCGTGGCGCTTCAGCCGAGTTCTACGCGGTACGTCTGCCTTACGGCACCCAAGCCGATGAGGAGGACGCCCAGATCGCCCTGCGCTTCATCCAGCCGTCACAGTCCGTCACCATCAATATTCAGGACGCCACCCTGGCCATCGCAAGCGCTGTCTCGGAAAGCCTCGCGGGCGAGCCGGTGAGCGACTTCAACAAGGGCAACGTCAAGGCCCGGCAGCGCATGATCGCCCAGTACACCCTGGCCAGCGAGACCGGCACCCTCGTGGTCGGCTCCGATCACGCGGCCGAGGCGATTACAGGCTTCTACACCAAGTTCGGCGATGGCGCCGCCGACCTAATGCCGCTGGTGGGGCTCAACAAGCGCCAGGGCGCTGAACTCCTGCGCCACCTGGGCGCGCCGGCGTCGACATGGGAAAAGATACCCACCGCGGACCTGGAGGAAGATCGCCCCATGCTCTCCGACGAGGAGGCGCTGGGAGTGACCTACGCGCACATCGATGGCTACCTGGAGGGCAAGGACGTCCCTGCAGAGGCGGCGGAGCGCATCGAGCACCTGTGGCGGGTCAGCCGCCACAAGCGCACCACTCCCCCAGGGCCGGCGGACACCTGGTGGCGCGACTAGCCGCGGGGCACAGCACAGCCGCCGGACTCGCAGGCTCCCAGCCCCATGGCCCTGCCGATGCGGGCCCGATTGTGCGAGAACAGCCGGTAGCCCAGCGCGTAGATCGGCGAGAGCGCACAGATCAGCAGCATCCGACCCGCCAGGCGCACACCAAAGTTCCGCCCGTGGCGCCACAATGCCTCGCCGATAGCGCGGTGGCCCAGGGCCAGCGCGCCGTCGTCGCCCAAGTACACCGCGTGCTCGGCAATGTTGGCTCGCACGTCGGCGGGCTGGGACGGGTCATCGACGGAACCCGCCACGCAGCTCAGCCCCGGGGAGAGCCGGGTGAGAGTCTGGGCGAGGCGCTCGCAGACGGCGCAATGGGCGTCGTAAAAGAAAAAGGCCATGATGCCTAGAGCCTAGGCAAGAGCGGCTAGAAGAAGAAGTGGCTGCCGATGATGACCACGAATCCCAGGTACCAGGCGATGAGCACGATCACCGGCTGGGCGACCCCGTGCCCCGTCGCTCGCCCCCGGTTGTGCGCCCTGCCGCGCACGAAACGAACCAACGTCATGAGGAATAGCGGCAGCGTCGCGATCCAGACCGCGATGCAGTAGATGCACAGGGCGCCGATCTCGAAGACGGCCTCGTAGGCGAGCCAGTGCACGAAGACCACGGCGAAGATCAGGCCCAGCAGCTCGCCTGCCCACATCCACTCGGGGAAGCGCACGCCCGCGGCCAGGGAGACGCCGAAGAAGGTCACCAGGGCGAAGCCAACTAGACCGATATAGGGGTTGGCGAAGCCGAAGGCAGAGGCCTGCGGAGAGGCCATGACGTCCGTGCACGACACGATCGCGTTGACCGTGCAGGCGGGGATGTAGCCCGGGTTGGACAGCAGCGTGACCTTGTCCTGCATGATCAGCGCGGAGAAGAACAACCCCACCGCGCCGAGCACCGCCATGAGGATGCCGAATGCTGGACTCGCCCCAATGGTTCGGGTTTTAGCAGTTACAGACTCAACACCAGCTTCAGCAGGCTCGACTGACGATCGCTTCGCCTCTGCGGAGGCAGTTGACATGGGGTCACCTTAAAGTTGAAAACGGGTACCCAGCAGTACGGTCCACCGGGTCATTGTGCGTGATTATATCCCGTTTGCAAGCCCCTCGACGAGGCCGCCGACCCCAGCCTTCCGTGGCTGAAAAGCACAGCTCTCATACCTTGCCAAAATATTCACATAAACACAGATCTTGGCATGTTTTTATACACGATTGGCAGAGTCGCGCATTGCCCAAGAATTCGTGATTGCATAGTCTCTGCAACATGTCTCAGTTCTTATACCGGGTAGGCAAAACGTCCTACCGCAAAGCATGGCCGTTCCTGGTCGCCTGGATCGTCATCCTCGGCGCACTCGGCTTCGGCGCCGCCACATACGCGAAAGACCCAAGCCCCACCTTCTCCATGCCGGACATGGACTCCACCGTCACCCAGGAGGAGATGAACGACCGCTTCGGCTCCGACGAAGATGCCATGAGTGTGCCCTCGGGCTCCGTCGTCATCCAAGCGCCGGAGGGCAAGAAACTGACCGACCGCGCCGTCATGGCAGACGTCGACGAGATGCTGGATGAGCTCAAGGCCACCGGCGAGCTGGCCGACCAGGAGTCCATCGTCAACCCTGTTCTCGCCGCCAAGGGCATGGAACAGCAGATGACGAAGGCTAAGGCCGCGCAGGGCATGCCGGAGGAGCAGATCAAATCCGACCTTGAGGCTCTCTCCCCGCTGAGTTCCGACGAAACCACCGGCACCGTCAGCATCACCTTTGACTACGACTCTGTCCTTGAGGTCCCTTCGGATGCGCGCGATGCAGTCACCGACGTCCTTGCTAAGCACGACGACACGGACCTCACCGTGAAGTACAACGGCAACGTCTTCTCCGGGGCGAACGAAATGGACGGTACCGCCGAGCTGATCGGTATCGCTGTTGCTGCGGTTGTCCTGCTGGTGACCTTCGGTTCCCTCCTAGCGGCTGGGTTGCCGATCGTCGCCGCACTGGTCGGTGTAGGCGTGGGAATCCTCGGCATCCAGCTGGCCACGCTGGTCACCGACTCGATTTCGGACATGACCCCGATGCTGGCCTCCATGATCGGCCTGGCAGTGGGCATCGACTACTCGCTCTTCATCGTCGCCCGGTTCCGCAACGAGCTGATCTCCTCCTCGGGGCTCAACGATCTCTCGCCGAAGGAGCTGGCGGAAGAACTGCGCACGATGAGCGTGGACAAGCGCGCCCACGCCATGGGCATGGCGCTGGGCACCGCGGGTGGCTCGGTTGTTTTCGCTGGCGCCACCGTGCTGATCGCACTGGCCGCTCTGTCAATCATCGGCATCCCGTTCCTGACGGCCATGGCCTTCGCGGCGGCAGCCACCGTGCTGGTCGCTGTGCTGGTCGCGCTGACCTTCCTGCCCGCACTCCTTGGCCTGCTCGGTACGCGCGCGTTCGCGATCCGCATTCCTGGCCCCAAGGTTCCCGACCCAGAAGACGAAAAGCCCACCATGGGTCTCAAGTGGGCTCGCCAGATCCGAAAGCGCCCATGGACGACCCTGGTGGCAGGAGTGGTTCTGCTGGGCATCTTGGCGATCCCCGCCACGGGGCTGCGCCTGGCAATGCCAACCGATGGCACGGCAAAGCTGGGATCCCCGCAGCGCGATGCCTACGAGATGACCGCAGAGAAGTTCGGGGATGGCCGCAACGCCCCCATGATCACGTTCGTGGATACCGCCAACGTCGATGCGAAGGACCGTCCCGCCGCTTACCAGGAGCTGCTGCAGGACTTCTCCAGCACTCAGGGCGTCGTGAACGCCCAGATCATCGCCACGACAGAGAACCAGGACGCCGCCCAGGTGCTCATCACCCCGGAGACCGGCGCAACCGATGAGGCGACCACCGAGACTCTCGAGCGCCTCCGCGAATTCAAGGGTTCCTTCGAGGAAGAAACTGGTGGAACCTTCGGCATCACCGGCATCACCCCGATCTTCGATGACATTTCTGAAAAGCTCTCGGACGTGCTCGTGCCCTATATCGCCATTGTTCTGGGCCTGGCGTTCATCGTTCTGACCCTGGTATTCCGTTCGCTCTGGGTGCCATTTATCGCGGCAATCGGCTTCGGCCTTTCCATGGCCGCCACCTTCGGCGTGACCGTGGCGATCTTCCAAGAGGGTATGTTCGGCCTGATCGACGATCCCCAGCCGTTGCTGTCCTTCCTGCCGATCATGCTCATCGGACTGACCTTTGGTCTGGCGATGGACTACCAGGTGTTCCTGGTCACTCGTATGCGCGAAGGTTATGTCTCGCGCGGCAAGGAAGCTGGCAACGCCGTGGCCAATGGATACAAGCATGGTGCGCGTGTGGTGACCGCTGCTGCGCTGATCATGATTTCTGTGTTCGCGGCATTCATGCTGATCGATGAACCCTTCATTAAGGCCATGGGCTTCGCCCTTGCGGCAGGCGTTCTGCTGGACGCCTTTGTGGTTCGCATGACGCTCATCCCGGCAACCATGTACCTACTGGGTGATCGCGCGTGGTCGATCCCAGGCTGGCTAGACAAGATCCTGCCGAACCTGGACATCGAGGGTGAGAAACTCCATCAAAAACATTCCCAGGCGCAGGTGAAGGCTACGGTATAAGCCATGGATTACCGGGAAGTAAAAAAGGCCGCGACGCGGCGGTCAATCTCCGAGGCGACGGTTCAACTGATGCTGGAGCACCCGGACAGGATGCCGACCGTCGCCCAGATTTCGGATCGAGCTGATATCTCGGTTCGCACCTTCCACAATTACTTCGCAGATACCGATGAGGCGATTTTCGAGTTCCTCCGCCAGACCTTCGACAAAATCAGTGACCAGATCAATGCGCTTCCTGAACAGTGGACAGCGGCCCAAGCGATGGAAGCGATCGCCTCTGACGCGTTGAATGACGACGGCGTGGAGCTCTACTCCGCGTCCACACTGGTTTTGTTGGGAAGCCACGCGAGCTCTCGTTCGCGCCGCCCACCCAGCGAAGAAACCGTCACGGAGATTTCTTCCTCCATGATGAAGGCCCTCAAGAACAGAATTCCTGGAGCAACGCATTTTGATGCACAGGTACTGATTGGCGCCTACTCCGCCGCCAGTGGGGTCGCTATCAGGGAATACCTGGACCGGCCGGAGCCTCGCGATCCTGAAGAGGGCCGCGAGCTCATCCGCCGGGCTTTCCAGCTGCTCCGCGACTACGAGTAACACCTCATCTTCCTGAGGGAAGTTGCTGCCACCGCATGGCCGCGCTGGCAGCAACAGATATGTGCCACTCCAAGGTTGGGGTGGCGTTTTCTTTGTGCCCATGCGACACCCAGCGTGAGTGAACCGAGGTCACGAAGCTTAAGGTTGAGCAATAAGCAGACTGTGGACATGAAGGTCACAGCTGATCGAGCCGCTCAACAACACCGCGCTGTATTTATTGGCAGCCCCGGTGCCATGCTTCGAAAGGATTGCCATGACGGATAACTCGGACCAGAACGTGGGTCAATCACCCCAACCGGAGCCGGAATCTACCCCGCACCAGGAGGGGGTTCCGACCTCCCACACCAATGGGGTGTCAGCAGCCGGGCAGCCCTCCGAGTCACACGGGCCGGAAGAAAACGCCCGCGCCAGCTACTGGCGTGCTGACCCTGCCCAATTTTCGCCGGCGCAGCCACCCCAACAGCCCCACATGGCACCACCCCAACAGCCTTCATACAGCGGCGCACCGCTGCCTCCCCAGCAGCCGGGCGCTCCGATGGCACAGCAGTACCCGGTCGGCGCTCCTTACTCCCCTGGCATGCCCGGCTCCCCCGCCTACCCTGCGCCACAGAAGCAGCCTTCGAAGTTTGAAGCGTTCGTTTTCGGTCCGGCAGGTGCACGACGGCGCCTCGGTGGACTGAAGGTATGGCGATGGAGCGCCTTCACCTTCTTTATTATCTCGCTGCTCGTTGGGCTTTTTGGCTTCGAACTACTCGACGGCGTCTTTGAATCGCCATCGGTACTTGCCGACGTGTCATTCCTCGCAGCGTGGGCAGTCATCGCCACCGGATTCTTCGGGATGTGGGCCTCGGGCATGATGATGATTCTGTGCAGCATCGGCGAACGCATTCAGCAGCAGAACACCCCCGAAACCTAAAGCTGCCTCCCCCTTGACAAGGCTGACGGGCACCTGACCCCCGCAGCACCGAGCACAGTCCAGCGAGTCAGGTCCCTCCGAAACACGAAAAACCTCCGGCCGATAAGACCGGAGGTTTTCTCTCTAAGTGGAGCTAAGGGGATTCGAACCCCTGACCCCCACACTGCCAGTGTGGTGCGCTACCAACTGCGCCATAGCCCCTTGGTGCGGATCTAAAGATACCCCACCGGAACACAACCCACCAAATCGGTGGCCGTGAGGGCCGAAAAACCGACCCTCACGCTGCGGTTATTTAATTCTTGACCACGTCCGGAACCCAGGACTGCGGCATTCCGTCCTTGCCGGTCTTAATGTCGAGCTTCTGGCCATCCACCAGGACGATCGGCGAGGACACCTGGCCAACCTTCTTCTTCAGGACCTTCGCGTTGGCCTCGCCAACCTCGACGCCCTTATCCTCCAGCTCGCCATTCTTGATCTTCTCGATCAGCGAAGCGTCCAAGTCATATGCCGAAGCAGCCTGCGCCAGGTCCTCGTAGTCCCAGGTCCGTGCAACGGTCTCCTGCTCGAGCATGGTGTAGTTGTGGAAGTTCCAGAACGCCTTGACGTTGCCGGTCTCAGCGATGGCGTATGCCACCGCAGCACCACGGGTCGACGGACCACGACGGCCGTCGTCCAGGAAGTTCAGGAAATTAAAACGAACCTTGAGCTTGCCATCGGAGACGGCCTGCTTGACGTCCTGGTGGTCTGCTTTCACCAGGTGGGAGCAGTACGGGCAGGAGAAGTCCTCGTAGATGTCTACGACGGGGGCGTCCTTGTCGATATTCTTAGAAGCCAGTTCGACGACGTTATCCTTCGCGGTGATGGTGAAGTTGACGTCCTCCTGAGGCATGTTCGCCGCGATGTCCTCCTTCGCCCCACCGCGGGTGACGACGATGCCGATAACGACAGCCGCGATCACCAGAACGGCGATGATCGTCCACATGAAACCGCTGCCACCCTTTTGATCGGGGGCCTTAACCTTCTGGCTCACTCAAACTTCCTTTCGGACCTTCACATGCGCGCCATTCGCCGGGTGCGGGGACGCCCAAATGGACGGCCGGTTCCCGGCCTATCGTCGCTAACCCTAGTGATTCATAAGTCACAAAATCCACTTGGGAGACCCCAAAACCCCAGGTTGACAGGAAGCTGTTACCCACGGCCATAAGCTGCCAGAGTTCCCACAGCTTCACTTCGTCGTGGCTGCGTGCATGTTGGCGTACATGTTATTGACAGGAATTTTTGACCTTCTGGCAAGTGACGTAGCTCACCGACGTATGTTTAGACCATGGAAGAACAAACTTTTGCCTCACAGTTGAATGATGTGTTGGGCACAATCTCGGGCTTCGTGTGGGGGCCCTGGCTGCTCATCCCCCTCCTCTTCGGTACCGGTCTGGTCCTCACGATCCGCATGCGCGGCGTCCAGTTCCGCAAGCTCGGCGTCGCTCTCCGTCACGGGCTCCTGGACCGCGACGACGAGGGCGGCGAAGGAGATATCTCCCAGTACCAGGCCCTGACCACAGCGCTGGCCGCGACCGTGGGCGTGGGCAATATCGTCGGTGTTGCTACCGCTTTGTCCATCGGTGGCCCCGGCGCGCTGTTCTGGATGTGGGTCACCGGCCTGGTCGGCATGGCATCCAAGTACGCCGAGGCCTTCCTGGGCGTTCGCTTCCGCACCACGGATAAGAAGGGCAACATCTCCGGTGGCCCGCAGCGCTACCTGGAGCACGGCATCAAGGGCGGTCTCGGTAAGTTCCTCGCCTGGTTCTTCGCGATCGCCACGGTCATCGCTTCCTTCGGCATCGGTAACCTCACCCAGGCCAACGCTGTGGCTGAGGGCCTGAAGGATACTTTCGACATTGACCCTCGCCTGACCGCGGTCTTCCTCTTCGTCGGTGTCGGCGCGGTGCTGATGGGCGGCATCAAGTCCATCGGTACGGTGACTTCCGGCTTTGTGCCGATGATGATTGTGATCTACCTGGGCGGCGGCATCATCGTGCTCATCAAGCATGCCGCTGAGATTCCGGCCGCGTTCGGCATGATCTTTAGCGACGCCTTCACCGGCACCTCTGCGGTGGGCGGGTTCATCGGTTCGTCCATCATCATCGTGATGCAGATGGGTTTCGCGCGAGGCATCTTCTCCAACGAGTCCGGCATGGGTTCCGCCGCTGTCGCAGCTGCGGCGGCGAAGACCTCCCACCCGGTGCGCCAGGGCCTGGTCTCCATGACCCAGACCTTCATCGACACCATCATCGTGGTGACCATGACCGGCCTCGTCATCGTGACGACGGGCGTGTGGGAGCTCGGCTCCGACCAAGCGGGCGTGATGACCGCTCGTGCCTACTCCGCCGGCCTGGGCTCCGACTGGGGTGGCATGATCGTCTCCGTCTCGGTGGTCTTCTTCGCCTTCTCCACCCTGCTGGGCTGGTCCTACTACGGTGAGCGCAATGCGCAGCGCGTCTTCGGCGACTGGGCATCCCCCATCTACCGCATGCTCTTCACCTGCGTCGTGGTGGTTGGCGCGACGACGGAGCTGGAGCTGGCCTGGACCTTCGCCGACCTCGCGAATGGTCTGATGGCGCTGCCTAACCTGATCGGCCTGCTGATCCTCTCTGGTCTCATCGCCCGGGAGACGAAGGCCTACCTGGACTTCGACCCCACCCTGCGGGCTACGCCGGAGCAGGTGGAGCAGTTCCTCATCGATTCCGGTAACCCGTGGCGCACGGACCCGAACAGGGCCATCGATGTTCCGCACGAGGCGCAAGACGCCAAGTAGGGCCTAGCCACTGCCCCCGGCTGGCCACGTGGAACCGTGGCCAGCAATGAGTAAAGGTCGGTCCCCACCATCCTGGTGGGGACCGACCTTTAGCGCTACCGGGCGCTTCTCCCCAAACTCACCCGCGTCTCCGAGAAAAGCTGCTTGGGGTGAGGGGGCACTGACTACTGCTTAGCGTCGAAAGTGACCTTCACGGAAGCGGTGTTCTGCTCGTTATCGTCCTCGTGCACCTCGGTGCTGACGACGTAGCGGTCACCGGCCTTCACAACCTTGGCGTCACGCTCCTGCTGGTCGGAGGTCTCCCACTCCTTACCGTCGACCTTGAGGCTGAGCTCGTCGAGGGCCGGGTCATCCCCCTCGATGATCTCGACCTCGAGCTCGGTAGCACCATCGCCAGCCTCGTACTTCAGTTCCTGCTGGCCATCGTCCGTGGTGCGCTTGACCTTCACAGGAGCGAACTCGCCGTCAACAGGCTTCCCGTCCAGCAGGATCTCCGGCTGGCTCAGGTCCGAGTTCTCGTCGGCAGCGTCCGTCGTGGAGGTGGACTCGTCCGCCTTCGCGGAATCCACCGCGTCGCCAGCCTTCTCGGTCGCGGAGCTGGCGGCGTCGCCCGCCTGCTCGGTGGCGTTGTTGACCGTCTCTTCGCCAGAGTCACCGCACGCAGCCACGCCCAGCAGTAGAGCCGGGGCAGCGACGGCAGCGGTCAGCGACTTCAGAACATTGCTCTTAGCGGTGTTAGTCATAAATCCACGCTAACAGACTCTTGCCTTTGCCCTCCGAAACCATATCGGGCTCAACAGTGAATCAGGGCGACTTTCCCCTCAGCAATAACGTGGAGCTAGATCAGCAAAGACCCAAAAAGGAATCCGAAAGCCACCGCAAGAACAATATTCACCACACCCGGGATCATGAACGGGTGGTTGAAGACCGCCTTACCCACCCGCGTCGAGCCGGTGTCATCCATCTCGACCGCCGCGAGCAGCGTCGGGTAGGTCGGCAGCACGAAAAGCGCGGACACGGCCGGGAAAGCAGCGATAGCAGCAACCGGGCCAACTCCAAGCGCCAGCGCCGTGGGCATCAGCGCCTTTGCCGTCGCAGCCTGTGAGTACAGCAGGGCCGCCGCGAAGAAGAGAACCACGGCCAGCAGCCACGGCTTGGTGCTGAGGGTCGCCCCGGCAGCATCCGTAATCTCGTCGAGATGAGCGTTCACGAAAGTCGTCCCCAACCAGGCCACACCGAGGACACACACGCAGGCGGACATCCCGGAGCGGAAAGTTGCCATCTCCAGAATCCGCCCCGGCTCGACTCGGCAGAACACGGTGATAGCCATCGCCGCGGCAAGCATGATCGACATGATCGCCTCGGTGCGCGGCAGGGTCGGGTCGACAATAACCTGCAGGTTATCCGAGATCAGCGCCGCGTAGCTGACCACTGCGACGATGGCGAGCAGAAAGATCAGCACCGATGCCTTGGCACCCGGCTTCTCGGTGTACTGGACCTTTCCCCGGAATTTCACCAGCCCCTTTTCCTTACGCTCCAGGTAGACGGGATCCTCCGAAAGCGGAGTGCCAAGCCAGTTGGCAACAAAGCTGGTGATAATGACCGCGAGGAACGTCGAAGGAATCGCGATCCCAAGCAACGTCAGGTACCCCACCCCCATCGGCTCCAGGATGGAGGCCAGGAACACTACGGCCGCGGAAATCGGGCTGGCGGTGATAGCCATCTGCGAGGCCACGACCGCGATCGACAACGGCCGCGATGGGCGAATCTCGTTTTCCTTGGCGACCTCCGTGACCACCGGCAAAGCGGCGAAGGCGGTGTGCCCGGTGCCCGCGAAAAGCGTCAGGAAATAGGTGACCATCGGAGCGAAGAGAGTGATTCGCTTCGGCTGTTTACGCAGCAGCTTATCGGTCTGCGCGACGAGCCAGTCCATGCCGCCGGCAGCCTGCATCGCGGCGATGGCAGCGATGACGGACATGATGATGCCGATGACGTCGAAGGGAATATCCTCCCCCGTTACCGGCGCGCCAGCGATCGCCAAGGCGATTACACCGAGGCCACCGGCAGCACCGATCGCGATGGAACCGTACCGCGCGCCGAGCACAATGGCCGCGAGGACGATCAGTAGGTGAACCCAAATCATGGTGGCGTTTCTTTCAACTCAACGAGGGTTCGGCTTCCACTCGCCCACTAACCGCAGTACCTATGCGGAGCAAAAGGAAGTTCATAGAACGCTATGAATCGCACAACAATGAGATGAAATGCGCCCTCGGGAACCCGAGAATAACACGGAAAATAAAGTCCACTAAGCCTCAAAAAACAAGACAACCATAATGTGCAGCTCGTCACTATATCGATTTTAAGGGAACCTCAATAAGGTCATACGTCCGATAAATCGGGCTATTTTTCCAGCTCAAGCCATGCGGGTAGCTCTTTTTTCTCCTAGCTCATCGAAGCTCATCCAAAAAGGAGTTAATCCCAAAAGTGATCTCAATAACAGGCGTGACAAGTCACCATCTAACCGCAAACACGGAGACTTCACGCTTGCTTTAATTTCAGGCAGCTTCTTTTAGGAATACCCCCAGGAACTTCCTCACAGCACCCCAGAGCCCTGAACGGCAATTCCCCCATTCCTCCCCTCTCGGTGACTCGTTTGGCGGAGCACCCGCTGGGACATGGGCGCAGTGCTGCGCCATCAGTCCGCCACAAAGGGGGCGAGTTGGCCCCACTATCTGTGGAGCCAGCCCCAACTTAGTTATCCGCGACGGCGTGCGAGCACCAGGGCTCCCGCGCCAAGTAGAAGCACTCCCGCTCCCACCAGGCCGCTAACCGCGACACCGGTCCGAGCCAGAGGCTTATCCGTGGTCGGCGGCACGGTCGTGGTCTCCGTCGGCGGCACGTCCGTGGTCTCGGTCGGCGGAACGGTCGTCGTCTCCGTCGGTGGAACGTCCGTCGTCTCCGTCGGTGGAACGTCCGTCGTCTCCGTCGGTGGGACATCCGTCGTCTCCGTCGGTGGAACGTCCGTCGTCTCCGTCGGTGGGACATCCGTCGTCTCCGTTGGAGGTGGCACCTCGGTCGTCTCCGTGGGCGGTGGCACATCCTTCGAGTTCTTCAGCACAAAGCCGCGCTCCGCGTCACCGCTGACAGAGGACTCATAACCAGGGACGTCGACCTCGAGCACCGAGTACTTGATTTCGGTCCGCTGCTCATCCACCGTCTTATACTTCGGCAGCCCCTCGAACTTCCCGTGCCAGCCATCTTCGGCGGTCAGCTCAAGAGTTTTCCCGGTCTCCTCGCCGTCGGCCAGCAGCTGCACGACGATAGCCTCGGGGCGGTCTTCCTCCGCGTCGCCGGACCATTCTTTCCGAACGTCGATCGACGTCGGCGGCTCGTTGCGCAGCGCAACCTCATACGTCCGGGTAGCCTCGTTGAAGGTCACCACAGGGGTGTGGGACATGTAACCATCGACTGCGTGCTCGACGAAGGTCAACGGGATGGTCTCCCCCGTCTTGGCATCGATCAGAGTCTTCGGATCCGGGTAGTTGCTGAGCTCGGCTTCCCAACCATTGGCCTTGTCGAGCTTCACGGTTTCCAGAACCTTGTCCCCGAGCTTGACATCCAAGAAGAGGTCCTCCGGGCGCTCGGTTGGCTCATCATTAACCCAGGTCTTAGCCACTTTGACGGTCCAGGGGTCGGGTTCGCCGAAGGTCAGCTTGCCGTTATTGGCAATACCTGCCCCCGAGATTCCGGTGCCCGTAGCGGTGTTTTCCACGATCCGCACCGTTGCGAGGCGCTCCGCAATCGCCTTGGCGTCCTCACTCGGCACGGACTTGAAAGCGATATTCTCAGTGACTTCCGTGTTCGGCTCGATCGCCGTATTCGGCCCTTCCTCGGAATAACGCGGAACCTTCCCTTCCTCCGACCAGTTGCTGTGGACGTTGTAGATCGAGCCATCCTGGAACCACTGGCGTGGGCTGCCGCCGAGCATGCGGTCGGTAACCACGACCGAGTGGCCTTCCACAGGCTCGCCGAACTTGTGCTTAATGATGCTCGCGAAATCATCGCCCGCACCAGCGTTCTTACCTCCAACCACGTTGGGGGCCACGTTATCGAAGATCGCCACGCCGCGGTTGACGTGCATGACCGTCGAGCCCGTGGGGCAGTTCCACACGCCACCGCCCTGGGCGCTCACCGGGTGGTTCCCGGCACCAATCAGAAACCCGGGTTTGATGACGTTGTCGCGGATGAGGCCGTTGTAAATCGTCACATCCGTGTTGGTGTCGTTATACATGGCCCCGCCGCCCCAGAAGCCGGTCGAGGTGTTATCTCTCAAATCCGCAGCGTGGAGGGTGGCCTTGGTGGTTCCCATAAAGGCGATGCCGCCGCCCGACTTCGCAGCGGTATTCGACGTGATCTCGGCGCCGGTGATCTCCACCGTGGCATCCCCGGTCGTGTAGATTGCACCGCCACGACCAGTGGATACGTTCTCTGTGAAGGTGGCACCCTGGATCTTCAGCGTGCCACCATGCTGGAATAGGCCACCGCCAAAACCCTTGTAGTCGCCGTTGTTATTGCCTTGGACAAGAACTCCGCCTGACATCGTGACATCGCTATCGATGAAGGCAAGAGCCGCACCCTGCTCCGTCGTGTTCTCTTTCAGGGAGCCGCCGGACATGGCCACCACAGCGCCGTCACCATACACGGCACCACCGCGGCCGTTGTACTTCGGATGACTGACTTTGTTGCCCTGCAGCGTGCCGCCCGTCATCTCGAAGCTCGGTTTTTCGCCATCACGCGCCCACAGGCCAATCACACCGCCATAACGCAGCCCCGAGTTATCGGTGAGCGTCCCGCCCTCGACGCGAACAGTGCCGTTATATGCAGTGATAGGGGCGTATTTTTCCTTTTCCACCCCGGCCGGATTCAGCTCGCCCGTCTCATCGGCAACGGAGTTCTGCGAAAAATCCGCCGTTCCGCCGATGGTCAGCGAACCACCGTCGACGAAGATCACTGGCCCGGTGACCTTAGTGTCCCGAATCGCGCCAGCGTTAAAATTCAGATCACCAGCGACGGCAAACTGCACGCCACGGAACGTGGGTCCCGCCAGGGTCAGCGATCCCCCCTTTTCCACCGTAATTAAAGGGGCACCGGGACCAGTCAGCTGCCCGCTGCCCGTGAGGGTGAGCGCCCTTCCTTCACGTACCGTCAGCGGTTGCGTGCCCTCCTGCGCTTCGATGTCCGACGCGATTGACAGCTCCGCAGAACCACCCGCGTCGAGGGCATCAACCGTGGCAACCATTTCCTCCCACGAATTGACCTCGGCCGCGTGCCCCACTCCCCCCGCCAACCCGATGGTGGCCAACAGTGCGACCAGAATTGCTGCCCAAGACCGATATAGCCGACCCATTGCTACTCCTCTCAAAAGGAAGCGGCGCTGGTTCGCTCTGTACGGGCCAGGATATTCGCCACTACATTCTTAATGTTTTCACATCTGATACCCAGTGACGAATGGCTGCCACATCCAGCGGCCCACACCTCCTACCACCTAGCCCCATTCGGGGCAGATCAACCCGGACTCATCTAGATCGAACCCGGATGTCTCGGTCATCGAATATGCACGACCACAAAAATTTTTCATCGAGAACGCTCTCCGGGCTGCTAGCCTGGGGTCATTCATAAAGAGAAGGCGAGAGACAAGCTCGATGACCCTTCAGCAACCTACCGACGTGCAAGGTGCTCCAGCTTGAACGATGAGTCTTCTTTTTATGTTGTTTCCAGCCGATCAACATCAAGGAGAAGACATGCGCGGCGAGATTTTTTACGACAGCGGCGAGCTCAAATATTTCGGTGGTACGACCACCGATCCGCAGACGGGGCACGTCTACCGCAAGGGTTACGGCATCGAATACTACGAGGACGGCACGCCGAAGAAGGTTGGGACGTTCCAGCGCAGGGGGCTGGTCTACGGCTGCGAGTTTTACCCCAATGGCCGGCTCAAATCGGTCGCGACATACAACGACCCGGACGATGGGCAGTACTATGGCCCCTCCTACCCCGTAACCGGAACCTTCTTCGACGAAGAGGGTCAGGTTCTCCACTCCGGGCCATTCACCATCTCCAAGTCTGGAATCGGCTGGCCGCGCGTGGTCAAGCCCGAAGGCTATGGCTCCCTGGATTGAAGGCGGGCCGCCCCCGCAGCGCCGAAATATGAGGCAGGCCCCATCAGAGTATTCACCAATATAACCGCGCAGGAACGGCAAAACCCCTGGTCACTGTGACCAGGGGTAAAGCCAATCGTGGAGCCGGCGGTGTCTGAAGTCACGACATAGTTGACACGGTGTGCCTGGCAGAACATTCCTGATGGTTGTCACATCAGTCGCGACATCGTTGACACCGACCGATAGCACCGTTGCGGGATGATGGTTGTCACATCAGTCGCGACATCGTTGACACTGACTATGCAAGCGTGGCGCGAAGGCGGGCGGGGATCAGCCAGGCAGGGTGTCAGCCGCTTGCACAGCCCACGATTCAGCACAGGACGAGCTTCTGAGGCCTTGCCGTCGGCGTATGTGCCCCTCCCGCGCCTCACCGCAGAAATCATCACGGAGCACTACATCGACACGTCCCGTGATTATCAAAAACCATACTGGCGAAAAGGGGACCCGCCCCTGGTGTAAAAACACAAAACCGGCGCCGTTGGAAAATAAAAACCAAGGCGCCGGTTTGTCCATCATGTCGCGACTGAGCTGTCAACTATGTCGCGACTGATGACAATCGTGGAGCCGGCGGGAATTGAACCCGCGTCCTTCGCGACTTCGCCAGGGCTTCTCCGTGCGCAGTTCGCTGTCATCTCTGCTCGGCTCTCCGGGTCACGCGAACCAGCCCGGATGATGAGCCCAGTCACTCTCAAGTGTCCCATGCAGCTCGAGTGACCTAGCTGCACAGCAAGCCTCTTTAAACGATGCCGGGTGCTAAGCCAGAGGCTAGCTTAGGCCGACAGACACGCGGTCGCTGAATTAGGCAGCGAGGGCGTAGTCGCGCTGAGTGTTCTCGGCGCTTAGAAATCGCAGCGACGCTTACGGTGGTCATCTGCCTTCACCGGCACGCTTCCCCTAGCTCAATGCACGAAGTCGAAACCATGTCGGCCCCATACAAGCCTGCTGCGGAAGTTGCGTCTCAGCAGGGTGGTTCAGATTACTGCATTTTTCGCTTTTCGTAAAGCGCGTTCAATGCCGTTGCCATCTTTTGCCGCTGCCAGTGCAGCTTTTCCTTCTGCGACCGTCGAGCGTTGCGCACCGCGATGATTCCTACGACGGCTCCCATCACGATGGGCACCCAGAACTTCGGGTGGTCCAGCAGCCAGACGAGCCAGTCTGGCAACTCGGGAAGGCTCGGCAGGCTGGGAAAGTTAATCTCGGGCCATGGGATGGTGGGCCAGTTGATGTCCGGCCACGGAATCTTTGGCCAGCGGATCTCCGGCCAGTCAATATCTGGCAACAGCCCCAGCAGGAACTCAATGACGGCGATGATGGGCGTGAGAATCAGCCCGATCAGCCACACCAAGAACTTGGTCACAACCGGGGCCAGGAGAACGGCCAGGATCGCCCAACCACTCTTACCGAGCCCGCCGAGCAGCGGATAGAGCCAGCGCCGGACAGGCGAAGCCTCCATCTTCGCGGCACGCTCCGCGGCAGGAGTACCGGCCGGTGGATCGAAGAAGATGAAAGAATCCTTGGTTTTCACCCCGACCTGGAGGAGATGCCGGTCGAAAACCGCGGTGTCCAATTTCAACATCGCGGGAGCCGCAGAGACGCCCGGATCGAGCGTTTCGGAAAACTCCCCGTCGGCCACCTGCTTGGGGTCACGCCCCGCCGGCGCCAGCCGGACCTTTCGTTGGCCCAGGCTGCGTTCCCGATAGACGGGCACACCGTGCTGGAGCACGACCACGGGAGGCGCCTCGTATTCGAGAAATGACTGCCACTTCTCGGCGATCTTTCCCCGTACCCCACCATCAGGGCTTCCTTTCTCCCCTTCCGCGAGGGAAGCAGGTCGCTGCTCAGCAGACCGCGACGCGGGTAATTCCCCCACCTCGATCTTTGCGCCGTCCGGTGATTCAAGCTCGTAAAACCCTTCGGAGCTGGCCACCGCGTCAGATTGGGCGTCGTCTTTCGTAGGCAACGGGAACCCCGGGTCAACGCTTCGAATCTCGGCCGGCTGACCGACACATACCTCGAGCTGCCCCAGGCTCGGGTGGCTAAGCCGCCAGTGCTCCACGGCGGTACTCCCTTCGTCTCGACGCCGATAGCGCCTAGCCCTTCATCCCCTTGATCTTGCGCCCCAGCTCGCGGACCACTTCGCGCTCCTCGGTGCGGCGCTTGATGTCCTGGCGCTTGTCGTAGTCCTGCTTACCGCGGGCCAGGGCCAGCTCGCACTTGAGCTTGCCGTCGACGAAGTACAGCTGCAGCGGAACCAGCGTGTGGTTGCCGTCGCGGACCTTGCCCATCAGCGAGTCGATCTCGCGGCGGTGCAGCAGCAGCTTACGCACGCGACGCGGGGTGTGGTTCCAGTAGTTGCCGCGGGAGTACTCCGGAATGTGAAGCCCCCGCAGCCAGACCTCGCCGGCATCGATGGTGGCATAAGCGTCCACGAGGCTGGCCTTACCCTCCCGCAGGGCCTTGACCTCCGTGCCGACGAGCACCACGCCGCACTCGTAGGTGTCGAGGATGTGGTAGTCGTGGCGCGCCTTGCGGTTGGTGGCAATGACAGCCGGGCCCCCACCACGTGGTGCGGAGGCCTTCTTCCCCTTCGATTTCCCGGAGTCCACCGGGGTGCTCTTCTTAGCCATGATTGCTCACACGTTACCAGCCGCACGGCTGGCGAAGCAGTCGAGCTGAGGACGAATGCGCCCAGCTAAGAGGAAGCAGAAGGGCCAGCCGATCCCCCATCAGCCAGCCCCGCCAAACACAACGCTAGTTCTTGACGTACCAGCGCAGTGTGATCTGCGCGGTGATCGCCGCCACCGCGGCACCGATGATGACAAGGATCGGTGCCATCAGCCAGATATCGGCGGTGGTGATCTTCGCGACCAGGTTGGCCCGGTAGACCGAGTCCAGCGCCTTGTCCACGACCAGCGCCTTGCCGGCGAGCATTCCGCCCACCGCGATGACCGCACCGATCACCGCGCCGATGATGGCCTCCAGCACGAACGGTGCCTGGGTGTACCAGCGGGACGCGCCCACCATGCGCATGATGCTGATTTCCTCCCGGCGCGAGTACGCCGCGATCTGCACCATGTTCACGATCAGGAAGATCGCGGCCACCGCCTGCACAGCGGCGACGAAGAACGCCGCGTTACGGATGGAGTCCAGGTTGCGGGTCGCTGCCTGCAGGTCCTCGCCCTGATCGACGACATCCTGAACGACCGGGTTATCGCGCACCGCGTCGATCGGGGCGGTGTCGGTCGGATCCTCCAGCCGGACGTGGAAGGCCGCCGGGAAGGCGTCCTTGCTGGTCTGCTCAACCAGACGCGGGTCGGAGTCTTGGAATAGTTCCACGAAACGGTCGTAGGACTGCTGCTTATTGCGGAAGGTGACGGACTTGACGGCCTCGTCGCCCTCCAGCTGCTCACGGAGCTTGGCGCACTCCGGCTTCGCGCACTCCGGGTCCTCGACCGAGACCTCGTCCTTGAGCTGAACCATGACCTCGATGCGGTCGATGTAAATGTCCTTGGTGCGCTCGGTCATCGTGGTCATGAGGAAACCGGTGGCCAGCAGCGCCAGGGAGATCGCGGTGGTGATGATCATCGCGATCGTCATGGTGGCGTTGCGGGTCAGGCCACCGAAGGCCTCGCGGGTGATGAAGTTACTTCGCATAAGTATTTAAACCTTCCTCGTTGCCCCGGCTTAGTGGCCGACGCCGTACATGCCGCGAGCGTCGTCGCGCACGAGCTCACCGTTGTGCAGTTCGATGACGCGCTTGCGCATGGAGTCGACGGCGACGTCGTCGTGGGTGGACATGACGACGGTGGTGCCCTGCTGGTTGATGCGGTTGAGCAGGTTCATGATCTCGGCGGAGGTATCCGGGTCAAGGTTTCCGGTCGGCTCGTCGGCAAGCAGGACGAGCGGGCGGTTGACGGAGGCGCGGGCGATAGCGACGCGCTGCTGCTCGCCGCCGGAAAGTTCGTGCGGGAAGCGGTTCTCCTTGCCCTGCAGGCCCACGGTCTCGAGGGCAGCCGGGACCAGCTTCTCGATGTCCGGGCGCTTCTTGCCGATCACCTCGAGGGCGAATGCGACGTTCTCGAAGACCGTCTTCTTCTGGAGCAGACGGAAGTCCTGGAAGACGTAGCCGATGCGCTGGCGCAGCTTCGGGACTTCCTTATCCTTCAGCGCGTTGACATGGAACCCGGCGACATGCAGGTCACCAGAGTCCAGCGCCTCTTCGCGGACCATGAGCTGCAGAAACGTAGACTTTCCGGAACCGGAAGGGCCAATAAGAAAGACAAACTCGCCCTTTTCGATCTCTGCGGAAATATTCTGGAGCGCAGGCCGGGTTGAGGTCCGGTAGCTCTTGGAAACGTTATCGAAAGTGATCACGGCTCTAACCTTAGCGAACCAAAGATGAAACTGTTACAGAAGGGAAGCGTGTGACTGCCGAGAAGACAGCGAACAAGCACAGCGACCAGAAAACCGACCGCAGCGAAGAACACCACGAGGAACACGCGCCTGAGAAGGTTGGCGGTTTCCTCGGCTGGGTGGAGCGCGTCGGCAATAAACTGCCAGAGCCCTTCTGGCTCTTCGTCATCATCGGCGGACTCGTCCTCTTCAGCTCCTGGCTGGGCTCACTGGCTGGGCTGAGCGCGAAGGACCCCGAATCCGGCGAAACCGTCGTCGTGAAGAACCTGCTCTCCGCCGAGGGCTTGTCTTCCATCGTCTCCAACGCGGTCGAGAACTACACCAGCTTCCCGCCGCTCGGGCTCATCATCACCGTCATGCTGGGCGTGGCCATCGCGGAACACTCCGGCCTGATCGCCTCGACGGTGCGCGCGGTGGTGAGCAAGGTGGGTCCGAAGAGCCTCACCTTCGTCGTGGCGCTGGCTGGCGTGACCGGCTCCGTCGCCTCGGACGCCGTCTACGTCATCCTCATCCCCATCGGGGCGATGAGTTTCCGCGCGATGGGACGCTCCCCCATCGTCGGTGCGATGGTCGCCTTCGCCGCTTCCTCGGCGGGCTTCAACTCCTCGCTGGTCCTCAACATCACGGACGTGCTGCTCGCAGGCATCTCCACCTCGGCCGCCAACATCGCGGACGCCGAGTACGTGGTCTCCCCGCTGGCTAATTACTTCTTCGTCATGGCTTCCGCGGTCGTCCTCGCGCTGATCATCACCGCAGTCACGGAGCTCTATATCAATAAGAAGGCTCTCGAGCTGGTCGACCACGATCGGATCAACTACGAGGAGCTGACCTTTGGTAACGCCGAGCACGTCGACTCCGAGGGCAGCGCAGCCCTCGACAAGGACGCCAAGGACATGACGAAGGACGAGCTGGAGGCAGACCTCGCCCTCAGCGAGAAGGAGGTCCGCGCCCTGAAGTGGACCGGCGTCGCCGCCGTCGTCTTCTTCGCAGCGTACTTCGCCGCCCTGTTTGTCCCCGGCTCCCCGCTGCAGGGCGAGGGTGGCGCGGTCATGGAAAGCCCCCTGATTACGGACGTCGGCGTCCCCATCGCGGTCGGCTTCTTCCTGCTCGGTGTGGTCTACGGCCTGGTCGCCAAGACCCTGACCAAGTGGCACCAGGTCCCGGAGTGGATGGCCCGCGGTCTAAAGACGCTGCTACCGATGATGGTGCTCTTCTTCGCCGTCGCCCAGTTCCTGGCGTGGTTCACCGAGTCCAACCTGGGCTCCTGGACCGCGATCACCGGCGCGGAGATCCTGCAGAAGGCGGACCTGCCCCCGCTGCTGCTCTTCGCCCTCTTCGTCCTGCTGGTCGCGGGCCTGAACCTGCTGATCACCTCGGGCTCTGCGCAGTGGGCTCTGATGGCCCCGATCGTGGTGCCGATGTTCATGTACCTGGGCTACGCCCCGGAGGTCACCCAGATGCTCTTCCGCATGGGTGATTCGCCGTCGAACATCATCACCCCGATGAGCCCCTACTTCGCGCTGGCGCTGACCTTCCTGCAGCGCTATTACTCGCGCTCGGGCATCGGCACGTTGATGTCGCTCGCGCTGCCTTATGCGACGGCGATGCTCATTGGCTGGTTCCTCTTCTTCGTCGCCTGGTGGCTGCTCGGCATCCCGCTGGGCCCGGGCACCCCAATGGACTACCCGGCCTAAACACTCGGTCCCGCCGGATATCCTTCCGGCGGGGCGCCCCGCACACCGCGCACTCCCCCGCAACTAGGGCGTGCGCGGTTTTTATTTCACTTGATGAAACAGCCCCGAAAAGGGCGTAGATTTGGGTCATGTGGAATGACACGGCTTCCCCCGCGGGGTGCAACACCGGGCATATCGCCCGGTACAGCACCCAGTACCGCGGTGCGCTGAGCCGGGTCACTCAAACCCGGCTGCACGCGCTATCCCGCGATCGTCGTCGCCGACCCGGTGACCGCCCGCCCGTTCTCGCTGTCTAAGACCGCCCCTGCCCCGGCAGCCGGTCCCCCCCTCTTGCCCAGCCCGTTCGAGGCCTTCTTTTCGGCTCCCCCAAAAACCGCAGTGGAGCCAGGCCACAACGGGAAACCCCTCACATAGAGAGACAGCGACCATGACTTCTCACAAGGAGAACAGCAAGAACACCGAACACCAGGACCTCGCGCCGAACCAGGACATGGAGGGCCTCGTCGACGTCGCCATCGAACAGGCCGATACGTGGCTGGAGGTCAAGGAAACAGCCCCGGCCACGAAGCAGTTGGCCGACATGGTCCACGACCCGCACGGCGTGGAGTTCACCTTCAGCTTCGTCGACCGCGTGGCCCGACCGGAGGACAACAAGGTCGCGGCCGAAGAGTTCGCGAAGATCGCCTCCCCCTTTAAGCGCACCGACCCGGCCCCGGCATTCCTCGGCCTGATCGACACGATCCTGGTCACGGCGGGCTCCATCGCAGCCCCGATCTTGCCGAACGTCGTGATGCCCATCGCGCGAAAGTACCTGCGCTCCACCGTCGGCCACCTGGTGTTGGACGCCGGTTCCGAGACATTGGACGCGATGCTCGACGATGCCCGGGAGAAGGGATTCACCCTCAACCTGAACCTGCTGGGCGAGGCCGTCCTCGGCGAGGCGGAGGCCAAGCGACGCCTCCAGCAGACCATCGACCTGATCCGGAACCCGAAGGTGGAGTACGTCTCCGTCAAGGCCAGCTCCGTGGTCTCCCAGCTCAACCACTGGGACTTCCGCGGCTCCGTCGACCGGCTGAAGGACCGCCTGCGTCCGCTGTACCGGGAGGCCAAGCGTGCGGGCCAGGGACGGTCCGGCAAGCCCACCTTCGTCAACCTCGACATGGAGGCCTATGAAGACCTCGACCTCACGCTGGAGCTATTCACCGAGCTTTTCGCCGAGGAGGAGTTCCTCGACCTAGAGGTCGGCATTGTGCTGCAGGCCTACCTGCCGGATTCCTTCGAGGCCCTCCAGCGACTAACTGAATTCGCGAAGCAGCGCGTGGCCCAGGGTGGCGCGAAGATCAAGGTGCGCCTGGTCAAGGGCGCGAACCTCTCGATGGAGCGGGTGGATGCGGAGATGCACAACTGGCCGCAGACCCCTTATCTGACGAAGGCGGAGGTCGACGCCAACTACCTGCGCCTGATCGACTGGGTGCTGAACCCGGAAAACGCGCAGGCCATCCGCATCGGCGTGGCCAGCCACAACGTCTACCACGTAGCACTCGCCCACAAGCTCGCCGAACAGCGGGGCGTGGCCGAGCAGCTGGACATCGAGATGCTGCAGGGCATGGCTCCAGCCCAGGCCAGCGAGGTGCAGAAGAAGACCGGCAACCTAATCCTGTACACGCCCGTCGTCCGCAAGGAGGACTTCGACGTCGCCGTGTCCTACCTGGTCCGCCGCCTGGAGGAAAACGGCGCGAAGCAGAACTTCCTCTACGCGCTGTTCACCCCCGAAGAGGACGACGACACCGGCCTGACGCCGATGGAAAACCAGGAGCAGCGCTTCCGGGACGCCGTCGCCGACCGCTGGGCGACCTATCACGGGCCGCGCCGCACCCAGGACCGCATCCAGGAAGCCAGGGACAAGGTTGGTGCCACGGGCGGCTCCATCCCGGGCAACTTCCTCAACGAGCCTGACACCGACCCCGCTCTGGCGCAGAACCGCGAGTGGGCCCGCAGCCTGCTCACCCCGGAGGCCGACCCGGGCCCGGCACAGTCTCCGCTGGTCACCGACCCGGCGGAGATCGACAAGATCGTGCAGCGTGCCGTTGAGACCCACGAGGGAGCGTGGGGGCAGAAGACCGGCGCGGAGCGTGCCGAGCTGCTGGATAAGGTCGCTGATTCCCTGGCGAACTACCGTGGCCGCCTGATTTCTGCGGCGGCTTTCGAGGCCGATAAGACGATCGCGGAATCCGACCCGGAGATCTCCGAGGCCATCGACATGGCGCACTACTACGCAGAATCCGCCCGCCAGCTCGACCGGCACCGCGGTTCGAATTTCACCCCGTACAAGGTCGTCGTGGTCACCCCGCCGTGGAACTTTCCCGTGGCGATCCCGGTGGGTGGTGTGACGGCCGCGCTGGCCGCTGGCGCCGCCGTGATCCTCAAGCCCGCGCCCCAGGTGCTGCGCATCGCCGAGGTCTTCGTCGAGGCCATGCGCGAGGCCGGTGTCGGCGAGGACCTGCTTCAGTTAGTCAACGCCGACGAGGACGAGGCTGGCAAGCGCCTGATCAGCCACCCGGACGTGGAATCCGTGATCCTCACGGGAGCCTCGGAGACCGCGCAGCTGTTCCGCAGCTGGGACCCCCGCAAGGTCCTGAACGCGGAGACCTCCGGCAAGAACGCCATCATCGTCACCCCGGCCGCGGACCCGGACCTGGCCGTGGAGGATATTTACCAGTCCGCCTTCGGCAACGCGGGTCAGAAGTGCTCCGCAGCCTCCCTGATCATCACCGTGGGCTCGATGTCCAAGAACGAGCGCTTCATGAACCAGCTGGTCGATGCCGTGGAGTCCATCAAGGTGGGTCGCGGCACCGACATCTCCACGTACATGAACGGCATCATCGAGGCCCCAGGCGAGAAGCTGGACCGGGCGCTACGCAAGCTCGATAGGGGCGAGAAGTGGCTGGTCAAGCCGAAGCAGCTGGACGAGACCGGCACCCTGTGGAGCCCGGGTATTCGCGATAACGTGCAGCCGGGCAGTTGGTACCACACCAACGAGGCCTTCGGCCCGGTCACGGGCATCATGCATGCCAAGGACCTGGACGAGGCGATCGAGTGGCAGAACTCCACCGGCTTCGCGCTGACCGGCGGCATCCACACCATCGACCGCGATGAGACCGCCTATTGGCGCGAGCGGGTCGAGGTGGGCAATGCCTATGTGGAGCGCGGCATCACCGGTGCGATCGTGCAGCGCCAGTCCTTCGGTGGCTGGAAGGGCTCCTCCATTGGCTCCGGAGCGAAGGCCGGCGGCCCGAACTACGTCGCCCAACAGGGCGTGTGGACCGAAGGCAATGTCGAGGAGCTGACCTCCGGGACGGTCGAGCCCCGCATCACCCAGCTGCTGCGAGAGTTCCGCGGGCTCGGCTCCCCGGTTCTGGAGGACGCGGATCACGAGTGGCTCCGCCGGGCGGCGGAGTCCGACGCCCACGCGATGGCCGTGGAGTTCGGCGTCGAGCACGACAAGTCGGCGATGGTCGTGGAGTCCAACGTCTTCCGCTACAAGCCGCTGCTGGAACCGCTGCGCGTCCGCGTTAACGCCGACGCCAAGGCGCGCGACGTCCTGCGCCTCCAGCTGGGGGCGGCGGTCACCGGCACGGAGCTGGATATCTCGGCGTCCGAGGAGGTGGCAGCGCAGTTCGGTGAGCTGGGCAAGAGCTTCCGCATCGCCAGCGACCTGGTGTTCGCCGCGGAGATCTCGAAGGCCGCGAACTCCCGCATCCGCTCCCTGGGCGAGAGCCCGGATGCCTTCTACGAGGCAGCGGTCGACTCGAATTCGAAGATCTTCGACCAGCCGGTGCTACCGGATGGCCACCGCGAGCTGCTGACGATGCTGCTGGAGCAGAACATCGCCACCACCGAGCACCGCTTCGGCTACATCCACGGGCTGACGCCTTAGGCGTTCTCCTCCTGCTGCTGCGCCATGCGCCAGCGGATGCCGGCCTCGATGAGCCCGTCGAGGTCGCCGTCGAGGACCTTCTGCGGGTCCCCGACCTCGTATTCGGTGCGCAGATCCTTGACCATCTGGTACGGGTGCAGCACGTAGGAGCGCATCTGGTTGCCCCAGGAGGCGTTGCCGCCCGCGCCAAGGGCATCCATTTCGGCCTTCTCCTCCTGGCGCTTCTTCTCCAACAGCTTGGCCTGCAGCACGCGCATGGCGGAGGCCTTGTTCTGGATCTGGGACTTCTCGTTCTGGCAGGTCACGACGATGCCGGTTGGGATGTGGGTCAGGCGCACCGCGGAATCCGTAGTGTTCACCGACTGCCCGCCCGGACCGGAGGAGCGGTAGACGTCCACGCGGACGTCCGCATCCGGCACCTCGATGGAGTCCGTCTGCTCCACGACGGGCAGGACCTCCACCTCGGCGAAGCTGGTCTGGCGGCGCCCCTGGTTATCGAAGGGGCTGATGCGCACCAGGCGGTGGGCACCCTGCTCCACGGAGAGCGTGCCGTACATATAGTCACCGTGGATGACGAAGGTCGCGGACTTAATACCCGCCTCCTCCGCATAGGAGATGTCGTAGATGTCCACCTTGTGGCCGTGCTGCTCGGCCCAGCGGGTGTACATGCGCAGCAGCATCTCCGCCCAGTCCGCGGCATCCACCCCACCGGCGCCGGAGCGGATGTTGACCAGCGCCTCGCGCTGGTCGTACTCGCCGGAGAGCATCGTGGTGATCTCCAGGGATTCGATGGCGGCCCGCAGCGCCGTGCGCTCCTCCTCCGCCATCGCGGCGGCGTCCTCGGCCGCCGCCGGATCCTCCGCGGCCTCCTCCTCGGCCATGTTGTAGAGCACCGGGAGGTCGTCCAGCCGCTGGCGCAGCTCGCGGATTTTCTTCAGCTTGGCCTGCACACGGGAGAGCTCCGAGGTGACCTGCTGGGCGTGATCCGGATCGTCCCACAGCGAGGGGTCGGCGGCCTGATCCTCCAGCTCGCGGGCCCGCGAGTCCAGCTCGTCGAGGTCCAACACCCGCTCGATGGTAGTCAGGGTGCCTTCCAGGTCTTTCAGATCAGAGCTCACATCCGGTTGCATAGTGCGCAAGTCTACCCGGCAGTGTGCACAATGGGATGTATGGCTAAGGCAAAGAATACGTCCACCTCCACCGGCAACTCCCCGGTGCCGGAGGAGATGCTCAACGCGATCATCAAGACCTTCATCGTCGCGCACGTCGACGACACCGATAACCACCTCGCCCAGGCGCTGGTGTACAACGCCGCCCGCCTGGCGTGGCGGATGCGCGCCTCCGGGCTCGAGACGGAGACGAAGACCTCCATCTCCGACGTCGTCACCGCCGCGGATCGGGCCGCCGAGAAGTTCATCACCGATGCGCTGGAGACGATCCGACCGGAGGACGGCGTCCTCGGCGAGGAAGGCACCCGGCGCGAAGGGACCAGCGGGCGGACCTGGGTGATCGACCCCGTGGACGGGACCTATAACTTCACCACCGGCTCGGACTACTGGTGCTCCGCGCTGGCCCTGGTTAAGGGCGACCCGAATGACCCGGAGGAGGTCATCTTCGGCGCCGTGCACCGCCCCGCGATGGGCTACACCTGGTTCGGTGGCCCGGAGATCCCCACCACCCGCGACGCCCAGCCGGTCCCGGAGTTCAAGAACACCCCTGCGGAACGCACCGTAGTCGGCACCTACCTGCACCCGCCGCTGTTTTCCGTGCCAGAGGTTAGGGACGCCTGGATCGCGGTGACCGGCAACTTCGCGACCGTCCGCATGCTCGGCTCAGCTTCCGTGGACATGGCCGGCGTGGCCTCCGGGGAGCTCGGCTGCTGGATTCAGGACTCCGTGGCGGCCTGGGACTGGCTGCCGGGCCGGGCGCTCGTGGAGGGCGCCGGTGGCGTGACCGAGCAGATCGAGGCTGCGGGCAAGACCTGGTCGGTGGCCGGCACCGAGTCGGCTGTTGCGAGCGTTAAGACTGCGCTCATCGGCAGTTAGTTTTTGAGGCTAAGATCCAGGGCATGAGCACCACATACTCCGATGACCTGTCGCTTGCCTTCGAGCTGGCCAACGCCGCGGACGAGATCACCATGGCTCGGTTCGAGGCCGAGGATCTCCGCATCGAATCCAAGCCCGACCTCACCCCCGTTTCCGACGCCGACACCGCCGTCGAGCGTCGCCTGCGCGAGATCCTGGCGGATTCCCGCCCGGACGACTTCGTGCTGGGTGAGGAGTTCGGCGGCGAAGCGCACTTCGAGGGCCGCCAGTGGGTCATCGATCCGATCGATGGCACGAAGAACTTTGTCCGTGGCGTGCCCGTGTGGGCCACGCTGATCAGCCTGTTGGAGGACGGCGTGCCGAAGGTGGGTCTGGTCTCCGCGCCCGCGCTGTGCCGCCGCTGGTGGGCCGCGCCAGGGGCCGGGGCGTGGCGCTCCTTCTCTGTACCGAATACTTTCGACGAGGACTCCACCCCTTCTGCCCAACCGCGCCGCCTGAGCGTGTCGGGAGTGAGCCAGATCGCCGACGCCAGCCTCTCCATCAGCTCCCTGTCCGGCTGGCAGGATCGCGGCCTGCGGGAGCAGCTGGTGGGACTGAGCGACAAGACCTGGCGCCTGCGCGGCTTCGGGGACTTCTGGTCCTACATGATGGTCGCCGAGGGCTCCGTGGATATCGCGGCGGAGCCGGAGGTCAGCCTCTGGGATCTCGCAGCACTCGTCCCGATCGTGGCGGAGGCCGGCGGCACCTTCACGAACGTGGAGGGCGAGCCGGGACCGCACGGTGGTTCCGCGGTGGCCACCAACGGGCTGCTGCACGAGGATGTCATCACCGCGCTGAATAACTAAGCCGCTTGCCCTAACCAGGGCAGACAGAAAGAAAAAGGACGCTACCGCACGTTGCGGTGGCGTCCTTAACTGTTGGGGGGGGAACTCCCCCGGACCGGCCCTAGTAGGAAACGGTGATGAACTGGGTTTCGAGGTACTCCTCGATGCCCTCGAAGCCGCCCTCGCGGCCGATGCCGGACTGCTTCACCCCACCGAATGGCGCGGCTGGGTCGGAGAGCAGGCCCTTGTTGACGGCCACCATGCCGACCTCCATCTTCTCGGCGAAGGCCATCGTCTCCTGTAGCTTCTCGCCGACCACGTAGCCGGCCAGGCCGAAGTTCGTGGCATTGGCGTTGGCCAGGGCCTCGTCCTCATCGGCGAAGGTCTGGATGGTCATGACGGGTCCGAAGATCTCCTGGTTGGCGATCTCGAAGTCCTGGGTGACCCCGGAGAGGACGGTCGGGGCGTACCAGAAGCCGTTGGTGTCCAGCTCACCGGTGGTCTTGAGCTCCGGGTGCTTCGCCAGGGAGTCCTCGGTCAGCGTGAAGCCGCCGATCTCCACCTTCGCGCCCTGCTCGACGGCCTTTTCGACCATGTCTGCGACCTTGTCGCGCTGCTCCGCGCTGACCATTGGGCCTGCGGTGGCGTCACTATCAGTGCCCGCGCCAAGCACGAATTCGCCGATCCGCTTGGTGACCGCTGCGGTGAACTCCTCGGCGAGCGACTCGTGCACCAGGATGCGGTTGGCGGCGATGCAGACCTGCCCGGCACCTCGCATCTTCGCGTCGATGGCGGCGTTCACGGCCTTGTCCATGTCCGCGTGCTCGAGGACGACGAGCGGGGCGTTGCCTCCCAGCTCCAGGGAGGTGCGGATGGTGCCCTCGGCGGCATTCGCCCCGAGCGCCTGGCCCACCTCGGTGGAACCGGTGAAGGTGAACTTGCGCAGGCGGTCGTCGTCCAAAATGGCGGAGACATTCGACGCGGTACTGGTCGGCAGCACCTGGAACACCCCGTCCGGCAGGCCGGCCTGGCGGGAGAGTTCGGCCAGGTAGAGCGCGGTCAGCGGGGTCATCTGCGCGGGCTTGACGATCATGGTGCAGCCCGCGGCCAACGCCGGAGCGAGCTTACGGGTGATCATCGCCAGCGGGAAGTTCCACGGGGTCACCGCCAGAACCGGACCGACCGGCTTCGGGTGGGTGATGATGCGGCTACCGCCGTCCGGGGACACGCGGTACTCCCCCGCGATAGCCTCAGCGCGGGAGGCGTACCAGCGGAAGAATCCGCCGCCGTAGCCGACCTCGCCCTTGCTGTCCTTCAGCGCGCGCCCGAGTTCCAGGGACTGCAGGTAGGCCAGGTCATCGGCATTGTCCTGCACCAGCTGATACAGGGAGCGCAGCAGGTCGGCGCGCTCCTGCGGACTGGTGTTCTCCCAATCGGGCTGCGCCTTCGCAGCGTGATCCATCGCCTCGCGGGCGTCGCCCTCCGTTGCGGACGCCACCCGCACGAACTCCTGGCCGGTCGCGGCGTCGGTAACCCCGAGGGTCTCCCCGTCCGCGCCGTGGCGCCACTGGCCGTTGATAAACAGCCCCGTCGGGACGGTGATCTCCCGCGGTCCGGCGGTGACGGTGGTGAAGAATTCTGGATTCGAGGTGTTCTGTGCTGTGTTGTTTTCTGCCGAAGTAGCCATACCTCCACTGTGCCACTGGGCGTGACCGCCGGCCACCGTGCTTCAGCGCCGGCCGCTGGGCGTGACCGTCGGCCACCGTGCTTCAGCGCTGGTCGCTGGGATCAGACACCGACCACCGCGCGGGTACACAGCCCCACCGGTAGCTATGTCGCGGGGCACGCTGTGGCACTACCGTGCGACCGCCACCGAGACGACTAGGCTGGGTGACGATACGTCCAAGATTCACCGGCGACGCACCTCCCGAGGAGAACTCAAGCAGTGAGCATCCCACCCAACCCACAGCGGGTGACCAGCACCGCACCGTGGCAGGAACTCCAGGACTATAAGGAAAGCTTCGTCGGCACCACCCTCCGGGAGATCTTCAACCAGGAGGCCACCCGCGTCGAGGACATGACCATCCAGGCAGGCCCCCTGCACATCGACCTGTCGAAGAACCTCGCCGACGCCCGCGTCATGGAGCTGCTGGTCCAGCTGGGCGAAGCGATGGGGCTGTCGGAGTACCGCGACGCGATGATGGCCGGGGCTACGGTCAACACCACCGAGAACCGTGCCGCCCTGCACACCGCGCTGCGTGTCCCGGTGGACCAGGATTTCCAGGTCGACGGGGTGGACGTCGCCGCCGACGTCCACGAGGTCCTCGGTCGGATGCGGGACTTCTGCCGCGACCTACGCAGCGGCCGGTGGCTGGGTGTGACTGGGAGGACCATCAAGCAGGTCGTCAACATCGGCATCGGGGGCTCCGACCTGGGCCCCTCCATGGCGGCGGCCGCGCTGCGCCCCTACCGAACCGCGGGCATCGAGCCCTACTTCGTCTCCAACCTGGATCCGGCTGACCTCAGCGCCGCGCTGGATGACCTGGATCCGGAGTCCTGCCTCTTCGTCATCAGCTCGAAGACTTTCAGCACCCAGGAGACCCTGGTCAACGCGCGCGCGGCGAAGCAGTGGCTCCTCACCGAACTGGAGCGTCGCGGCGTAGCAGCGGACACGAGCGCGCAGCGGCAAGCCATCATCGAAAAACACTTCGTCGCGGTGTCCACCAACCGCGAAGCCGTCACGGAGTTCGGCATCGACCCGGCGAACATGTTCGGCTTCTGGGACTGGGTGGGCGGCCGCTACTCGGTGGATTCCGCCATCGGGCTCACCCTCATGGCCGCGATCGGCCCGCAGGACTTCGACCAATTCCTCGCCGGCCTGCACGACGTGGACGAGCACTTCCGCACCGCCCCGCTGCATGCCAACGCGCCAGCCCTGATGGGTCTGCTCAGCGTGTGGTACCGCGACTTTTTGGACTCCCAGTCCCACGCGGTGATGCCCTATAGCGAGGACCTCCGCGAATTCCCGGACTACCTGCAGCAGCTGACCATGGAGTCGCTGGGCAAGTCCGTACGCCTGGATGGATCCAAGGTCGGGGTCCCCACGGGCCCGGTGTACTGGGGCGCGCCCGGGACAAATGGCCAGCACGCGTTCTTCCAGCTGCTCCACCAAGGCACGCAGCTCATCCCCTCGGACTTCATCGGGTTCTGCACCCCCCACGGCGAGGTCACCACCCAACCCGAGGGCACGAAGATGCACGACATGCTGATGGCAAACTTCTTCGCCCAGACCAGGGTGCTGGCCTTCGGTCGCACTGCGGACGAGCTGCGCGCCGCGGGCACCCCGGAAGAGCTGATCCCCCACAAGGAGATGCCGGGCAACCAGCCCAGCACCACCATCCTGGCGGACATGCTGACCCCGCGTTCCCTGGGTGGGCTGATCGCACTCTACGAGCACATCACCTTCGTGCAATCGGTGATCTGGGGCATCAACGCCTTCGACCAGTGGGGCGTAGAGTTCGGAAAACTCCAGGCCAGCGACCTACTCCCAGCGGTACGGGGCACGGCTGCGGTGGCCGCCGGGGATGGCTCCACCGACGCGCTGATCAGCTTTTACCGGCAGCACCGCAACGAGGGTTAGACTCAATAAACACCATCGGCGCAATGACCTGCGCCGACCGATACTGGAAAGAACCGCCTGCTCATGGACGTTGTGATTCGGCAGACCCCGAAAGAAGTCGCGCAACTCGCGGCCACCATCATGGCCCGGTACGTCTCCGAGGGGAAGAACATCGGGCTGGCCACCGGCTCCACCCCGCTGCTGACCTACCGGGAGCTCATCGCCAAGCACCGCGAGGGCCTGAGCTTCGCGAACACCACGGCCTTCCTGCTGGACGAGTACGTGGGCCTGCCGGAGGATCACGAGCAGTCCTATCACTACACGATCTACAACGAGTTCACGCAGTACGTGGACTTCGCCGACGGCGCGGTGCACACCCCCGATGGGATGAACCCGCGTACCGATGAGGCAGGGCGCGAGTACGAGGCGGCCATCGAGGCTGCCGGGGGCATCGACATCCAGCTCCTCGGCGTGGGAACCAACGGCCATGTGGGCTTCAACGAGCCCGGTAGCTCCTTCGACTCCCTGACCCGCCTGAAGACGCTGCACCCGCAGACACGGCGGGATAACGCCCGATTCTTCGGTTCGCTCGAGGAGGTGCCGATCCACGTGGTCACGCAGGGACTGGGCACGATCCGCCGCGCCGGGCACCTGTTGTTGCTGGCCACGGGGGAAAACAAGGCCGATGCGGTGGCCCGCCTGGTGGAGGGGCCAGTGTCCGCGATGATGCCGGCCTCCGTGCTCCAGCTGCACCGACACGCGACAGTCATCGTGGACGAGGCGGCGGCATCCCAGCTGCAGGAAACCGAGTTTTACCGTTTCGTGGACGCCAACCGCCCGGAGTGGCAGGCATACTGACCCCACTTTGGGGGTGAAACGGCAATTTCAACAACGGGGGCACCCGGGGCATCGGGTGCCCCCGTTGGCATTTTTTCTCCTTTAATTCTTCAAAGCGCGCGACAAGCACTCCGGAAAAGGGATAAATATAGATCCAATGTTTTTCGGGTCGCTCGTGCGAATCACCACTTACTCGCACTTGACGGTCACAACGCCACCCCTACGTTGCGATCAGTACCTGGAACTTTTATCCCCCAGAAGACTGCACAGGAGACAAAGTGCGTATCGGTATTCCGGTTGAGCCGGGTGAGAACCAGCCGCTGGTGGCAGCCACACCAGACACGGTCGGCAAGCTCATCAAGCTCGGCTATGACGTTGAAGTACAGGCTGGTGCCGGCGAAGACGCCGCCTACCCTGACGCCCTCTACCGCGAGGCCGGCGCGAGCATCGTAGGCGAGGAGGTCTGGGAGGCGGACATCGTCACCACCCTCGACACCCCACCCAAGGCCAAGCGCGACCTCATGCGCTCCGGGGCCACCCTGATCTGCCGCATGGCTCCAGGCCGCAACGAAGAGCTCATCAACGAGCTCGCCAACCGTGGCATCACCGGGCTCGCGATGGACGCTGTGCCGCGTATTTCCCGCGCACAGTCCATGGACGTGCTCTCCTCCATGGCGAACATCGCCGGCTACCGCGCGGTCATCGAGGCCGCCAACGCCTTCGGTCGACTGTTTACCGGCCAGGTCACCGCCGCCGGTAAGGTGCCGCCAGCAAAGGTCTACGTCATCGGCGCTGGTGTCGCTGGTCTGGCCGCGATCGGTACCGCCAACTCCATGGGCGCGATCGTCAAGGCCACCGACCTGCGCGTCGAGGCGGGCGAACAGGTCGAGTCCATGGGTGCGGAGTTCGTCGCCATCCAGGAGGAGGCTGAGAAGTCCGAGGACGGCTACGCCAAGGAGATGACCCAGGACCAGGCGGAACTCGCTGCGAAGATCTACTCCCAGCAGTCCGCCGAGGCCGACATCGTCATCACCACCGCAAACATCCCGGGCCGCACCTCCCCGGTGCTGCTCACCGAAGAGGATGTCGCCAACATGCGCCCGGGCAGCGTCGTCGTCGACCTGGCGGCAGCCAACGGCGGTAACTGCGCCCTGACGAAGCCGGGCGAGGTTTTCGTCACCGACAACGGCGTCACCATCATCGGCTACACCGACCTGGCAGGCCGCCTGCCGGGCCAGGCCTCCCAGCTGTTCGGCCAGAACATCGTCAACCTGTTCAAGCTGATCACCCCGGAGAAGGACGGCCAGCGCGCGCTGGACCTGGACGACGAGATCATCCGCACCATCACCGTCACCCTCAACGACGGCCAGGAGACCTCCATCCTCTGGCCGCCACCACCGGTGAGCGTGTCCGTCGCCCCGCAGCAGCCCGCGCAGGAAGCGCAGACCGCCGAGGAGCCGGAGAAGCAAGCCTTCATGGGCGGCCCCTTCGCCAAGATCGGCCTGGCCATCGCCATCCTGCTGGGTGCAGCGATCGTGCTGGTCAGCCCGCTGGGCATGAGCGGCAACTTCGTCGTCCTGACCCTGGCCATCGTGCTGGGCTTCTACGTGATCTCCGCGGTCACCCCGACCCTGCACACCCCGTTGATGTCCGAGACGAACGCGATTTCAGGAATCGTCCTGGTCGGCGCGATCTTGCAGATCAACAGCCCCAATATCATCGTTACGGTCCTCGCGTTCCTGGCTATCGTCGTGTCCTCCGTCAACGTTTTCGGTGGCTTCGCCATCACAGACCGCATGCTCGGCATGTTCGTTAAGGAGGATGCATAAACCATGACTGCCACTCTGATTCTTTCGCAGGCAGCGACCGGCGAGAACGCCACGCTGCTGGATTGGCTGGCCCGGATCTCGAACCTGGCCTACATCGTGGCTGCCGTGCTCTTCCTCATGGCACTGGCTGGCCTGTCCAAGCCGGAGACCGCGAAGCGCGGTAACACGCTGGGCATGAGCGGTATGGCTGTTGCCATCGCCGTGGCCATCTTCCAGGCCGTGGTGCACTCCACCACCGACTCCGAGGCGCTGAACCCGCTTGTCACCGTTATCCTCATCGCCCTGGCTATGAGCCTCGGTGCCGCCTACGGCATCAAGCGCGCGCACTCCGTCGAGATGACTGGCCTGCCGCAGCTGATCGCACTGTTCAACGGCCTGGTCGGCCTGGGCGCGGTCTTCATCGGCTACAACTCCTTCGTCTCCGAGTCCGCCGACTCGATGGGCGCTGCTGCCTACAACTTCCACCTGGGTGAGGTCTTCCTGGGCATCTTCATCGGTGCCGTGACCTTCACCGGCTCGATCCTGGCTGGCCTGAAGCTCTCCGGCAAGGTCAAGGGCGCCCCGCTGCTGCTGCCGGCCCGTAACCTGCTGAACGTCGCCATCCTGGTGGTCAGCCTCGTGCTCATGGTCGTGTTCATCGTCGCTGGCGAGGGCACCACCGCCTGGATCGCGGTTGGCATCATGACCGCCCTGGCGCTGTTCATGGGCTGGCACCTGGTCGCCGCGATCGGCGGTGGCGACATGCCGGTCGTCGTGTCCATCATGAACTCCTACTCCGGCTGGGCAGCTGCCTTCACCGGTCTGATGCTGCAGAACCCGCTGCTGATCATCACCGGTGCGCTGGTCGGTTCCTCCGGTGCGTTCCTCTCCTACGTGATGTGCCAGGCGATGAACCGCTCCTTCCTGAACGTCCTGCTGGGCGGCTTCGGCACCGACGGTGGCGCGGTCGCGGAGGGTGTCGACGGCACCCACACCGAGATCGACACCGACGAGGCTGTCGCGATGCTCAAGGATGCGAAGAACATCATGATCACCCCGGGTTACGGCATGGCCGTCTCCCAGGCGCAGTACACGGTCGCCGAGCTGACCCGCAAGCTGCGTGACCAGGGCAAGACCGTCCAGTTCGGTATCCACCCGGTCGCCGGCCGCCTGCCGGGCCACATGAACGTCCTGCTGGCCGAGGCCAAGGTCCCTTATGACATCGTCATGGACATGGAGGAGATCAACGACGACTTCGACGAGGTCGACGTGGTCCTGGTCATCGGCGCGAACGATACGGTCAACCCGAGCGCTGAGATGCCGGGCTCCCCGATCGCCGGCATGCCGGTTCTGAAGGTGTGGGAGGCTGAGCGCGTGATCGTGCTGAAGCGTTCCATGGGTGCCGGTTATTCCGGTGCGCAGAACCCGCTGTTCTTCAACGAGAACACCGACATGCTGCTCGGTGATGCGAAGGCATCCATCGAGAAGCTGGCCGCAGGGATCAGCAACTAAGCCCCGAGCCCTGCTGCAACCGCGCCACCCACCCGGGTGGTGCAGGCGAGAAAATCCCCGTCAACGCGAGAAGTGAACTGCTCCCCATTAGTTGGACTGAGAAATCAGTTACCGACTAGTGGGGAGCAGTTTCCATTGAGAGCACGAAGT
>NZ_JASPJL010000011.1:0-58226 GCF_030232315.1 Corynebacterium sp. MSK039
TGCCGACCGGAGAAGATGCCCATGGACCTGATTATTCCACGCCGGTCTTCCTACTGCCCCAACTTTGCAACAGCACCGTGCACCTCGACCCTGGGGTTCTGCGAGCCGTGTATCGAATTGGCTACTAGCGAGTTTCCGGTCAGCGTAGGTGATGAGATCGAGCACGTCGTCCGCATAGTAGCCACGTTGTCCTTGCGGACCCACAGACTTTGACCGCAAGATTCCGGCCTCCTCCAAAAAATCCAGTGCTTGACGGGCACTCGCAGGAGCCTTCCCATAGATGCGGTTGACCGTAGCCACCGTGACCACTGGGTGTTCCGGCAAAGCCCCCAAGAGGCGTATCACCAGGGAGTCCCGGCGCAGTTCTCGCACCTTCCCGCTAGCCTTCCTCGCAGCATCGACTTGCTCCGCCCACTGCTGTTCCATAGCGCTCAATTCATTCGAAAGCTCTTCTGCCTGGCCCACTGCCACATCAGCCGCTTCAACGAATAGGTCGAGCCACCCGGAAAGGTCCCCCTCCCGGAACTTGGTCAATCCCTCGACGTAGCGCTGCGACCATGTTCCCAGAACGAGGCTGATGGGCAGGAGGGTTTTCGGCGCGAGGCCACGGCGTTGAAGGACCCCATGAATGAGTGCTCGACCGACCCGGCCGTTCCCATCTGCGAACGGGTGAATCGTCTCGAATTGTGCGTGGACAATCCCCGCCTGGAGAAGCGCACCGTGGGTTGCACTATTCAGGTATTCAACGAGGTCTTCCATAAGTTCCGGAACGTATTCTGGCGGGGGCGGAACGAACTCTGCTCCAATTGGGGTGAAGTCCCCGCCACCGATCCAGTTTTGTTGCTCACGTACGCCTACAGGGATCCTCCGCTCGCCGCCGATGAGCTGCTCCTGCAGACGCTCCAGCATGTCGACCGTGATTGGACCCAGCGCTTCGAATTGTTCCTCCACGCTACGGAGCACGGTGAGGTTGCGAGCCACCGCTGCAGCATTCGGTTTGAATCCCCGGACATCCTCACTCTGC
The DNA here is from genome assembly GCF_030232315.1 of Corynebacterium sp. MSK039. Classification (NCBI taxonomy): domain Bacteria; kingdom Bacillati; phylum Actinomycetota; class Actinomycetes; order Mycobacteriales; family Corynebacteriaceae; genus Corynebacterium; species Corynebacterium sp. MSK039. The sequence continues at coordinate 1,025 of NZ_JASPJL010000011.1, forward strand.
GCGAGTTCTGCAAGAGCAATCTTGTCTACCCTCGGCGCAATCCCCTCGATCTTGGAAGAAGCAACTGCCTCCGAACGCATCAGCCATCGGGCGATGCTCTCCAACTGCGTGGCGCCTTGTAGCCGCCCAAGCTGCAAAATCTTCCGCTCCACAACGGCCGCTTTGTACGACACGTCGTCGTCGACAAGTAGCGGTGCACCACGCCGGCCCTGCATCAAAAAATCTGGGACAAACGCGCGGAAGTGTCCACCAGCCTTATCGCGTTTCGGCACCCCTGGTGCATCGATTGGGTGCCAATGCTGATCAACGTAGTGCCCCATACACGCCTCTTCCTGGGTAGCCGGGCTACGGCTCACGCCCTGGGCGGCAAGCCAAGACTTATCCTTTAGTGATTAAGGGCTACACCTTCGGCTCAAGGTTTATACCTTAAGCGTTAAAGGGTAACTCTTCGGCTCAAGAGTACCCTTTTAACTTTTATCCCAGCACCCTGGTTTAGACCTGATCGATCGGCTTGATCATGATCGTCTCCACATCCATGTGCGCGGGCCGGCCCGCGATCCAGCGCACGGTTTCGCCGATATCCTCCGCCACCAGGTTCTGCACGCCCTCGTAGACCTCGTCCGCGCGGGCTTGATCCCCCTTGAAGCGGTTCAGCGAGAAGTCGGTAGCAACGCGGCCCGGATCCAGCTGGCAGACGCGGATGCCGTCCTCGGCGAACTCCATGCGCATCACGTCCGTCAGTGCGGTCTCCCCGAACTTCGCGGCGTTATAGCCCGCCCCGTTCCGGTATGCGCCACGCCCGGCCATGGAGACCACGTTGATCACCTGTGGTGCCTGCCCGGCCTTGAGCTGTTCGTATAGGGCGCGGGTGACCTGCAGGGTTCCCATCACATTGGCCTCGAACATCCAGCGCCAGTCCGCCGGGTCGGTCTCCACGATGGGCTCCAGGCCGCGCGCCCCGCCCGCGTTGTTGACCAGCAGGTCAACGCTGCCGAATTCCGCGGCGAGCTGTTCGGCCACCGCGTCGATGGAGTCCTGGTCGGTGACGTCGAGGACGATGACGGTGGCCTGGCCGCCGGCGTCCTGAATTCGGGCCTGTACCTCCCGGAGGCGGTCCTCACGGCGGGCGGTGAGGACGACGTGCCAGCCATCGGCGGCGAGTGCTTCTGCGGCGGCGGCCCCGATGCCTGCGGAGGCCCCGGTGACGACGGCGGTGCGGGTGTTATCCGTGGTGTTAGTCATGCCCTCAGGCTAGTCGGCGCCGCAGACACGCGCGCCGGTTCGCCGACGGGGACCTAGTCCCGGTCGCTGCTCACCCGGTCGGTGCTCACAGAGCCCGGCCGTCCCGCGACCACCGTGGCCGGTCCCTGCACAGCGCCGATGGCCACGGCTACGAGCAGCATGACCACGGCAGCGCCCACGTAGAGCGCCAGCGGCGACCAGCCCGAGTCCACCAGGTAACCGACCACAAGCGGGCCCATGATCGCACCGATGCGACCCACGCCCAGCGCGATGCCGACACCGGTGCTGCGCAGGTGGAAGGCGTAGGACTGCGGGGTGATCGTGTACATGCCGGTCACGCAGCCGTTGAGCAGCATGCCCACGGCCACGCCCAGCGCCAGCATGAGCACCGGGAAGTCCGTGCTGAGGATGAAGGCAACCAGGACCCAGCCCGCCGTGAGGGCGAAGATCACCAGTGTGGTGCGGGTGCTCAGTCGGGTGGTCAGCACGCCGAAGAGCACGGAGCCCACCGTTCCGCCCAGGGCGAGCATGATCCCGCCCAGCGTGCTGAGCTGCTCGCTCAGCCCCACCTCGGTGAGCAGCTTCGGGGTCCACTGATTCGCGAAGTTGAAACCGAAGTTCACCAGCGCGAAGCCCAGCCACAGCAGCAGGGTGTTGCGCAGCAGCTCCGGGCCCAGCAGGTCGCGGGCACGGCCCCGCTCTGCAGCCGAGGGGACCGCGACGGTCACCCGCTGCTGATCCTCCGTGCCAGCCGGCACCTTGCCCATGCGCCGGGCCAGACGCTGGAGGGCGGCGTCGTCCCCGCGGGCGGCGAGGGTCTCCGGGGTCTCCGGAACGAAGAAGAGCACGGCGAGCAGCGCGACCGCCGTCAGCACCGCGCCAGCGAAGAACACGACACGCCAGCCATGATCCGGGATGAGGGTGGAGGCAATCGTGCCGCACAGGGAGGCACCCAGGCCGTAGCCCGCGGCGTAGATCGCCATCGCCAGGCCGCGGAAGCGCAGGTTGGAGAACTCGGAGGTCAGCACGGTCACGCAGGCGAGCACGCCGCCCACCCCGATGCCGGTGATCACGCGGTACACGAACAGCTCCGGCACGCCGCTGCTGAATCCGGTGGCAATCAGCCCGGCCAGGGTGATCACCAGGGAGATCACGATCAGGCGCTTCCGGCCGAAGCGGTCGGCCAGCGGGGCCAGCGCCACCGCGCCCACCCCCACGCCGATCAGCGCGGAGGCCAGCAGCCAGCCGAGGGTGGAGCCACTGAGGTCGAACTCTTTAGTGACCGCATTGGCGGAAAAAGCCATCGCGACCAGGTCATAGCCGTCCAGGGCGTTGACGAATGCGGCGACCGCGATGATGAGCCACTGATAACCGGACATCCGGGTGTTATCGATGAGTTGGCGCAGATCCATCAATAATCCTTAAATTCTGCGTAGCCCCGCCGGTCAGGGGGCGTGAAACTACGAATCCATTGAGCTGGGATTAAACCTAGCCATTGGGGCGGACAGAAAGAATTTCAGCCCTTAAGATTCGAATAATCTGTTCGATCTCTGCCTCCTTCAGGGGTGAAGGCAAGGTGAAGCGGAGGGCGGATTGCGCCACCTCCGGGCTATAACCCATCGCCAGCAACACCGGGGAGGGCTCGGACTGGCCCGCACGGCAGGCCGACCCAGAGCTCACCGCGAAGCCTGCGGTATCCAGCGCCACCAGCAGGGACTCACCGCTGACGCCATCAACAACGAAGGAGGCGTGGTTGGGCAGCCGCTCGGTGGGGTGCCCGGTCAGCGCCGCCCCCGGCACGTCCGCGAGCACGGCCTCGATCAGCGCATCACGGGAGGCCATGAGTTCCACGGCGCGGGTGCCGATCACCGCACGAGTGGCGGCGACGGCGGCGGCGAAACCCGCAGCACCTGCGATATTGCTGGTGCCCGCGCGCCGCCCGTTTTCCTGCTCCCCGCCGTGGATGACGGGCTCTAAGGCGATATCCCTGGGCAGGAGTAGGGCGCCCATGCCCTGCGGTCCGCCGAATTTATGGGAGGCCACCGCTGCGCTGGTTACTCCAGCACCGGGCCAGCCCCCGTCCGCGAAGCTCACCGGCAGGCCGGCGGCGGCCTGGACGGCGTCGATGTGAAGGGAAATCCCCAGCTCGCGGGCGGTGGAGCTGAGGTTTTCGATGCTGCTCACGCTGCCGACCTCCGCATTGGCCAGGCCCACGGCGACCAGCGTGGTATCCGCGGTGAGGAACTCCCGGGCGGCGGTATCGAGCACGCGTCCCGATGCGTCGACGGGCAGGTAGTCCACGGTGAAGCCGTGGATGCGTCGCAGGTAGTCCACGCTGGCCAGCACAGAGGAGTGCTCGGCCTTCGTGGTCACGACCCGGCGCCCGCGCGGATTGGCGAGCGCGCGTCCGATGATGCCGAGGTTATTCGCCTCCGTCCCGCCGGCGGTGAAGATCACGCCGTCTGTGGGGACGCCGAACGCCCGCGCCACCGTGGTGCGGGCGTGGTCGAGTTCCCGGTCCGCGCGGTGCCCGGCGCTGTGCACGCTGGCGGCATTACCCGGACCTGCGTCCCACACCCGGTTCATCGCTTCCCGGGCGGCCGGGTGCAGTGGTGCGGTGGCGGCGGCGTCGAGGTAGCGGGACATTAGGCCGGCTCCAGTGCGTCGAGCCCCAGGTCAAGGGAGCCCGCGGAGTGAGTGAGCTTACCGACGGAGATGACGTCCACGCCGGTGGCCGCGAGCTCCGCGACCGTCTCCAGGCTGACGTTGCCGCTGGCCTCGGTGGCAGCGCGGCCGTCGATCAGGGCCACGGCCTCCGCGAGCTCGGCGGGGCCGAAGTTATCCAGCATGATGCTGTCCACCCCGGCGGCCAAGACTGGCTCGATCTGGTCCATGCGGTCGACCTCCACCTCGATGTGGGTGGTGTGGCCGACCCGGCTGCGGACGACGCGCAGGGCCTCGGTGATCGAGCCCTCCCCGAGGCTCGCGGTGAGTGCGGCGAGGTGATTGTCCTTGACCATCACGGCGTCCGAGAGCCCGTAGCGGTGGTTGTGGCCGCCGCCGACGCGCACGGAGTGCTTCTCGAAGGCCCGCAGGCCAGGGGTGGTTTTCCGGGTGTCGACGATGCGGGAATTCGTGCCTGCGACGGCGCTGACGTAGCGGGCGGTCAGGGTTGCGATTGCGCACATGCGCTGCGCGAAGTTCAGGGCGATGCGCTCGGCGGTGAGGACGCCACGGGCCGGGCCCTCGATGACCGCGAGCTGCTGGCCGGTAGAAAAGCGGGTGCCCTCGGCGGCCAGCTCGGTCACGGTGATCGCCGGGTCGGTGAGCTCGAAGGCGGCGCGGACGACCGGACCGCCGGCGAAGACCCCGTCCTCGCGGGCGGTCAGCGCGGTGCGGAGGCGGGCGTCGGCGGGGATGGTCGCCTCGGAGGTGATGTCTCCCCACGGGGCGTCCTCGGCGAGGGCGGCGCGGACGGCGGTGGTGATGGTGTCTTGGGTGAGCATGGGGCCTTTCGGGTTCTTCTACAGGTCTTGTTGTCGTGGGGCTTGTTGCCGTGGGGCTTGTCGCCGCGTTGTGCTAGCTGGTCAGGGCGCTTTCCCGGGCGTCACGTTCCGGCGGGGACGGCCCGCAGGAAACGGGAGTTAGCCTGGTCCGGATCCGTACGGGGATAGTCGCGGCGGCGGTGAGCTCCCCGGGATTCGGTCCGGGCCTCCGCCGCGGTGGCCACAAGTTGCGCGACGGTTGCGATGGCACCGGGGGTCTCCGCGAGCCGCTGCCGGGCCTGCCGGATGCCCTCGCCGGTTCTTTCGACGTCCAGCCCCTCGCCCACGGCGTCCCGCGCAGCGTCGTCCAGCATCGCGGCGTTTTGCAGAGCGGCGTTCGATTCCGTGACGTCTGCGGCAGGCGTCCCGCCCAGCCCGGTGCCTTCCGGCAGCGTCAGTTCGACGTCCAGCACGCGGCCCTCGGCGGTCGCGGTGGCCAGGCCCGTGGGTTGCTGTCCCCGGTCGCCGGGGGTCTGCGCGGCGGCGTCCTTGCCAGCTGCGGCGGCGAAGACCAGCGCCTCCAAAAGGGAGTTCGACGCCAGACGGTTCGCCCCGTGCACGCCGGTCCGGGCGGCCTCACCAGCTGCGTAGAGACCGGGAACGCTGGTGCGTCCGTGCAGGTCGGTGGCGATTCCGCCCATGCAGTAGTGCGCGGCCGGGGCGACCGGAACGAGCTCGTGGCGCCAGTCGATGCCCTGCGAGGCGAGCATCGCGGTGATGCCCGGGAACTCCTCGGTCAGCTGCGGGATGTGGCGGGCATCCAGCCACACGTTCTCGGTGTGCTCGTGCAGGGCGCGGCACACCCCAGTGGCGACGACGTCGCGGGGCGCGAGCTCTGCGCGCGGGTCAACGTTCTTCAGGAAGCGCTGGCCCGCATCGTCGAGCAGCACTCCCCCGGCCCCGCGCACCGCCTCGGAGATGAGAAAGTTGGTGCCCGCCAGGACGGTGGGGTGGAACTGGACGAACTCCATATCCGCCAACACCGCCCCGGCGCGGGCCGCCGCGAGGATCCCGGCACCCGTGCACACCCCACCGCTGGTGGAGCGGGGGAAAATCCCGCTGTATCCGCCGGTCGCGACGATGGTCGCATCCGCACGGAGGTCTACCGTTTCCCCCGCGCGCCGCACCCTAGCGCCGGTAACCACGCCATCCGTGAGAAGCAGTTCGGCCAGTTCGCAGCCGGGGTGCTGGGTGATCCCACCACCCTGCGCGGCACCACTGTGCTCGCCCGCCTTCTGCTCAACCTTCTCTGCGACCTTTTCCGCGAGGAAGGCGTACAGCGCCGCCCCGGTGCGGTCACCCCACGCGTGGATGATCCGCTCCGCGCTGTGCGCCGCCTCCAGCGCGAGCGCGGGCGTGCCATCCGGGAGCAGGTCGGCGGGGAAACCGGCCGCGAGCAGGCGGCGCACCGCCACCGCGCCCTCCGCGGCCAAGAACTCGACCGCCCGGGCCTCCTCGGTGCCCGGCGCGACCAGCCCCGCCCCCGCGGCCAGGGTGTCCGCCACGTGCGCGGTCACGCTATCGGCCGGGTCGATCGCGGCGGCGATCCCACCCTGCGCGAGCTGCGTGGCACCCCGGCTGGCGGCGATGCTGCCACCCGGATAGATCAGGGCGACCTCGGCACCAGCGGCCGCCGCGGTGAGCGCGGCGACCATGCCGGCCACCCCGGAGCCTAGGACGTTGACCTGCGGCATCAGTGAGGCTTCGCGGCCAGCATGCGCTCGAGGGCGACCTCGGCGTGCTCGGCGACGGACTCGTCCACGGTGATCTGGTTGACCACCTTGCCGTCCACCAGGGACTCCAGCGCATAGGCCAGGTAGGCCGGGTGGATGCGGTACATCGTGGAGCACGGGCAGACCACCGGGTCCAGGCAGAAGATGGTGCGGTCCGGGTACTGCTGGGCCAGGCGGTTGACCATGTTGATCTCGGTGCCGATGGCGATCACATCGCCCGGCTTCGAGGCCTCCACCTCGCGGCGGATGACCTCGGTGGAACCGGAGACGTCCGCGGCGTCGACGACCGGCGCCGGGCACTCGGGGTGGACGACGACGCGCACGCCCGGGAACTCAGCGCGCGCCTTCTCGATCTGCGCGACGGTGAAGCGCTTGTGCACGGAGCAGAAGCCGTTCCACAGGATCACCTTCGCCGCCCGGATCTCCTCGGCGGTGTTGCCGCCCAGCGGCAGGTGCGGGTGCCACATGATGATCTGCTCATCCGGGATGCCCATCGCGCGGGCGGTGTTGCGGCCCAGGTGCTGGTCTGGCAGGAAGACGACCCGCTCGCCGCGTTCGAAGACCCAGTCCAGGACGGTGCGGGCGTTCGAAGAGGTGCAGACGATCCCGCCGTTGCGGCCGCAGAAGGCCTTAATGTCCGCGGCGGAGTTCATGTAGGTCACCGGGATCAGCGGTGCCTTGTCGGCGACGGCACCGTCAGCAGCAACGTCCCCGTTGGTACCCAGCACCTCGCTGAGTTCCTCCCAGCAGGCCTCGACCTGGCTGATGTTGGCCATATCGGCCATGGAGCAGCCCGCGGAGAGGTTCGGCAGGATCACGGCCTGGTTGTCCTGGGAGAGGATGTCCGCGGTCTCCGCCATGAAGTGCACACCGCAGAAGACGAAGGCCTCGGCCTCCGGGTGGGCCTTCGCCGCTTGGGCGAGGTTGAAGGAGTCGCCCACGAAGTCCGCGAACTTCACGATCTCGTCGCGCTGGTAGAAGTGGCCCAGGATTTTCACCCGGTCGCCGAGGGTCTCGCGGGCGGTGGTGATCATGGCGTCCAGCTCGTCCGGGGTGGCGGTGGTGTAGCGCTCTGGCAGCACGCCCTGACGGGGTGCGGCGGTCGGGAAGTCATCGCCGTGGGAAGCGCCCGGCCCGTAGGAAGAGTTCTGGTCGACCTCCCAGGGCTCGGCGGGCAGCTGGGAGTCGCAGGTGCTGGACTCGGCGTCGGCGGCCTTGAGGATGAGGTTTGTTACGGAGCTCATAGTCTTGTGCTTTCTGTGGTGGCTGCCGGTGTAGGCAGGCGGGTTGAGTGGTGGGCTAGTCGTGTCGGGTGTCGTGTCGCCGGTTGTCGGTTTCTACAGTTCCGGCCGGTCGGATTCGGGGACGAAGCGGTAGTACTTCGCTGGTCGGTGTTTGGTGCCTTCCTGGTGTTTCCCGGTTTCCTCGACGTCCCCGCTGGCGAGGACCTGGCGACGGAAGTTGGCCGGGTCGAGCTTCTTGCCGAGGATGACCTCCTGGACCTGCCGTAGCTCGGCGATGGTGAAGGAATCCTCCAGGAAACGGTGCGCGACGAGGGCTTTTTCGGTCCTTCTTCGCAGCCGGTCGATGCCCGCGTCGATGATCTCCGCGTGGTCGAAGGCCAGGGGTGGGAGGTCATCGGTGCGGAACCAGGCGATGTTCTGTTGTTCTGGACGGCACTGCTGCTGGAAGTCGCTGTCTCGGAACTGTGCCCAGTAGGCGATGGTCACGGTGCGCTGCGCCTCGGCGGAGCGTTCCACCGATCCGAAGGCGTAGAGCTGTTCCAGGTAGTTCGGCTCCGCCTGGGCTGCGGCGACGAGGCTCTCCAGGGCGGTTTCGGTGAGGGTTTTATTCCACTCGGTGGGCCCGCCGGGCAACGCCCAGGCACCCTCGAAGGGTGGCCGGATGCGGCGCACGAGTGGCACCCACAGGGCGGGGCTGGTGCCCTCCACGTGTGGTGGGTCGATGGCGAAAGCCACCGTGGACACCGCCACCGTGGGGCCGAGTTGCCGCCTTTCGGCGACGTTTAGGCCGGTCCAGCGCCTCATGCCGGGCCTCCTCACTACTTAATGTCATATTGACACTAAGTAAGAATATGGTGCAGCTCACCCTCGGTCAAGGCGAATGGCCGGGTCGGGGTGCTAGAAGAACAGCGGGAGCAGAAAGGCCATGCCGGTACTCCAGGAAAGGTGGAGCGCCGTCGCGGCGAGGACATTGCCGTACCGGCGGGCGAGCAGCGCGGTAAACAAGCCAATACAGAGCGAGCCGACCAGCAGCAGCGGAACCCCCATCGCCACCGTGACCAGCACATAGAGCGCCACCTGCAGGCCGAGGGAGGCGGCGGGGCTCGCGAGGGAATCCAGGGCGCGGCGGGCGACGTCGCGGAAGAAGAGCTCCTCCCCCACCCCGTTGAGCACCAAGGTCAGCACCGTGGCCCACAGCGCGTCCACCCGCATGTTGTCCATCAGCCCCGCGACCGGCTCCGCCAGCACCGGGATAGCGCGCGTCACCATCGCACCCAGCAGGAAGATCCCGAGCAGCACCACGCCCAGACCCACGCCGATCCCGAGCTCGTGGGCGGCCGTGGAGCCGGCGCGCGGGCTCAAGCAGCGGCGGTCGCCGAAACCCAGCCACGCGCTAAGCCACACCAGGAAGGCCACGGCGGTGGCCAGGTAGAAGCTGGCCGAACCCGCGGGCGAGGAAGAGACCCAGAACAGGCTGGCGGCACCCAGCACGGCCGGGATCAGGATGATGGCGTAGCGCAGCGCCACAGGCTTATTCTCCATGCGCCAGATGCTACCGGGGCGTGCAACCACGCCCCCGCACGCCGTTCAGTCGCTCACCCCGCGGGCACTCGGGCGCTTACTGGCCCCGCCCTCGCCACCCGCCCTGCACGCGCACGAGCGATCCACCGCGGGCGCACTGTTCACCCGCCACCCGGAATGCTTAAAGTGAGAGCATGCTTCCCCAGATTTCCGTCGGCGCACTCGGCGGCACCATCGCAATGAGCTCCCAGAGCGCGAGCACCCCCGTCAACCCCCAACTCGGGGCCGAGGACCTGATCGCCGCCGTCCCCGACCTGCAGGACGTCGCCCGGATCAGCGCGAAGACCATCAACAACGTCGCCTCCCCGGCGATCACGATGTCGGATATCCTCGCCGCCCTCCGCTACGCGGAAGAGGCGGTGGACGCCGGCGCCGCGGGCGTCGTCCTCACCCACGGCACCGACACCCTGGAAGAGACCGCCTTCCTACTCGACCTGATGTGGGGCCGGGAGGAGCCGATCGTGCTCACCGGCGCGATGCGGTCACCGAACCTGTTAAGTTCCGACGGCCCGGCGAATCTCATGTCCGCCGTCATCACCGCCGCCAGCCCGGACGCCCGTGACCTCGGTGTCCTCGTTGTTCTGGACGACACCGTCCACGCCGCCCGCACCGTCGTGAAGACGGACGCGACCGCACTGTCCACCTTCCAGTCCCCTGGTTGGGGCCCGCTGGGCCGGATCTTTGAGCGCGAGCTGCACCTGCAGTTCCGGCCCGCCCGGCGCGAGGCCGCCCAGCCCGCGCCGGCGGACGAGCCGGTGCGCATCCCGATCGTGGAGAGCGCGGTGGCCGAGGACGGCGAGTGGGTCGCGGCGTTGGCGCAGATGAATCCGCGGGCAATCGTGGCCAGTGGCCCGGGTGTGGGGCACCTGGCAGTGCCGGCCGCCGATGCTCTGGAAAAGGTGCTCGAGGAGGGCACCCCGGTGATCGTGGCCTCCCGCACAGGGGCGGGGCGGACCCTGACCCACACCTATGGCTACCCGGGCTCCGAGGCCGATCTGCTGGAGCGCGGCTTCCTCCTCGCCGGTTCGCTCACGGCCCGGAAGGCCCGGCTGCTGGCGCACGTGCTGGTGGCAGCGGGCGCTGATGCCGCGCAGCTGCGCGAGGGCTTCGCCCGCTTCGGGCGCTAGACAATCGGCAGGGCGGAGCCCCCCTTCGCTGTGGCTCGGCCTATTCGCAGGCTATGCCGTCCCGGTCGCCGTCCATGCCCGGACGATAACCAGGCTGACCGGCGTAGATCGGGGCGGCTCCGGCCGCCCGGGCTGCAGCACAGTTCTTGTAGTACACGGCTCCGCCAGACTGCGCGGGTGCCACCGGCGCTGGCGCCAGCGGTGCCGGAGCTGGCTGGGCCGGGGCCGGTCGCGGCTTCGGCGGAGCCGGTGGGGCGGGCTGTGGCGGCGGGAGCTGAGCCGCGCCCGGTCGCAGCAGGCCGTCGATGGCGTGCGGACCAGTGCCGGTACCGTCCCCGGCGAGATTGATGGAACCCGGACCGCAGCCGTCGAGAACCCGGTTGATGGCCTCCTTCTCCGCAGCGGTGACCCACAGCTGGTAGGCGTGCTTCACGTTCACCTGGATGGCGACGTACTGGCAGCGGAAACCCTTGTTCTTCGGCAGCCAGGTCGCGGCGTCGCCGTCCCCCTTCTGGGTATTCGCCTTCCCCTGAACGGCCAGCAGATTGCGGTGGTCGTTTGCGAAGGCCTCGCGGCGCTCCGGGCTGAGCTGCTGGGCGCCCTTCTGCCAGGCATCCGAGAGCGCGACGACGTGGTCGATGTGCACCTCATTGGAGGTCTGCGGCCCGCGCTGGAAGTTCATGACCTGCCCGGTGTACGGCTCCTTGAGCTGCCCGGCGAGCACCTTGCAGCCCTTCGGCGCGGAGACCATCGTCATGTCCCGTGCCAGGACGTCATTGCGCTGGTCGCAGCCGTTTCGGTCGATGTCCTTCCACCGCTGGCCGAATTGGGAGCGCTCGTAGCCGGTCTTCGGCGCGCGCCCCTTGACGGCCAGTGCGTCGAGTTTGCCGCGGACGATCCGCACCGCGTCCGTGTCCTCCGGTTTCTTCTCCTCCGGGGTCGGTCTCGCGTCGGCGTCCGGGGCTGCTTCCTCCTGTGGTGCTGGGGAGGATTCGGGCGTATCGCTCGCCGCGTTCGGCGCAGTGGAGCTGTTGCCAGCGGGCTCTTCGGGTTCGAGCTCGCACGCAGTGACGAAAAGCAGGCTGGCGGCACCCAGGACCGCCAGTGCTGGGCGGAGCGCCTTAGCGGACCTCTTCCACCGCTGGTGAGGGCTTGTTTTCTTCATGGCTGGCAGCATAGCCCACGCCCCCGACAGGCTTGGCTTTCCAAGCGTGAATTAATAGAACACAGAATAGAATCAGGCCGGTCCAGCCTTGGGAATTACCCAGCAGCCACAAGCCCGGTTCGAAGGCATAGCTCTCCTGATCCGGGTACAGGCCGTGCATCCCCAGGTAGTTGGCCACAATCACCAGTAATGCGGCGATGCGCACTGCCCGCGAGCGGGTGCAGAACACCAGTGGGAAGACCAGCACGATGCCGATCCAGTGGTGCGTGACGGCCAGCGGCCCGGCCAGGCACACCCCCAGGATCACCAGGATCAGGGCGTGCACGCGGCGGCCGGTGCGCTCGAAGCGCCAGGCGCCCCACAGGCTAAGCGCGGCGATGATGACGAAGCCCGGCTTCATGATCGCCAGCGCGGTGTCCCCGTCGACCCCCAGGCGGGCGATCAGCCCGGTCAGCGACTGGTTCGGCGGATACGGCGGCGCACCGCCCCGCTCCTCGTTCACGAACTCGGTCGTCCAGAAGTAGCGGGAGGCCTCGGGGCGCAGGATCCACCCGATGACCGCGGTGAGCAGGAAGAACCCGGCGGAGCGGGCGACGGAAGCGAAGTCCTTGCGCACCAGGAAGATCAGCGCATAGGCCGCCGGGGTGATCTTGATGCCCGCGGCGATACCGATTCCCAGGCCCCGGACGCGTCGCGGCGTGAAGCCGAAAACGTCCGCGGCGACCAGCAGGATCAGAAAGACGTTGATCTGGCCGTAGTTGAGGTGGGCCCGCACCGGTTCGAAGCAGGTGGCAAGGCCGGTCAGCCCAATGGACCAGGCCCAGAAGTAGCGGTTATCCATCGGCCCCGGCAGGCCAAGCCCACTGCGCTGCAGCCACCGCACCGCCATCGCGATGATGCCAAAGAGGGCTGCCACGCTGGCCAGCGTCCAGAGGACCTCCATGGTCTGCTCCCCCACCCAGGTCAGCGGGGCAAACAGCAGGGCGGCGAAGGGCGGGTAGATGAAGCGGAATCCGGAACGGGTGTCGAAGTCCACGTAGAGGTTCTCGCCGTCGATGAAGGCTTGCCCGGCATCGCGAAACACGCCCACATCCAGCAGGTACGCGGATAGCGCGTGCTGGACGCCAGCGGTGATGCCGACCGCACCAACGATCAGCCCCACGACCAGCACAACAGGTCCGAGCAGGTGCTGCGCCCGGGCGAAATCTGGTTTTGACATGCGAAAAACCTTAGCAGCCCGAGGAAAACCCGCGGTGTGTCAGCAAGCCCCGCCCACTTATGGGAACATGAATTTTATGAATTCAGCAGTCAAGACGATCACGGGCGCCGCGGGCAAGCCCTTCCAAAAGCTCAAGCTGCCGCAAAAGGTGCTGCGCGAAGGCTTCGAGAACCCCAGCCTGGCACGGCGACTGTTCAACCTGTGGCCCCCGCTGCTGGGCGCGGGCGTGCGCATCACGCACATCGCGGATGACTGGTCCGCCGGCCGCCTGGAGCTGAATCTGCGCTGGTGGAACCGCAATATGCACGGCGCGGGCTTCGGCGGCACGCTGTTTTCCATGACGGACGTACTCTTCGGCACGCTGGTCATGGGCCGCCTGGGTTCGGACTACGAGGCCTGGACCCGCACCGGCACCTTCCAGTACCTCTCCCCGGGACGTCGCGGCGCCTACCTCGACGTCGAGGTCACCGACGAGCTGCTCGCCTGGATGAAGGAGGTCGTCGCCGAGGACGGTTACTGCAACGTCCCTTATACCTCGGTGATTTACAACAAGGACGGCTCCGTGGCCGGCATTGGCCAGCAGGATTTGCACGTCCGTCCGCGCCGTTCGGGCAAGCTTGCCCACCTCAAGCGCGCACCGGAGCCGAAGCACGCCACCGAGGCCCGCGGCCTGGTGCTGGAGTCCCTGGCCAACGCGGTGCTGTGGCACTGCTTCAAGCAGCAGCCGAGCGTGCTGACCTCCCTGATGAGTCGCCAGCGTCGCATCCCGGAGCCGGATGCGCAGATGCGCATGGTGGTCAGCGCGGTGCTGGACCGCGAGGCTGCGACTCGCGAGGAGCTGCTGGAGCTGGGCGTGGCGGAGAAGTTCCTGGACTAGGCCCGGACACTCACTGAGGCACATAAAAAGCCGCCGACCACGGTAAACACCAGTGGTCGGCGGCTTTCGCGCTAACTACGCCGTTCTGAGCGACCCCATCGCTGAAAAGTCGTTTAGTAGATGGGGCCGGTTAGTAGATGGCGGCGGACTCAATGCGGCTCGGGGTGGCGTAGGCGATCGTGGCGGTGCAGACAATGCCCGCGAGCGTCACCAGGGTCGCCCAGTCCCCGTCCAGCAGCCCGCCGAGCAGCACCCACAGCACCGCGGCCACCACTGCCAATGCGATCACGGCGATGCCGAAGAGGTGCTCATTGCCCGTCCCGGAGACGGGGATGTACAGCAGGCCGGCGCCGATGCCGATCAGGCCGGCGACGACAGCCGCGAGCACGGCGGAGGACACACCACCTGCGCTGTAGCCCGCGATCTGGGCAACCAGCAGGTCGACGAGGAAGACGACGGCGAAAGTCACAACCGCGCCGAGCAGCGCGAGCAGCACCAAGTTGCTGACCACCTTCTTCGTCTGGAAACGGCCTGCGATCAGGCCCTCCTGCGAAGGCTGGGCCTCGTAGTAGCCCTGGTTGTACTGCTCCTGGCCGTAGCCCTCGCCATAACCCTGCTGGCCATAACCCTGGCCGTAGCCTTGCTGGCCATAGCCCTGGTTGTACTGGCCTTCGTTGTTATTGGGGTAGGTCATGCCATCAATCCTTTGTCCTTATATTGTGCGGTGCCCAACTTTACCGGCTCGGCTGCTCTCGATCAGCCGGGCACAGGTTTAGCAGGAAGTCCTTATTATCCTCACGGGAACTAATCCGCCCGCCCCTCCGACCACTCACATACAGCCGCCTGTAGGCCCAATGCGGCCTCACCACCGGCTACACCACTCACCTAGGCCGGCGCCGAAGGGTGCCGGAAATACGTCGGAGGCGTCAATGGAGTTTTCTCTCCTTGCCGCCGGCATGGATACGGCCGGCGGCTTAGACACCGTCGCCTTGTCCCGCTGGCAATTCGGCATCACCACGGTTTATCACTTTATTTTCGTCCCGCTAACCATTGGGCTGGCACCACTCGTGGCGCTCATGCAGACGTTCTGGGCTGTCACGAAGAAGCCCCATTGGTATCGCGCCACCCGCTTCTTCGGCGTGGTTCTGCTCGTGAACTTCGCGATGGGCGTGGCCACGGGCATCGTCCAGGAGTTCCAGTTCGGAATGAACTGGTCTGAATACTCGCGGATGGTCGGGGACGTCTTCGGCGGCCCACTCGCCCTCGAGGGGCTGGTCGCCTTCTTCATGGAGTCCGTCTTCTTAGGCATCTGGATCTTCGGTTGGGGGCGGATCCCCACCTGGCTGCACACGCTCGCCATCTGGGCGGTGGCATTGGCGGTCAATCTCTCGGCGTACTTCATCATCGTCGCGAACTCCTTCATGCAGCACCCGGTGGGCGCGGAGTTCAACCCCGAGACCGGGCGCGCGGAGCTCACGGACATCGTCGCGCTGTTGACCAACCCCACCGCGCTGGCGGCCTTCCCCCACGCTGTGGCTGGTTCCTTCCTCACCGCGGGCACGTTCGTCCTCGGTGTGTCTGGTTGGTGGTTGATTAAGGACGCTCGGGCCAAGGCGAAGGCTGCCACCGCAACCCACGATGGCGCGGCCCTGGACAACGCCCCGGCAGCCGAAGCGTCGGCGTCGGGAATCGACACGGCAGCGACAGACACCGCACCGTCCAAGGCAGCAGCGTCGTCGTCCGAAAAAACTGCCGCAACCAGCGACGACGACCGGCACAGCATGCACCGACCGGCGATGAAAGTAGGCCTGTGGACCACCATCCTGTCCTCGATCGGACTGTTCATCACCGGCGATATTCAAGCCAAGCTGATGTTCGATCAGCAGCCAATGAAGATGGCCTCGGCCGAGTCCCTGTGCCACACGGAAACCGACCCGTCATTCTCGATCCTCACGATCGGAACGCACAATAACTGCGAATCGGTCATTCACGTGCTCAAGGCGCCGTTCGTGCTGCCTTTTCTCGCGGAGGGCAAGCTTTCAGGCGTAACCCTGCAGGGTGTGATGGATCTGCAGGAGAAGGCGGAGGCGCTGTACGGGCCGGGGAACTACTCCCCGAACCTCTTCGTGACCTACTGGTCCTTCCGCGCCATGATCGGGCTGATGGTGGGCTCCCTCGCCTTGGCCTTCTTCGCCTGGCTGTTCACCCGCAAGGGCCGCCTGCCGAAGGGCAAGTGGGCGACCATCTTCTCCTGGGGCTGCCTGGCGGCGATCCCCTTCCCCTTCCTCGCGAACTCCGCGGGCTGGATCTTCACCGAGATGGGCCGCCAGCCGTGGGTGATCCACCCGAACCCGGAATCGGTGGGTGATCCACGCACCGAGTCGATCCGCATGCTGGTCGACCACGGGGTCTCTGGGCACGAGCCGTGGGTGGTCATCGTGACCCTGGTGGGCTTCACCCTGATCTACGGCATTCTCGCGGTGGTGTGGTTCTGGCTGATCCGCCGCGTGGTTCTCGACGGTCCGCCGGCCGAATCCGGCCCGGAGGCGGTGGCATCCGAAACTACGGAAGATGACGAAGAGAAGCAGCTGCAGCCTGCGGGAACGGTGAGCTTCGCGCGCGGCGCGGAAGGGAAGGAATCATGAGTATCGACCTGCCTACCCTGTGGTTTGGCCTCATCGTCTTCCTGTTCGCGGGCTACTTCATGCTGGAGGGCTTCGGCTTCGGGGTGGGGCTGCTCCTGCCCTTCCTGGGGCGCGACGAGGCCCGCCGTAGCGCCATGATCCGCACCATCGGGCCCGTCTGGGACGGCAACGAGGTCTGGCTCATCACCGCGGGTGGTGCGCTCTTCGCGGCGTTCCCTGCCTGGTATGCGGACATGTTTAGCGGCTTCTACCTGCCACTGTTCCTCATCCTCCTGGGGCTGATCGTGCGCATCGTGGGCCTGGAGTGGCGCACGAAGGTCAACTCCGCGAAGTGGCGGGCCTGGTGTGATGCCGGGATCATCGCCGGCTCCTGGATCTCACCGATCGTGTGGGGCGTGGCGGTGGCCAACCTGGTGAGCGGCATCCCGGAGAACGCCGCCCACGTTTACCCGCTATTCCACCCTTATGCGCTGGTGGGCGCGGCGGCGCTGGTGTGTGTCTTCGCGCTGCACGGGCTGACTTTCATCCGGCTCAAGACCGCGGGTGTGCTGCGCGAGGAGGCGCAGCGCTTCATCGCCCCGCTGGCGGTCGGCTCGATTGGGTTCGGTGGCGTGTTCGCGCTGTGGACTCAGCTGGGCTACGGCAAGGCGTGGACCTGGGTGCCGCTGGCGCTCGCGGTCGTGGGGCTGCTTGGCGCGGTGGCTGCGACGGTCGCGCAGCGGGATGGTTGGGCGTTCAGCGCCACCGCCCTGGCGATCGTGTCCGTGGTGGTGCTGGGCTTCGGGGCGATGTTCCCGATGCTGTGGACTGACCTGGATATTTGGCAGGCCGCGTCCAATCCCTACACCCTGAAGGTCATGACCTGGGCCGCGGTGATCGTGACCCCGTTCGTGCTGGCCTATCAGGGGTACACCTACTGGATTTTCCGGCGTCGGATCGTGGCGGAGCCGGTGCATCTCTAATGCAGCTCTTGCGGGTTTCGGCCCCGGCGCGGCGCTGGGTGCTGCTGAGCGCGGCGCTTTCGGTGGCCGGGGTGGGCTTGAGCATCGCCGCTGGCTTGCTGCTCGGCCACCTGGTTGCCGGAGTGCTGGGCGGGGAGGCGCCACTGGGCCAGTTGGCACCGGCAGCAGGCGAGGCTCAGCCTGGCGGTATTGGGCAGTACGCCCAGCGCCTGGACCTGGCGCTCTTGGCCTGGCTGGTCGCGGTGGCCGTGTTGCGGGCTCTCGTGGCGTGGGTGCAGTCCCGGCTGGGGGATTCGGCGGCGGATACGGTGGTCGCGGAGTTGCGGCGCCGCGGCCTGGCCGCGCTGACCCAGCGGGATCCGCGGACCGTGGAGGTCGCCCAGTTCCGCAGCCTGCTCACCACTGGCCTAGACGCCTTCCGCCCATATCTGACGGGTTTCCTGCCCGCGGCGGTCGCCACCTTCTTATCGACGCCTATCGCGCTGGCCGCCATCTGGTTCCAGGACCGTTCCTCTGCGCTCATCGCGGCAGTCACGATTCCCCTAATCCCATTTTTCATGTGGCTGGTGGGCCTGCTCACGGCGGGCCGCACGGAGCGCAAGCTGGCGGACATGGCGGTGCTGAGCGATCAGCTCTTGGATCTGGCGGCGGGGCTGCCCACGCTCACCGCCCATGGTCAGCAGCTGGCCCCGACCTCTGAGGTGGAACGCCTCGCGCGTTCCCACCAGCGCTCGACGATGGGAGTGCTGCGCATCGCTTTTCTTTCCGGCATGGTGCTGGAGTTCCTGGCCACGCTCTCCGTGGCGCTGGTGGCGGTGAATATCGGTTTCCGGCTGCTGGGCGGGGATATGAGTCTGGCTGCGGGACTGGCGGTGCTCATCATCGTCCCGGAGGTCTACGCCCCGATCCGTGAGGTTGGGTCTCGCTTCCATGATGCGCAGGACGGAGCGGCTGCTGCGAACGCGGTGCTGGGTGTCCTCGACGGGCCGGGTGCCCCGGCAGATACGGACACTCCGCCAGCTGCAGAGGATGTGAGCGCGACGCAAACTCTCCCAGACACGGCATCCCTGGGGCTGCGGGTGGTCTTCGAGGACTACTCGGCACCTGGGCGAGATGGAGCCCGGCCGGCGGGGCTTAGTGGCCAAGCAGAGCCCGGCAAGATCACAGTGCTGCGGGGCGACAACGGTGCGGGGAAGTCCACCGCCCTGCTCGCGGCGTTGGGACTCACCGCCGGAACGGGCAGTGCCCGCGTCGAAGAAGTTGCTGCCACCCCGGCTGCCACGGGTGCCCCACAGGATGCCCACGAGTCGAGCAGCAGTGGCAAGGATCGCAGTGACGGCCGCAACGTCGAGCCTGCTGTATGGGCAGGCCATACTTTGTGGCAACGCACCGCCTACCTGCCGCAGCGCCCGGTGCTGGACGAGGCCGCAATCGGCGATACGTCGCAACTCTCGCTGGGCCAGCGCCAGCGCCGCGCCTTCGCTGAGCAGGTGCCCGGCAAGGACCTGCTGATTCTCGATGAGCCGACCGCCCACCTGGACTCGGCGAACGCGGGCCTCATGATTGGCAAGCTGCGTGCCGCGGCAGAAGGCGGCGCGACAGTCCTGGCCGCCTCCCACGATCCGCTGCTGATCGCGGCGGCGGACCGGGTCATCGAGGTGCGCGGGACGAGCGCCGCGTCCGCACCATCCACCGAGGTAAACGAAGGGGGGAACGGCCGATGACCCGCGCCATTATCGCTGGAGTCAGCACACTGTTGTCCGCCATCGCCCTCTCGGTGGTCTCCGCGTGGTTGATCGCGCGCGCCTGGCAGCAGCCGAGCGTGATGGATCTGACCGTGGCGATCACGGCGGTGCGCGCGCTCGGAATTTCCCGCGCCCTCTTCCGTTATCTCGACCGTCTGGCCAGCCATGATGTTGCGTTGGACCGAGCCGCCGCGGTGCGCGTGGACGTCTACGCCCGCCTCGCTGCAGCACCATCTGCGCAGGTCATGGGCCTTGGTCGCGGAGCTTTGCTCGCCCGTATCGGGGAGGACGTCGATGCCCTGACCGAGCGCATCGTCCGCACCACGATTCCGCGGTGGGTCGCGGCCATCACGAGCCTCGTCGCCGTTGTGTTCCTGGCCATCCTCACCCCGCTCGCGGCATTCATCCTGGTCATCGGCCTGCTGGTGGCGGGGGTGCTCGTGCCCCGCTTGGCAGCGCGCGCGGAACGGTCCTCCCTCGTCGCGGAGGCTAATGAGGACTATGTCGCGGCAGTGGACCATGCGTTGTCTTCTGCTCCGACGCTGCGGGTGCGTGGCCAGCTCGCGGGTGCCCTGGCCACGGCGGAGAGCGCCGAAGCCGAGCTTCGGTCCCAGCGGCGCCGCGGCCTGGGTTGGGCAGCCGGGGCTTCCGGTCTGCTGAATCTCACCAGCGCGCTGACCACGGCGGCCATCTCAGCACTCGCCGCTCTGGAGTACACGGATTGGGCTGGTTCCGGCGCGGCGGCGCATTCGCCGCAGTGGCTGGTCGTCGTCGCACTCTTCCCACTCGCCGCCTTCGAGGCGGTATCCACCCTCCCGGAGGCTGCCCGCACTCGGGTTCGGGCCGAGCATTCCCTGTCACGCCTGTACGCCATCCCGGGGGCCGAGGAGGCGGAGACCAGGACCCAGGACGAGCCCGCAGCCTCAGAAAGCCTGCCACCTGCGGACATCGATGCCACTGCCGCCACAGACGCCCTGCCCACCCCCGCGGCAGTGCGCGCCGAGCGCCTAACGGTGGGCTGGGACCATGACTTGGGAACCTACGACCTGGACGTCCCCGCTGGTGGGCGCGGCGTCGTCGTCGCGGCATCGGGAACTGGGAAAACGACCCTGCTGATGACGCTGGCCGGCTTGCTGCCCGCCCGCGGTGGGACGTATTCGGCGCCCGGCGCCCTCTTCATCGCCGAGGACGAGCACATCTTTGCCACAACGGTGCGCGACAACCTCGCGGTGGGGGCACCGCACGCCAGCGAGGCGGCGATGCGGGAGGTGCTGGACCATCTGGGCTTGGGCGCGTGGGTTCGGGGCCTGCCGCGGGGGCTGGATACGGTGCTGGCGCGGGGTGCGGAGGATCTTTCTGGGGGTCAGCGTCGCCGCGTGATTCTGGCCCGCGCGCTGCTCACGGATGCACCCATCCTGCTGCTGGACGAGCCGACGGAGCACCTCGACGACGCGGGCGCCACGGAAGTGCTGCGTCTGCTCGGCTTCCCGGAAAACGCGGATGCTCACGCCGCTGGCACGGAAGAGATTGTGCCCGAAGGAGCCTGGCCGGGAGGGATAAAGCCGGAGGATGCGGCGGAAATTAGCGCCGAAGTCTGGGCCGCTCCCCGCGGTGAACTGCCGGGGGCGTGTGCCGAGCGAACCATCATCATGGTCACGCACCCTCGCTGATACGGCAGCGCACCACGGCGAGCAGACTGCGGGGCCCACCGATCTAAGGAAACTAAGAGCCGAAGCCCTGCAGCGCGGAGCCGTCCAACCGGTAGGTGTCCCACCCGGACATGGGGTAGGCGCCGAAGGACTTATAGAACTGGATGCTGGGCTCGTTCCACTTCAGCACGGACCACTCCATGCGCTGGTAGCCGCGGGCCACGCACAGGTGCGCGAGCTGCTGGAGCAGTAGTTTCCCGAGCCCGTTCTTCCGGTATTCGGGGCGGACGTAGAGGTCCTCCAGGTAGATGCCGTGGGTACACTCCCAGGTGGAGAAGTTGAGGAACCACAGCGCCATGCCGGCCAGACGTGGGTGCTCGCCCGGCGCGACGTCCCCATTCTCGGCGCCGCTGCTATCCGCGACGTCCCCGTCGATCACCTCAACGACGTGCCCGAACACGGCCGGGTTCTCCCCGAAGAGGTGCTCGTGGAGGGATTCCTCGGTGGCGTGGACGGCGTCCGGCTCCTCCTCATACTCCGCGAGGTCCTGGATGAGCTCCAGGATCTGGGGGATGTCGGCCGGGCTCACCCGGCGCAGGCGGAAGCCTGCCGGGGCTTGAAGGAGCGGGTCTGTGCTCGTGCTGCGTGCTTCAGAACTCATGCCCATATCTTAGGAGCCCCCACCGGCGGGCTCAGTCGTGCACAAGAAAAACCGGTGGCCACCTGTCAAAGGTGAACCACCGGTTCCTGGGACCCAAGGTCGCTATTGTGGGCGAAGGGGGACTTGAACCCCCACGTCCGTAAAGGACACTGGCACCTGAAGCCAGCGCGTCTGCCAATTCCGCCACTCGCCCGTGGCTTCATCCGCTCCAAGCGATGAGGCTTGGTACGCATGGGTGCAAAGCGTGGGCTTAACGCCGGGTGCGTTTGCAACAGGATGAAGCGTATCACGAGCTATAGACCACAACAAAATTACCGCGTGACCTGCACTAACCCGGCCCCACCTAGTTATCCCCGTATAATGGCCGTTCAACATGTGTACGTCTATCCCGTTGCGGCGGCGCGTTGCACAGCGCGACCTGCCCCTCACCACGAGCGAAACACCACGAGGCTAAAGCGATTCACCCATCGCGGCCTTTCTGGTTAGACGGCCTAGACGTCCAAGGAAGGAAAATATCGATGGATCTTTTCGGAAAATTTCGCAAACTGGATAGCGCACTACAGCGGGGTCTGGATAACAGCTTCGCGCGGGTATTCGGTGGCGAAGTTGTCCCGACCGAGATCGACGAGATGCTGAAGCAGCAGGCCGAGGACTCCGTGATGGTGGATAGCGAGGGCAACCGGCTTGCCCCGAGCTTCTTCATCGTCTCGATTTCCCAGCGTGATTACGACTCCCTGAAGGAGAGCCACCCCACGCTGGTCCGCGACCTTTCCGCCCGCCTGGGCCGTTTCATCCGCAACGAGGGATGGACAACGAATAACCAGGTCACGGTCGATCTTCGGGTCGAGGAGGACCTGCACACGGGCCAGCTGAAGGCCGATTCCCGTTTCAAGATCCCCGAGAGCTACTCCCCCGCCGAGGACGAGAATGCAGGCGCCGACGCCGCTGAATCTTCCGGCTCCGCTGATTCTTCCTCCCTTCCAGACGAGGACGTCGCCCCCGGTGAGCGGGAGTGGCCGGAGGACCCCAGCCAGGTGCGCGAGGTCGAGGCCCAGGCTTATGACGCTGATAGCGATTCCTTCCCCGCGCAGACGGGGGCCGCGGGCGCGGGCCTGGGTTCGGTCGTCCGTCCCAGCCCGGGTACGGGCTACGGCGCGGAGCACTCCGATTCGAGCCACCCCGGCACTTCCCAGTCCCCCGCCCAGTCCGTCGACGGTGGGCAGGATACGGGCACCGAGGACGCTAGCTATTCCGCCGCTGAGCAGGACGGACCGGCCGTCCAGGAAGACCCCGCGGCACCGGCCGACGAGGACCAGGACGGCACCGTCGACCCGGAGCACAGCTACCCCGGAACCACGGTGATCACCCACGCCGCGAATGAGGAAGCCCCCGTCCGCGGTGGGACGGGCGAGCCCCGGCCGGAAGCCGAGCAGCTGACCGTCACCCTCACCCTGCGGGACGGCAGCGACCGCCGCTACGACCTGGTCGAAGGCAGTAACCTCATCGGCCGCGGCAAGACCGTCGACCTGCGCATCCCGGACACGGGTGTCTCCCGTCAGCACGCGGAGATCACCTGGGATGGTTACGACGCCGTCCTCACCGACCTGCAGTCCACGAACGGTACGTCCGTCAACGGCACGCCGATCGAGAATTGGCTGCTCGCCGACGGGGACGTCATCGCCGTCGGTCACTCCGAGATCGAGGTCCGCTTCCACCACTAGTGCTTTCTGGCACTGGCTTTCTGGCCATTAGGATTTTCCGGCCTCGGGGTTTCCTCGGGATTATCCCGCGGGACCAGCTATTCACTCCACCCCCTATACGCGTGTCTGCTCACTAAACTAGGGTTAAAGCCCGGACAGTTCGGCCGCCCCTGCGGCCCGGCTGCTCGCGTATGCCCGATATATAAGGAGTGAAGACCGTGCACACCACACTGTTACTAGTGGTCAAGATCGGCCTGCTCGTGCTGCTGTGGTTCTTCATCTGGATGACACTCCGCGCGCTACGCAAGGATCTGAACTACGCGGCGAACCCCGGGGCTGCCGCTGGTGGTGGCGCGCCGATGGGCTACGCCGCCCCCCATGTTGGCCTGGCTGGTGGCACGTCTAGCAGCGGTTTCCGGGGCACGCGTCACCGCACGAATCCGCCGAAGTCCCTGATCATCACCAGTGGCCCGCTGACCGGGACCACACTGAACTTCCAGGGCTACGACGAGATCACGATCGGCCGTTCCTCGGTGTCCACACTGCAGCTGGAGGATGATTTCGCGTCGGGCACCCATGCCCGGCTCATCCGCCGGGGTCGGGACTGGTTCATCGAGGATCAGGATTCCCGCAACGGCACGTGGCTGAACGGCCAACGCATTGACCAGCCGGAACGGCTCGCCGAGGGAATGGAAGTCCGGATCGGGCAGACCCAGGTGAGGATGGAGCAATGACGGATCAGCGCTTGGCTTTAGATTTCGCCGCATCCTCCGACCGCGGGCTGGTGCGCACGAATAATGAGGACTCAGCCTACGCGGGCCCGCGCCTGCTGGCTCTCGCCGATGGCATGGGTGGCCACGCGGCCGGCGAGGTCGCCAGCCGCTTCTTGGTGGACACCCTGCGGACGCTGGACTCTCCGCTCCTGGACGAGCCGGATGAGCGCCGCCGCCTCACCTCCGTGCTGGAGCGCGCGGTGGATGAGGGCAATGAGCGCATCGCCTCCCACGTGGATGAGAACCCACAGCTGGAGGGCATGGGCTGCACCCTCACCGCGATCCTATTCAGCAACGCTAAGGCCGCGATGTGCCACGTCGGCGACTCCCGCGCCTACCGGCTACGCGACGGGGAGCTCACGCAGATCACGAAGGACGATACTTTCGTCCAGACCCTCGTGGACGAGGGCAAGCTCGACGCCACGGACGCCAGCTCCCACCCCCAGCGCTCCCTGATCCTCAAGGCGCTTACCGGCCGGCCCGTGGAGCCAACCTTCACGGAGTTTGAGGTGCTGCCGGGCGACCGCTACATGCTGTGTTCCGATGGCCTCTCCGATCCGGTGAGCATCGACACGATGCGGGACATTCTGAACGCCTACGACCCTGCCACCGCAGCCGATCGCCTCGTCGAGATGGCGCTGCGCGGTGGCGGCCCAGATAACGTCACGGTCGTCGTCGCGGATGTCGTGGACCTCGCTGCCGTCGAGAACGACGCCGCGGGCGAGGACGGCGCCGCAGGTTCCACTGGTCGCGGCCCGCTGCCGGAGACCCCAGTGCTCGCCGGTGCTGCCTCCCCCACTATGCAGGAGAGCCGCAGCTTCGACACGCCCGCGGCCCGCGCCGCGGCCAGCGGTGCCAGCGTGACGAGCTCACGGACTCCCCGTCCCCCCAAGGACCCCGAGGAGATGCCCGAGCCCGCCGACACCGCCAAGAAGCGTGGCCGGTCCGACCAGGCCGCTGCGCCCGCATCCGGCGCGGCAGCTGCCACCGGGCCGGGCGGAACCGACGTCCCGAAAAAGAAGCGGGGACGGGGCTGGATCGCCCTGGTGATCGCGCTCGTCCTCGTCGTGGGGCTCGGGATCGCCGGGTTCTTCGGTTACCAGAAGATCGGCGATACCTACTTCGTCGCCGTGGAGGGCAAGCAGATCGTCGTGAAGAACGGGGTGCACGGCTCCCTGCTGGGGGTCTCCCTGAACTCCACGCACCAGCGGATCTGCCTCGACGAGTCCGCCTCCGTGCGGCTCATCGGCGCGGACAATGACGCCCCCGAGGACTGCCACCTCTTCCTGACCTCCGACCTGACACCCTCGGCGCGAAGCACCGTCGAGAGCATGCCGGAGGACAGCTACCAGGCCGTCGTCGAGCAGGTGAACCGGCTGGCAGAGGAAACCCTGCCGGTGTGCGTGACCCGCGAGAAGAAGAAGGATGGGAAGCGCCCGAGCGCGGACCGGGCCACGAGCACCGCCAGGAAGGGCGCTGAGGACCTGACGACCCCCGGCGTGTCTTGCCGGGAGGTGAAGTGAATTGACCAAGGGCTTTTTTAAGAGAAAGACCGAAGCCTGGCTGCTGCTGCTCACCGCAGTGGTCACCCTGACGGCGGTTGTGTCGCTGGAGCTGGCGCAGGGCAATGAGCTCAGCTCCAGCATCTTCCTGCTGGTCGGTGGGTTCTTCCTCATCTTCCTGGTCGCGCACCTGGTGATGAACTGGGTGGCCTCCGACGCGGATCAGGTGATACTGCCCGTCGCAGCTCTCCTCAACGGGCTGGGTCTGGTGATGATTTACCGCATTGACCTGGCCACGGGCATGTCCCTGGCAAAGTCGCAGATCATGTGGATGGTTATCGGCGTGGGCCTGCTGGTGGCGGTGCTGGTGTTCCTGAAAGACCACCGCTCGCTGCAGGACTACGCCTATCTGATGGGCCTGGTGGGGCTGGTGTTGCTCGCGCTGCCAATCGTGTGGCCGACCAGCCTCAATGCGGACGCCAACGTGTGGATCTCTATCGGGCCTTTCTCCATCCAGCCGGGCGAGTTCGCGAAGATCCTGCTGCTGCTGTTCTTCGCCGCACTCCTGGTCAGCAAGCGACGCCTGTTCTCCGTGACGGGTAAGAGCCTGCTGGGGCTACAGTTCCCCCGCATGCGCGACATGGGACCGCTGTTCCTCGTGTGGGGACTGGCGATGGTCATTTCCGCCGCGCAGAACGACTTCGGCCCGGCCCTGCTTCTCTTCGCCACCGTGCTGGGGATGCTGTACATCGTGACGGAGCGCGCCTCCTGGGTGGTGCTCGGCGTGGGGCTGGCCTCGGTCGGCGCGGTCGCGGTGTACCAGGTGTCCGACAAGATCCAGACCCGTGTGGCGAACTTCGTGGACCCGTTCGCGGACTTCCACAACCGGGGTCTGCAGCTCGCGCAGTCCCTGTTTGGCCTCTCCTACGGCGGGATCACCGGCAAGGGACTCGGCGAGGGCTATCCGGAGCTGATCCCGGTGGTGCAGTCGGACTTCATCCTCTCCGCCTTCGGCGAGGAGCTCGGCCTGATCGGCCTATCCGCGATCCTGCTTCTGTACGCAATCTTCGTGCTCCGCGGCTTCACGGTGAGCATGCACGCCAGCGATTCCTTCGGCAAACTCGTCGCCGCTGGCCTGTCCCTGACGGTCGCGGTGCAGGTCTTCGTTGTCGTGGCGGGTATTTCCAAGCTCATGCCGATGACCGGCCTGACGACCCCATTCCTTGCCCACGGTGGCTCCTCGCTGTTGGCGAACTACATCCTGCTGGCGATCCTGCTGCGGATCTCCGACTCCGCCCGCGCCCGGCGCGCGGTGCAGGACGAGGGCAGCAAGTCCGGCGGGACAGATGCCAAGTCCGAGGAGAAGCAGGGGGCTGCGCAGAACAACGCGGAAGGTGAGCTCGCGTGAATCGACCGATTAAAGCCGTAGCCATCTTCAGCATGATCTTGACGGTCATTCTGCTGATCAACCTGACCTATATTCAGGCCTTCCAGACCAAGGAGCTGGCGGAGAACCCGCTGAACGCGCGCCAGTTCTATGACATGAAGCAGCGCCAGCGCGGGCAGATCTCCGCTGGCGGGCAGGTACTGGCCGAGTCCGTGCGGGACGATAACGGCTACTACAACCGCCGCTACGTCTACGCCCCAGAGGCCTTCGGCTCGGTGGAGGGTTACTTCTCCGACCGCTTCGGTGCCTCCGGTATCGAGGCCAGCCAGAATTCCATTCTCTCGGGTGAGGACGACAGCCTCTTCGCTCGTCGTATGTGGGACCAGATCTCCGGCAAGGAGGTCCGCGGCGCGAATGTGGAGCTCACCTTAAGCCCGCAGGTGCAGCAGGTGGCCTACAACGAGCTGGCTAGCAAGGGTTACTCCGGCTCTGTCGTGGCCCTGCGCCCCTCGACGGGCGCGGTGCTGGCGATGGCCAGCACGCCCTCCTATAACCCGAGCGCGATCACGGATCAGTCCCCGGAGGCAGCGGCCGCGAACTTCGAGGCCCTCAGACAGGACGCAGGTTCCCCGCTGCTGAACCGCTCGACCCAGGTGACCCAACCCCCGGGCTCGTCCTTCAAGGTGATCACCACCGCCGCCGCACTACAGGCCGGCGATAATGCGGATACTCCGGTCAGCGCCGCCAGCCAGACCACGCTGCCGGACACGGTCACGACCCTAGAGAACTACGACGGCCAGCGCTGCGCGGGCGGGGAGACCACCACGCTGCGAGTGGCCTTCGAGAAGTCCTGCAACGTGCCCTTCGTCGAACTGGGCGTCAAGCACGGCGATGATCTTTTCCGTAAGACCGCGGAGGCCTTCGGCGTGGGTGATAGCTACGAGGGCCTGGGGCTGGGCATGCAGCGCTCGACGCTGGGTGACCTGCCGGACAAGGCGGCCCTGGGCCAGTCCGCGATCGGCCAGCGCGATGTCTCCCTGACCCCGCTGCAGAACGCCGTGATCGCGGCGACGATCGCCAATGGTGGCGTGCGCATGGAGCCGCACCTGGTCTCCAAGATCACGGGCCCGGATCTGAAGACCCTGAAGGAGACGAAGCCAAAGCGGCTGAACCGGGCGATTCCGAAGGAGACGGCAGAGCAGCTCAAGGAGCTCATGCAGGGCTCCGAGCGCGGTGGCGGCGGCTCGGCCACCATCGCGTCGAAGACCGGTACCGCCGAGCACGGCGAAGTTCGCGGCGCGGCCGCCCCGCACACGTGGTACATCGCGTTTTCCACTGAGGCGGACGTGGCCGTCGCCGTCCTGGTGGAAAACGGTGGCGGCATGGGCCAGGGCGCCACGGGTAACGCCGTGGCCGGCCCAATCGGCCGTGCCGTCATCGCAGCCGCGGAGCAGGAGCAGCGCTAAAAATGACTGAGCACCCAGAGCAGCACCAACCGGACCGCACGGATATCGAGTACACCCAGCGGCTATTGGGTGAGCGCTACCAGCTGAGCTGGATCGTGGGCCGAGGCGGGATGTCCACGGTGTGGCTCGCCCGCGACACCGTGGCGCAGCGGGACGTGGCCATCAAGATCCTGAAACCCGAATACACGGAGAGCCCGGAGTTCCGCGAGCGCTTCCGCAACGAGGCGGAGGCCGCGGAGCACTTCGATTCCCCGAATGTGGTCGCCACCTATGACTACGGGGAGATTTCCGCGGACGGCTCCCAGCCCACGAACGAGACCCGTGCGGTGTTCTGCTACATCGTGATGGAGTACGTGCGCGGCGAGAGCCTGGCGGATGTGCTGCGCCGCGAGCGCCAGCTGCCGGAGCCCCTGGCCTTGGACCTGATCCGGCAGACCGCGATGGGCCTGGCGGCGATCCACGCCACCGGTACGGTGCACCGGGATATCAAGCCCGCCAACCTGCTGCTCACCGCCGATGGCACGGTGAAGATCACGGACTTCGGTATCGCGAAGGCCGCGCAGGCCGTGCCGCTGACCCAGACCGGCATGGTGGTGGGCACGGCCCAGTACGTCTCCCCCGAGCAGGCGCAGGGCCGGGAGGTCACCGCCGCTTCCGATGTCTACTCCCTCGGCGTGGTGGCCTACGAGGTGCTGGCTGGCCACCGGCCATTCCGCGGGGACTCCTCCGTCTCGGTGGCGATCAAGCATATTTCCGAACAGCCGGAGCCCCTGCCCGAGGAGCTCAGCGCCCCGCTGCGCGAGCTGGTGAACACCTGCCTGCGCAAGAGCCCGCGTGCCCGCTACGCCGATGGCCAGGAGCTCGCGGAGGCCACCGCCGCTGTCCTTTCCGGGGCTCCGGCCCCTCGCCCGGCGGCCCTGTCCGCTGCCGACGCCGCCGCCCATACGGACGTCTTCGCTGCTCACGGTGGTGCCCGGGGTGCTGCTCCTGAGGATTCCGACGCGGAGCTCAGCCAGGTCGTGTCGGGCCCGGGTACGGCTGTCCCGCCGCGGCAGGGTCCCGCCCAAGGGCCGCGCAAGGCCAGCGCCGCGGGTGCTGCGGGGGCGGCGTCCTCCCGCTCGGCGGGTCGTCGCGGCGGGCAGCGCGGCTCTGCGACCCCGTGGATCGTGCTCGGGGTGGTTGTAGCCCTCGGCCTGGGTGTGATCGGCTACCTCCTGCTCAGCGATTCGAACTCCTCGACCCAGGAGCAGGAGACGAAGACCGTGACCAGCGAGGTCACGACCTCCCCCACCCAGGAGGAGTACGTCCCGCAGCAGCCGGTGGATCCCCGCCCGGAGAAGACCCAGCCGAGCGAGGACAATGGGTCAGATGACGGGGA
Organism: Corynebacterium sp. MSK039; assembly: GCF_030232315.1. NCBI lineage: Bacteria > Bacillati > Actinomycetota > Actinomycetes > Mycobacteriales > Corynebacteriaceae > Corynebacterium > Corynebacterium sp. MSK039. The sequence goes on from NZ_JASPJL010000011.1 coordinate 30,626, forward strand.
GACCAGCTCGACCCGACCGGAACGTCCCAGGCAGTCGTCGACACGGCCGGGTAGACCGACGGGCACACAGCCCACACCGAGCAGCCCGCGCCAGCCCTCGCAGCCGTCCCAGCCAACGGCCCCGACGGAGGACAACCCCGTCCCGCCGGCTCCGGACCCGGGCGGCGAGCAGCCCAACCCGGGGAATAACGCGGAGGGCCCAACCGGCACGGGTACCTCCAACCCCGCCGATGGCGAGGTCGGGGCGCTGGGGCTGCGGGCGATCTAGCCGCAGCCCGGTGCCCAGTTGCGCGACCGGGCTTTCCGAGGCGAAGAAAACACTAAAGTAGTAATGGGAACTGTGGCGCGGTAAAGTTACCGGCTTTGAAGCAGATTCCGGGCGGGCACCCGCCCGAGCCGTACCGCGGCAGTACACAGTGAGTTGGAAGATCAGAGGAGGTCGGTCGTGGACCGTGACGGGGCGATCCTCGGTGGCCGATACCACCTAGGTGCCAAGATCGGCACTGGTGGCATGTCGGACGTTTATGCCGCCGTCGATGAGCTCCTCGGCCGCGAGGTCGCCGTCAAGATGATGCGGCCGGACCTCGCCCGCGACGAGAACTTCCTGGAGCGCTTCCGCCGCGAGGCGCAGAACGCTGCGAAGCTGAACCACCCGGCAATCGTGGCGGTGTACGACACCGGCCAGACCCCGCCGGAAGATGGCTCCGTGCCCTATATCGTGATGGAGCGCGTGCAGGGCGAAACGCTGCGCGACATCGTCCAGGAGTACGGCAAGATGCGGCTCACGGATGCCGCCGCCATCATGTCCCAGGTCCTGGAGGCGCTGCACTTCAGCCACGAGGCGGGCATCATCCACCGGGATATCAAGCCGGCGAACATCATGATCACCAACACCGGCGCGGTGAAGGTGATGGATTTCGGTATCGCCCGTGCCCTGTCTGATTCCTCTTCTGCGATGACGCAGACGGCCGCGGTCATCGGTACCGCCCAGTACCTCTCCCCGGAGCAGGCGCGGGGTAAGTCGGCGGATTCCCGCTCCGATATTTACGCTGCTGGCTGCGTGTTCTACGAGTTGGCGACAGGTCAGCCGCCGTTTTCCGGAGAGTCGCCGTTTTCGGTGGCTTTCCAGCATGTCCAGGACGCCCCGCCGGCACCGTCGACGGTCGAGGGCATGCATCTTTCCCACCGTGAGGCGGATAGTTTGGACGCCATCGTGCTCACCGCGATGGCGAAAAACCCCGACGACCGGCACGCGGACGCCAAGGAAATGGCGCTGGACCTGCGCCGGTTGAGCGAGGATCAGGTGCCACTGGTGGCGAAGCTGCCGGGCGCCACGGGTCCTGCGGGTGCTGCTGGCTCCTCGGATATGGGCGGGGGTCGGCACCGCGCGGATGAGTCCTCGGGTGCGGGCACGGCCGCCGCCGCAGGTCTCGGCGCTGCCGGCCTGGGCGCCGCGGGTGCTGCGGGCGCCACGGAGCGCACGGCGGAACACAACCTCGGCGGCCAGAACTTCGCCCAGAACGGCGAGCACGCCTCGGACCAGGGCGCTGGTGCCAACGGCGGTGGGGCTGCGGGGGCGTACCCGGCGGCCGCCGGCGCGGGTGGTGCAGGAGGCGAGCTGCCGACGTCCTACCCGGACCACGGCACCTACCCCGACACACAAACCCCGCTGATTGACGAGGAACCGAAACGGCGCTGGTGGATCCCGGTCGTGGCGATCCTCGCGGTGCTGTTCCTGCTGGGCGCCGGGACCTGGGCGTACATCGCCTCGGACCGGTCGGCCGCGACGGCGGAAACGGTCAACGTCCCAGACGTCAAGAACCTCACCCAAGACGAGGCCGAGCGCAAGCTCCACCACCTGGGCCTGGAGCTGCGCGTGAAGGAGCGTCCGCACGCCGATATCGAGCGCGGCCGTGTGATCCGCACGGAGCCGGGTCCGAATAGCTCGGTGCCGAAGGGCACGGAGATCTCGCTGGTGGTGTCCTCCGGTAAGGAGATCACCGAGGTTCCGGATCTGACGGGTAAGAACACCTCCGAGGCAGCGCAGCTGTTGAAGGAAGCCGGCCTGAGCCTGAATAATCGGGTGAAGGAGGAGCCGAGCGATTCCGTGCCGGAGGGCCAGATCACTGAGCAGTCCCCGGCGCAGGGTTCGCAGGTCTCGAAGGGCACGAAGGTCACCATCACGGTGTCCACGGGCCCGCAGGAGGTTCGTGTCCCGGTGGTCACGGGCCAGGATGTCGAGGATGCGCGCTCCAACCTGGAGGCCTCGGGCTTCACGGTGCTCGTCAATAAGGTCGATTCCACGGAGCCGGAGGGCAAGGTTCTAAGCGTCAGCGACGAGGGCTCCCGCCTGCGCGAGGGCTCCGAGGTGACCCTGACGGTCTCCCGCGGGAACCAGTTCCGCGTGCCGAATGTCTCGGGCAAGGAGTTCGGCCAGGTCTACGAGACCCTGCGTGCCGCGGGTTGGGAAGGCTCCCCGGATAAGCTGCGCCGCGTGGATGTTCCGACGAATGACCTGGGCCGGGTGGACCGGGTGGCGCGTCAGAAGCCGTCCGAGGGTGCCACCCTGGACAAGAACGCCACGGTCACGGTGGATGTCTTTATCTTCCGCCTGATCCCGTAGTTTCCGCCGTCGGCGGGGACTGTCGGCGTCCTACTTACTCAGCGCGCCGGTGACGGCGAGCTGTTCCTCCTCGATGCGGCCGAGCAGATCTTCATCGATCGGGAAACCAGCCTCGATCAGCCAATTCGCGAGCATGCGGTGGCCATATTGGGTCATCACGGACTCCGGGTGGAACTGCACGGAGTGCACCGGCAGGCTGGTGTGCCGCATCGCCATGATCATCCCGGAATCCACCCGCCCGGTGACCGCCAGCTCCTCGGGCACGGAGCCCGGGTCGACGGTCAGCGAGTGGTAGCGGGTGACGGTGAACGGGCTCGGGATGCCCCGCAGCACGCCGGTGCCGTCGTGGGTCACGGGCGAGGTTTTGCCGTGGTAGAGCTCGTCGGCGCGCACCACCTGGCCGCCGAAGTGCAGGCCGATGGCCTGGTGGCCGAGGCACACGCCGAACAGTGGAATGCCCTTGTCCACGGTCACACGGATGACCTGCATGAGGTGCCCGGCGGCGGTGGGTTCGCCCGGCCCTGGGGAAAGCAGGATGGCGTCGAACTGACCCAGCACATCGGCGAGGGCGGCGTCGTCGAAACCTGCCTCGCCGCCGAGCTCGGGTGCGTTGTTGCGCCACACCACGCAGTCCTGCTCGTAGTAGCCGAGCTGCCCGAGGTACTGGACGAGGTTATAAACGAAACTGTCGAAGTTATCGACGACCAAGATGCGCATGGGTGTGATTCTATCGCTGTGGTGTCGTGCTTGTGCCGGTGTGCCCCGTGTGGTGCGGAATTGTCGGGTGTAGCTGCTAATATTGGCCGTTGTATTGGAAGCTGCCTTAGCAGCTGGAAGCACTGCCCTTTAATGGAAGCGAATTATGCCTAAGTCAAAGATCAATTCCCCGGAGGAGAACTTCGATTCCAGCGCCGCCGCTGGGGTGGATCGCCGTACCCCGGTGAAGCTGAACGCCTCGGGCACGCCACGGTGGTACATCGTGATCATGCTGGGCCTGATGCTGCTGGGCCTGGCGTGGCTGGTCGTGAACTACATCGCCGGCCCGGCCATCCCGCTGATGGTCACCCTCGGCCCGTGGAATTACCTGATCGGTTTCGGCCTGTTCATCGTTGGTTTGTTGATGACGATGGGCTGGAAGTAGCCCTTCCTCTTTTCTGCCCGCCCTGGCTGCCAGGGCGGGTTTTTTAATTCAGGACGCTAACCGCGGGTTAAGTAGCAAAAAGTGTGTCTGCTCGGCGTGTCGCCGGGTGGGCCCTTTTTATCTCATGGGCCCTTTCCGGATTCCTATGTTGTGCTCATATTCGGTTGGGATAGCGTTGTCGTAGAAGGCTGGTCGTCCTGTTTCGTGGTCGGCTTTGTTGTGGTCTTCTGGGACAAGATCGTTGACTTTGGCGAGTTGATCTTGTCCGAAGTTGCACTGCCTGGCGATCTTTAGTGGGTCGTCAGGCAGCTGCGTTTTCGAGTGCAGGTACCACTCGAGCATTTTGCGTTGGCGCTCCCCGGATCTGCCGCGGTGGGCATCGGCGATGCGTTTGAGTTGGGCGTTGATCCCGCCTTCCAGACTGTTTGTTGTTGATGCCCAGCGCTGTGGTTCGAGTGCTTCTGGTGGGGGCTGGAGGAAGGTAAACAGCCAGTTATTGCGCGTGAGGTGTAGCAATGAGTGGTATGCCTTGCGGACACGCAGGTGGGTCCATTCCCACTGGTTGTTGAGGGTGCGGCGCTCTTTCGGCACGGATGTCTTCTCATTGAGAAAGTCCTTGTAGACCACCCCGAAGTCGTGCATGCGTAGTGTCCACTCCCGTGCCTGGTCGAGTGTGGTGATACGGGTCAGTTTCAACGCCAGGGCGTAGATAGCTTTGCCGGCGTCGGTGCGTGGACGCGATGTGGTGTAGCGACGGACCACGCGTTGGGCATGAACAAGGCAGCGTTGGATGCGGGTGGTGGGCCAGCAGGTGTTGATTGCTGAGTAGGCGCCTTGGCCACCGTCGAGGACAACGCATAGTGGTGGGGCGATGTTTTTGAGTAGTTGGGTGTAGGCGTGGGCGGTTTCGCGTTGTGTCCAGTGCCATGCGATGACGTGGTCGTGGCTGGCCGCCACAAGTAAGCAGCCCGCGTCGGTGTAGGTGCCGTCGATGAAGATTTGGTCGTAGACCCGGTTGGGATCCGGGGTGTGAGGGACATTGATGAGCCAGAATGGTTCGAATTTACGGTCCAGTGTCCAGCGTGAGCAGCCGACTTCCGAGGCGATGCGAGTCAGTGGTGCTGTCGTAGTGACGTAGCGGTGAAATGTTGTGAAGTCGCGGGCAAGTGCTTGATCTTTGCGGTGTCGTGTTGTTGAGCATCCGCAGTCAGGGTTTTTACACCGCCATCTGGTTGTTCCTTTGGTTGTGGTGCCGTTTTTCTTCATGTGCCCAGCGCATATAGGGCATCGGGGTCTGTTTGGAGTCACCCAGAAAGACAACCAAGCCGCTGTTACCACATGCAGGAGCCATTCCGGTGGATTGGGCAAGAAACGGGCCTGAATAAGGTTTGGAACCTTATTTAAGCCCGTTTTATGCGGCCTGACCAGCAGATAGGCTGAAAATCAGACACACTTTCTGCTACTTAACCCCAAAAAGCGCCCCGAGGGGCGCTTTTTGCCTTTCCTGGCCGAGCTGCGAGGCCCAGCGATGGCGCTGCTGAGCTGCAAGACCCGGCTTTGCGGCAGCTGGAAACTACTCGCCGAGGAGCTTGCGCTTGAGGGCGGCGTCCTTCTCCATGACGCTATCGCGCATATCCTCCTGGTACTTCACCATGCGCGCCATGAGCTCCGGGTCAGCCACCGCGAGCATGCGGACGGCCAGCAGGCCGGCGTTCTTCGCACCATCGATGGAGACGGTGGCGGTCGGAACGCCCGCTGGCATCTGCACGATGGAGAGCAGGGAGTCCAGGCCGTCGAGGTTCTTCAAGGCACGTGGGATGCCGATGACCGGCAGCGGCGTGGCTGCCGAAACCATGCCCGGCAGGTGCGCAGCACCCCCAGCGCAGGCGATGATGACCTTCACGCCGTTCTTGTGCGCCTCGCGGGCGTAGTCCAGCATGCGCTCCGGGGTGCGGTGCGCGGAGACCACGCCGATCTCCATCGGGATGCCGAACTCCGCCAGCACCTCTGCGGCGGGCTCGACGGTCGGCCAGTCGGAATCGGAGCCCATGATCAGGCCGACCTGCGGGCCGGTGGGGGCAGAATTCTTGTTGCTAGTCATGTTATGTGCCTCCTGGGGCTGATCGGTTTCTAGGCTTCGGTCCAGCCGTCGGACCACTCGGCGGCGACGAGGAAGTCCGCGGCCAGGCGGGCGTCGCGGCGCAGCTGAGCCACCGCTTCGTCGGTCGCGGGCTGGCCTGCGGGCAGGGAGAGGTTCACGTGGCCGATCTTGCGACGCGGACGCCAGTCCTTGCCGTACATGTGGATCTTCGCCGCCGGGAAGCGGCGCCACACCTGGTCCATCCGCTCGTGCATCGGCATGGCCGGGTCGGCATCGTCGTGCCCCAGCACATTGGCCATGACCGTGGCAGGCGCGGTGAGATCTGTGCTGCCCAGCGGGCGGTCCAGCACCGCGCGCAGGTGCTGCTCGAACTGGCTGGTCACGGAACCATTCTGGGTCCAGTGCCCGGTGTTGTGCGGGCGCATGGCCAGCTCGTTGACGCTGATCGCCAGCGAACCCTTGGCGTCGCGGAACTCGAAGAGCTCGACGGCGAGCACGCCGGTGACGTCCAGCTCGGTGGCGATGGTGCGGGACAGTTCGCGGGCCTGATTGAGGACCTCTCCGTCGTGGCCCGGGGCTGGGGCGACGGCCTCCACGCAGATGCCGCGCTCCTGGACGGACTCGGTGATCGGCCAGGCCTTCGCCTCCCCCGACGGGGTGCGGGCGACCAGGGCGGAGAGCTCGCGGACCAGCTCCACCTTCTCCTCGGCCATCAGCGGCACGCCCTTGTCCAGCAGTTCTGTGACCAGCTCGTTGAGCTCGGCCTCGGAGTCCGGGAACCACACGCCCTTGCCGTCGTACCCGCCGCGGCGGGCCTTGAGGCAGACCTTGCCGCCGGTGGTGGACCAGAAGGCAGCGGCGTCCTCGGTGTTCGCGATGGCGGTGAAGGCCGGGACCGGGGCGCCCAACTCGGAGAGGCGCTGGCGCTGGATCAGCTTGTCCTGCGCATTAATCAGGGCCTTCGGCTGTGGCTGGACGTTGATGCCCGCGGCGATGAGCTCGTCGAGGAACTCGTTCGGCACGTGCTCGTGGTCGAAGGTCACGGCGTCGGCATCCTTGGAGACCTCCGCGACGTGTGCCTTATTGGTGTAGTCCCCCAGCACGACGTCCGCGGTGACCTGCGCGGCAGAAGAGTCGGCGGAGCCGGCAAGCACGCGGGCAGACAGGCCCAGTTCCACGGCCTCCTGCTGCATCATGCGGGCCAGCTGGCCATCGCCGATGATGGTCACCAATGGGGCGCCCGGCGCGTGGGCAGCCGCCCGGGCGATGGACCAGTCAGCGGCGCGGGTCATGCCGGAATCAGCGGTGGAGTCGGAAGCGGATGGTGCAGAAGAATGAGCTGAATCTTTCACACGGCCAATCATAGTGCCCGCGTGTGACTGCGGATCAGCCGGACGAAGCGTTTGGCATAGGGCACGTCCCGCAGCACGATCGGATTGCGGGTTCCCATCACGAACACGGAGACGGTGGAGCCCTTCGCGCGGGCGTCCACGATGTACTCCAGCGGCACCTGGGCAGTCTGGCTGCGCCAGTGCCCGGTGGCGGTGATGAGGCGCTCGTTGGTGAGCATCATCCGGCTGCGGGCGCGGAAGATCATCTGGCGCCCGCAGCGCCGCCAGGCCAGGAAGAGCCACAACACCACCAGGGCGCGCCGACCCCACTGGGCTGCGACGTAGAGCGGTTCGCCAACGTGCATCGCCAGCTGGCTGGGCACCGGGAGGCTATAGCCGAGCAGGCGGAGCGCCTCCGCGTCGAGGTAGTGGTCGATCAGCCCGATTAGTGCCCAGGTGACCCCGGTGATCAGCAGCAGCTCCAGCACGGGGAAGAGCAGGGAGCGACGGTTGGGGCACAGCTCGGCGAGAATCTGCTCGCCTGGTTCGAAGGTGATTTTCCCGAAGGCCATCAGCTCTCCCCTTCCGCGGGTCGCAGGTGGGTGACGTCGCCGGCGGCGACGACCAGCTCTCCGCCACCGTCGACGTCCACGACCAGCGCACCGGTACCCGCCACGTCTCGGGCGACGCCGTGGGTGGTCGTGCCGTCCGGAAGGTGGACCACGACCTTCGTGCCCAGGGTGGCGACGACCTGTCGGTAGCGCGGCAGCACGCTCTGCGGTGCCCCGCCCAGCTGGATGAAGCGGCGTAGCCCGCCCACCAGCTCGTCGATCAGCGCGATGGCCAGGCGGGTGCGCACTCCGGGGCCAGGCTCGGTGGCCCCCTGGCCCCCCGGCATGCCCTCCAGAACCAGGGAGGTCGCATGCGGCACCGGCAGCTCCGTGCGCTGTAGATCCACGTTCAGCCCCAGGCCGATCACCACGATCGGTTCGGGTTCAAGCTGCACGGCTTCCACGAGGATCCCGCCGAGCTTCCGGCCATCCACCATCACGTCATTGGGCCACTTCAGCTCCGCCGGGACCTCCGCACCAGCTGCGCGGCTCACCGCGCGCACCGCGTCCACCGCCGCGACACCGGTCAGCAGTGGCAACAGCCCCAGCCGGGTCGCCACATCCACCCCCGGCAGTCGAGCGGCAACAGAGACGATCAGCTGACTGCTGCGCGGCGCACCCCACGCCCGGTCCAGCCTCCCCCGGCCCTGCGTCTGCTCCTCGGCAAAGAGCACGGAGAACTCCGGCACCTCCTCGCCTGCCGCCAGCGCCGCCCGGACCTGCTCAGCGAGCACGCTATTGGTGCTCGTCGTCTGATCGAGCACCTCCACGGCCCCACAGCCGAGGGCGGGCAGCACCTCGCGCAAGGTGGCGGCGTCGAGAAGAACACGGGAAGTTTGCATGCCCTTGATGTTAGAACACGGCGCGGACACACCCCGCCATCCTCAGCCACCCAGCTCGTGTGGCATAGGGACTGACCCGCTGCATGATCTAGACTGTGTGCCATGAATCCTCAGAATGACACGTCCACCACGGCCGGAAAGATCGCGGACCTCCAGGATCGCCTGGCGAAATCCCGCCAACCTGCCGGGGAGGACGCGGTGCGGGCGGTCCACAGCGCCGGTCGACTCACTGCCCGCGAACGGGTGGAAGCGCTACTGGATGATGGCAGCTTCGTGGAGATCGATGCTCTGGCCCGGCACCGCTCCAAGGCCTTCGACCTGGAGAAGGAGCGCCCGCTGACCGATGGCGTGGTCACCGGCCACGGCACCATCGACGGCCGCCCGGTCTGTGTCTTCTCGCAGGATGCGACCCTCTTTGAGGGCAAGATCGGCGAGACCACCGGCGCGAAGATTATTAAGGTGCTGGAGCTGGCGCTGAAGTCCGGCACCCCGGTGATCGGTTTCTACGAGGGTGCGGGCGCCCGTCTCAAGGAGGGCATCATCGCCCTGGACATGTACTCCCGCATCCTGCGCCTGCAGACCCAGGCCTCCGGCGTGATCCCGCAGATCGCGGTCGTCGCCGGCGAGTGCCGTGGCGTGCAGGTGCACGGGATCGCGATGTCCGACGTCGTCATCTCCATCGACGGGCAGGGTTCCCTGTCTATGGACGCCAACCCCGGCGGGGTGGTCGAGGCGCAGGAGACTGGTACCGCCCACATCGTGGTCCCCGACGAGTCCGCCGCACAGGACACGGTGGCCGACGTTCTGACCTACCTGCCCTCCAATAACCGGGCGATCGCACCGGCCACGGAGCCTGTAAACACCGAGCTGGCGAACCGCCGCGCCGAGGAGGGTGCCGACGCTGCCGCGCTGGTCCACGAGATCAACCACCTGATCCCGGACTCCGGGTCCGAAACCTACGACGTCCGCGATGTGCTGGCCGCAGTCCTGGACGAGGACAGCCTGCTGGAGCTGAGCCTGGGCTTCGCGCCGAACATCATCACCGGCTTCGCCCGCCTTGAAGGTCGCGCAGTCGGCGTGATCGCCAACCAGCCCACCGTCAAGGCGGGTGGCATCGACATCGACTCCGCGGAGAAGGTCAGCTACTTCATTCAGCTCTGCGACGCGTTCAACGTGCCCCTGGTCTCTTTCGTCGACGCCCCGGGCTTCCTGCCGGAGGAGGCGGACGCGCCCGTGATCCGCCGCACCGCGAAGCTCTTCCACACCACGGCTGTGGCATCGGTCGGCAAGATCACGGTGATCACCCGCAAGGCCACCGGCGCCGCCTACCTGGCCCTGGCTGCGAAGCGGATGGGCACGGACCTGGTCTTCGCGTGGCCGACCGCGGAGGTTGCGGTGGCGGATGCTGATACCTTCGCCGCCGAGATCGGCGCGGACGAGGCGACCGCCCAGGATCCCTACGAGGCTGCCGCAAGCGGGCTGGTCGATGCGGTACTGCCGCCGAGCGAGACCCGCCAGAAGCTGGTGGAGGGCCTCGCCCTGCTGGAGCGCAAGGTTGAGGACGGCTACCCGCGCAAGCACAGCATCGTCACCTTCTAGCGCCCCGCTGCCCACCGAGCCCCCGCCAAGCACACGTTTGGAGCATCAATGAGCAGAAAGTTTTCCCGCGCCCGCCGCAAGACACAGCCAACAGAGCTCACCAGCGCACGGCTGACCCACCGCACCGGTGCCGCGTCGGTTGAGAAGGAGGCGCTACAAGCGGAGCCACAGGCCGCCGTCGAGGTGGTGAAGGGCAATCCCACGCCCGTCCAGCGCCAGGCCCTCGAACAGCTGGTGGGCGAGCTCACCGAGCAGGCCGAAGAGCGCCGCCGCGCCAAGCCGAACACCCGCGGCTGGTATGGCTCCGCGGGCGAGCCCTTCCCCAACGCTCCGGAACCGAACCCGGCGGGCTTCCGCAGCCCGAATCTGCCGCAGGCCTAGCTGCCACGCATCGCGGCGGCGGCACACCGATACTTAACTCCCGTCCCTCTCAAGGAGCGAGACATGCCTGATTCGCAGGCCACCCCACGCATCGTGCTGGCCTCCTCCTCCCCCTCCCGGCTCTCCATCCTGCGCAGCGCCGGGGTGGAGCCGGTCGTCCAGGTCTCCGGTGTGGACGAGGACGCCGCGATGCAGCGTTTGATCGACGAGGCCGCGAGCCAGGGGCGCACCCCCACCCCCGCCGAGAAGGTCTGTCACCTAGCCAAGGCGAAGGCGAACGCGGTCCTGGAGGACGGCCTCCAGCTGGGCGAGGGCGACGTCCTGATTGGTGGGGACAGTATGCTGCTGCTCGACGGGGAGCTGCAGGGAAAGCCGCACACCGCGGAGGAGACCGTGCGCCGCTGGCAGCAGCAACGGGGCAAACGGGCGGAGCTGATCACCGGGCACGCGATCTACCACGACGGGCACTGGTTCGAGGGTTCCTCGGCCACGAGTGTGTTCTTCGCGGATGCCAGCGATAAGGACATCGAGGCCTACGCCGCCTCCGGCGAGCCCTGGGGCTGCGCGGGCGCGTTCACGCTGGAGGCCCTCGGCGGCTGGTTCATCGACCGCATCGAGGGGGATCCTTCCAGCGTCATCGGGCTATCCCTGCCGCTGGTGCGCCAGGCGCTGGAGCACTTCGGGCTCAGCGTCTCGGATTTCTGGAACCGCTAGCCCCGGCCAGGGCGGCTGATACGGTCATCGCCCCGGCGCGCCACCGGCATCACCTTCGGGGGCTAGCCGGGTTCCCAGCGTCGCGGTGTGCCCTGCCTATCACCCTCGCTCGGCGATCGGCACGACCTTCCGCTGCTCGGGCCCGTTGTAGGCCGACAGCGGGCGGATCAGCGAATTGTTTTCATACTGCTCCACGATGTGTGCCGTCCACCCCGCCACGCGGGCGATGACGAATAGTGGCGTGAAGAAGTCCACCGGGAAGCCCAGCAGGTAATAGGCGGGGCCGGCCGGGAAGTCGAGATTCGGCTTGATCCCGGTGCGCTTGTCCATTGCCGCGGCGAGGTTCTCGTACATCACCACCCACTTGGCCCCGTCGTGGCGCTCGGCCAGCGCGCGGAAGGACTGTTCCATGCTCGGCACGCGGCTATCGCCGTTCTTGTAGACGCGGTGGCCGAAGCCCATGATGAGCTCCTTGTTATCGAGGGTCGTGTTCACCCACTCCTCCGCCTTCGCCGGGTCGTCGACCTCCAGCATGGTGTGCATGACGAACTCATTGGCACCGCCGTGCAGTGGCCCCTTCAGTGCGCCGATCGCGCCGGTGATCGCGGAGTACACATCCGAGCGGGTCGAGGTGATGACGCGGCTGGTGAAGGTGGAGGCGTTGAAGGAGTGCTCGGCGTAGAGGATGAGCGACTTCTCGAAGTCCCGCACGTCCTCGGGGTTGCTCGCCGGCGAGTCCGGCCCGTTGCCGAAGACCATGGCCAGCAGGTTTTCCGCCACCCCCTTCTCCGGGTCCGGGGCGACGATGTCCTCGCCCTTTCGGCGGCGAATGTCCATGGCCATGGCCATCGGCAGCTGGGCCAGCAGGTTGTGGCCGACGTGGGTGATGTGCTCCCGGTCTGGGGTGAAGTGCTCGGGATCCTTGGTCCCCATGTAGCTCACCGCGGTGCGCATGACGTCCATGGGGTGGCAGTCGGTGGGCAGGGAGTGGATCAGCGAGATCAGCCCGGCATCGAGCTTGCGGTAGGAGCGGCCTGCTTTGTTGAACTCGGTCAGCTGTTCTTCGGTGGGCAGTTCGCCGTTCCACAGGAGGTAGAACACCTCCTCAAAACTGCAGTTGTCGACGAGGTCTTGGACGGCGTAGCCGCGGTAGGTCAGCGAGTTCGTCTCCGGCATGACCTTCGAGACGCTGGTGTAGTCGGCGACCACCCCGTAGAGCCCCTTGCGGACCTCCGGCTGCTCGGCTGCGTTGTTCTGGGCGTTGGCGTTTTGCGTGTTCGTGCTCATGGTGGAAGCTCCTTTGCTCCTCGTTGCTGTGGCTCAGGTGGTGCTCTTGGGCTTTAGTGCTTGCGGCTCGGGCGCTGCGTGGAATCGGTTGCTGTTGGTCTTCGGGCCCCTCCGCGCCCGTCCTCCGCGCCCGTCGAGGTTCCGCTGCGCGCTAGAAGATGCCCCGCGGGATCTGCGGCGCGCGAGCCAGGGTGTCCGCTGAGAATCGGATGTTGAGCTCCCCGAATTCCGCAGCACTCATCGCCGGCAGGTTTTCGGCTGCGTCCAGGAAGCGGTTCTGCTCCGCCTCGTCGATGACGCCCTCCGCCAGGGTCCGGAACTTTTCGACGTAGTTGGCGCGTTCGAAGGGACGCTCGCCCAACGGGTGCGCGTCGGCGACGGCGAGTTCGTCCTCAATGACGGTGCCGTCCTTCAGCGTGATCACCGCGCGTGCCCCGAAGGCCTTCTCCGCGGGGTCCTCGGAGTGGTAGCGGCGGGTCCACTCCGGATCCTCCACCGTGGAGATCTTCCGCCACAGCTCGATGGTCTCCGGCCGCTGCGCCCGTTCTGGGGCGTAGCTGTGCTCGTGGTGCCACGTACCGTCCTCGAGGGCCACGGCGAAGATGTACATCACCGAGTGGTCGAGGGTCTCGCGCGAGGCGTGCGGGTCGAACTTCTGCGGGTCTCCGGAGCCGGTGCCGATGACGTAGTGCGTGTGGTGGCTGGTGTGCAGCACGATGGATTCGATCTGGCTCAGATCACCGACCTGATCGCGCATGCGCCGGGCCAGGTCGATGGGTGCCTGGGACTGATACTCGGCGGAGTGCTCCTTGGTATAGGTGTCCATGATCCCGCGCTTGGGCTCCCCCGGCTCCGGCAGCGGAACCGTGTACTCGCCCTCCGGCCCGTCCAGGAGCCAGGCGATCACGCCGTCCTCGCCCTCCCAGATCGGGGCGGGCGCCCCCTCCCCGCGCAGTGCACGGTCGACGGCCTCGATACCCATCTTCCCGGCGAAGGCTGGGGCGTGGGCCTTCCAGCTGGAGATCTCTCCCTTTCGGGACTGGCGGGTCGCGGTCGTGGTGTGCAGCGCCTGGCCGATGGCCTGGTAGATCTGCTCCGGATCCAGCGACAGCAGGGTACCCAGGCCCGCAGCCACACCCGGGCCCAGGTGGGCCACGTGGTCGATCTTGTGTTTATGCAGGCAGATCCCCTTCACGAGGTTGACCTGGGTCTCGTAGGCGGTGGTTATCCCCCGGACCACGTCCTTGCCGGTCAGCCCCAGGTCCGCACCGCGGTGCTGGGCGACCGCGAGCACGGCGGGGATGTTATCCCCCGGGTGGGAGTAGTCCGCAGCCAGGAAGGTGTCATGGAAGTCCAGTTCTCGCACCGCCACCCCGTTGGCCCAGGCCGCCCACTCCGGGGAGACCCTGTCCGCCACGCCGAAGACGGTCGCGCCCTCCCCCTGTAGCGGACGGCCGACCGATAGGGCCTGGGCGCGGGCGGAGGACACCGGGCGGCGCAGCACCGAGGCCACCGCGACGGCCGCGTTGTCGATCACGCGATTGACGACCATCTCCTCGACGTCCTCGTCGACGGCGACGGGGTCGGCGGCCATCGTCGCAATCTTCCACGCCAGATGTTCCTCCCTGGGGAACTCCTCGGCAGACTTTCGGGTACGGACAACGTGGTTTTCCACTATGAGCCTCCTCACAACTCCTTAGCTTGGCGAAAATAATAGACTGCACAGCAGACACGCGAAGCACTTTCTCTAAAGCCAGCGAGTGAGAGAATTCATAGTTGGCTTGTGAGAGCACGTCAGCCCCACCCCAGTTCAGTAGAGCTTGAGCGAAACACCGCGTGCCAGGTAACAATTCGGAAACGAATAGCGGTAGGGTGATGAGTTCAAAGAGGACCCACATTGGAGGAGTTAACGTCGTGACGGCCAAGACGGATCAGGTGTCGAGCGCGCCAGCTCAAGATGCTGCTGCGACGGCCAGCTCCGAGGGCATCACCCCCATCAAGAAGGTGATGATCGCCAACCGCGGCGAAATCGCGATCCGCATCATCCGCGCCGCACAGGACGAGGGCATCGCCTCCGTCGCGGTCTACGCCGAGCCGGATGCCGATGCCCCGTACGTCCGCATGGCCGACGAGGCCTTCGCGCTGGGCGGGCAGACCTCCGCCGAGAGCTACCTGAACATCGACAAGCTGATCGCCGCGGCCAGGGAGTCCGGCGCCGATGCCATCCACCCCGGCTACGGCTTCCTCGCAGAGAACGCGGACTTCGCCCGCGCCGTCATCGACGCTGGCCTGAACTGGATCGGCCCGCCGCCGGAGGCCATCGACCGCCTCGGCGACAAGGTCACCGCACGCCAGATCGCCGCGATGGTCGATGCTCCCATGACACCGGGAACGAAGCACCCCGTTTCCAGCGCCGCCGAGGTCGAGGAGTTCGCCAAGGAACACGGCCTCCCGGTTGCGGTGAAGGCCTCCTTCGGTGGCGGTGGCCGCGGCATGAAGGTCGCCTACACGATGGAGGAGATCCCGGATCTCTTCGACTCCGCCACCCGCGAGGCCATCGCAGCCTTCGGCCGCGGCGAGTGCTTCGTCGAGCGCTACCTCGACCGCGCCCGCCACGTGGAGGCGCAGGTCATGGCAGATAAGCACGGCAACGTCCTGGTCGCCTCCACCCGCGACTGTTCTACACAGCGCCGATTCCAGAAACTCATCGAGGAAGCTCCAGCCCCGTTCCTGACCGCCGAGCAGAACCGCCGGATCTACGAGTCCGCCGAGGAGATCTGCCGCGCCGCGGGTTACCAGGGCGCGGGCACCGTGGAGTACCTGGTTGGTTCCGACGGCCTGGTCAGCTTCCTGGAGGTCAATACCCGCCTGCAGGTCGAGCACCCCGTCACCGAGGAGATCACCGGCTGGGACCTGGTGCGCGAGCAGTTCCGCATCGCAGAAGGCCGCCCACTGTCCCGGACCAGCCGCCCGACGCTGCGTGGCCACGCCATCGAGTTCCGCATCAACGGCGAGGACGCGGCCAATAACTTCATGCCGAACCCAGGCATGATCACCGCCTACCGCGAGCCGTCCGGCCCGGGCGTGCGCATGGACTCCGGAATCGAGGAAGGCGCCGTCATCGGCGGTCAGTTCGACTCCATGCTGGCCAAGCTCATCGTGTGGGGCGAGAACCGCGAGCAGGCCATTGCCCGCTCGAAGCGTGCACTGCGGGAGTTCCAGGTTGCTGGACTGCCGACGGTCATCCCTTTCTTCCAGCAGATGCTGAACAACCCGGACTTCACCGCGGAGGATGGCTTCAAGGTCTACACCCGCTGGATCGAAGAGGAGTGGGACGGCTCCCTGCCCGAGTCGACGAAGGACGCATCCGCAGCGGCGGGCGGCGAGGAGAAGCTGCCCCGCCAGCGCGTCACCGTCGAGGTGGAGGGCCGCCGCGTGGAGATCACCGTCCCGGGCGAGCTGATGGCTGCCGGAGGCCGCACGAAGCGGGCCCCGCGCCGTCGCGCCGCCGCCGGCGAGGCCGCTATCACCGGCGATACCGTGGCCGCACCGATGCAGGGCACGATCGTGAAGATCGAGGTCTCGGAGGGCCAGCGGGTCGCCGAGGGCGACACTCTGCTGGTGCTGGAGGCTATGAAGATGGAAAACGCCCTGCAGGCACACAAGTCGGGCGTGGTCACCGGGCTCGCTATCGCCCCGGGCGATAGCGTGACGAAGAACCAGGCTCTCTTCGAGATTCTCGACGACTAGCCCCGCTGACTCCGCCCCCTTCTGCCCTGCCGCTCCCGGCACCTCCGACAGAGTTCGCCAGGCGACACAGGGCGCGAGAGCGAGGGTGGCCTACCCACCGGCACCGGGGTCTGTTTAGAATGGATTGGTAGATCTGGTCCACGCCAGGGGTCACCCATGCCCCAGTGATGAGGCCTGGCCTACGCCCCGGGGGCGGCGCTTCTGGCTGCGAACGTGGCTTTGAGTTCGCGGCGTGGTTCGCTTGTTCCCGGTGCCCACCCTGTTTTGCGGAGTTTCAAAAACTATGACCGATAACCACCTCGACCCCACGGACCAACCGGATCTGGTGACCGACACGTCCACCGAGGCAGAAGAGCGCGACCGCGGCACGCAACGGGTCTCCCCCAAGCTGCTGGGAATCATCGGTGCCGTCTTCCTGGTCATCGGCGCGATCACGTGGATCGTCAGCCTCTCCTCCATCAAGGGCTTCTCCGAGGATCACCCCACCGCGGTGAAGGCGGACACCTCCTACTACCTGCTCGCCGATGAGGACGCCCTCGAGGCCACCGCCTGCGGCTTCTTCGGTCCAGGCAGCAAGCCCATCCACGACAAGGTCAAGGACCTGGAGGATCTCACCGACGAGGACGTCAAGATCAAGGACGTCTCCCTGCCATTCACCAAGGTCAAGGGTGTCTATGCCCGGGTGGAGTTCACCGAGAACATCCAGGGCGCGCACATCGCGTGCAACGAGGGGAAGAACTACATCTCCGCCAAGTCCGGCGGCTCGCTGAATACCCTGCGCTGGATCTCGATGATCGGCGTGGGCAGCGGTATCGCACTGCTCGTCGTGTCCGCAGTTCTCCGCGGTCGGGAAAACCGCTAGGCCCCGCAGCCGCACACGATGGACGCCTTCGCGAATCAGTTTTCCAACCAGGTCGCCGAGCAATACGCCCGCCTAACCAACTCCCGTCGGGGATTCGTCCTCTCCATCGACCAGGGGACGACCTCCACGCGCTGCATCATTTTCGACGGTCGCGGGGACATCGTGAGCCGCAGCCAGCTGCCACACGAGCAGATCTTCCCGCATCCGGGCTGGGTGGAGCACGATCCGGAGGAGATCCGGCTCAACATCCGTCGCGTCATGGCCGACGCCGCTGCCTCCGAGGACATCACCCCGGACGAGATCGCGGCCGTCGGCATCACCAATCAGCGTGAAACCACGGTGATCTGGGACCGGGCCACCGGCGAGCCGATCTACAACGCGATCGTCTGGCAGGACACCCGCACCTCCGACCTCGTCGACGCGCTCACCGACGAGGAGCGGGAGCTCATCCAAGAGCGCACCGGCCTGCCGCCGTCGACGTACTTCGCCGCGTCGAAGATCCGCTGGATCCTGGACCATGTGGACGGCGCCCGCGAGCGTGCGGAGCGCGGCGAATTGGCCTTCGGCACGATCGACACCTGGGTGATCTGGGAGCTGACCCGTTCCTCCCGCTCCCGTTCCGGTCGCCGTTCCGGGGCCAAGGCAGGACGCCAGCGCGCCAAGCACGTCACCGACGTCACGAACGCCTCCCGCACCATGCTGATGGACCTTTCCACCCAGCAGTGGGACGAGGAACTCTGCAAGATCTGGGACATCCCGATGTCCCTGCTGCCGGAGATCGTCGCCTCCAGCGAGGTCATCGGCCGGGTGCGCCGCTCCGGCCCGGTGCAGGGCGTGCCGATCGCTGGCATCCTCGGCGATCAGCAGGCCGCTGCCTTTGGGCAGGCCTGCCTGGAACCGGGGGACGCGAAGTCCACCTATGGCACCGGCAGCTTCCTGCTGCTCAACACCGGTGACGAGCCCCAGCGCAGCAAGCACGGGCTGATCACCACCATCGCCTACCGGCTGGGGAATCAGCCCCCGAAGTACGCGCTGGAGGGTTCCATCGCCGTGACCGGCTCGCTGGTGCAGTGGCTCAGCGACTCCCTGGGCTTCTTCAACACCGCCGACGAGATCGAGCCCCTCGCCCGCTCCGTGGACGATAACGGTGGCTGCTACGTGGTCCCCGCCTTCTCCGGGCTGCTCGCGCCCCGCTGGCGGCCCGAGGCGCGCGGGGTGATCACGGGGCTCACCCGCTACGTCACCAAGGCCCACATCGCGCGCGCCGCCCTGGAGGCCACCGCCTTCCAGACCCGGGAGGTCGTCGAGGCGATGAACGCGGACTCCGGCGTCCCACTGACCAGCCTGAAGGCCGACGGCGGCATGGTGGAAAACGACCTGCTGATGCAGTTCCAGGCCGACCAGCTGGGCGTGAGCGTCACGATCCCGAAAATCACGGAGACCACCTGCCTGGGTGCGGCCTATGCCGCTGGACTTGCGGTGGGCTTCTTCCGGGATGAGGAGGAAATCCGGCGCCTGTGGCAGGAGGAGCACACCTTCACCCCACGGGCGTCCGAAGAAGAGCGGGACGAGCTCTACCGCATGTGGAATAAGGCTGTGGAACGCACCTTCGACTGGGCCACGAAAGCGTAGGCTCGTTATATGACTTTTTCGAATGACCCGCAGAACCGGCCGGGGGAACACGGTTCGCGGCCCGATCCCCGCAGCGCTGTCCGCATCGGGAATAAGGAGCGCGAAGAGGCCATGGACCTGCTCTCGAAGCACCTCGAGGCGGGCCGGCTAGACATCTCAGAGTACGACGAACGCTGCCGCCACATCGCCAACGCCAGGGTGCATGGCGAGCTCTCGGAGGTTTTCCTGGATCTCCCCCGCATCCCACGCGGCGACCAGGCGCAGCCATCGCAGGTGGTTGCGGTGCCGGGTTATGGCAGGCAGGTGTATACCGCCGAGGAGGTCGCCGTGGCCTCCAAGCGGGGGCGCAATATCCGCGGCGGGATCATGGCACTCTCCGTGGTCAGCGCACTCATGCTGACCACCGTCTCGGATTGGTTCATGTGGATCATCCCCGTCATGGCGATCCTGCTGTACATGCTCAAGATTGGCCCGGAGTCGTGGTGCATGCCGACGAATCGGCAGCTCGAGCGCGAACAGCGCCACGCCGTTCGCCAGCTACGCCAGCAGCGCCGCCTCAACCGTTAAGACTGCCCCGTGGGTTGATGCTCCCCCGGCGTCCCGCGCCACTACCCCTCGCTGACTCCAGCCCAGTCGCGCCGTCTCTCCGGCGCGGAGCACAGCGCAGCGCTCCGCTTAGGGACGGAACTGGTCGATGACCCCGGCGAAGAGCCGGACACCAATACCCAGGGCGCGCTCGTCGAAGATGATATTCGGCCGGTGCAGATCCGGCTTCTCCCCCTCGCCGGTCCACGTTCCCAGGCGTGCCATCGAGCCCGGCACGTGCTCCAGGTACCAGGAGAAATCCTCCCCGCCGCTGGACTGCGGCGCCTCCACCAGGGAGTGCGGATCGACGTTGCGCACGGACTGCGCGAGCAGCGCGGTCGCGACGTCGTCGTTGGTCACCGGCGGCACGCCCTTCGTGTAGTGCAGCTCCGCAGTCGCGCCCGTCGGGGCGACGATCTCGTCCAGCAGCTCGCGGACGATCGCCTCGCTTTCGCGCCACACCCCGACCTCCGCGGTGCGGAAGGACCCAACGAGACGGACCTCCTCAGGGATCGCGTTGAAGGCCTGGCCGCCGTGGATCGAGCCGAAGGCGGCGACGGTGCCGCTACGTGGGTCCACCCGCCGGCTCAGCAGCTGCGGCAGCATCGTGACGACCAGGCCAGCGGCGTTGATGAGATCCGCGGTCAGGTGCGGGCGCGAGGTGTGGCCGCCGGGGCCGCGCAGGACGATCTCCATGACGTCCGTGGCCGAGGTGATCGCACCCACGCGCACACCAATCTGCCCGCAGCGCAGCTTCGGTTCGCAGTGCACCGCGAAGATCTGGTTCACCCCACGCAGGGCGTCGGCCGCGATGACGTCCTTGGCCCCACCGTCCAGAACCTCCTCGGCGGGCTGGAAGATGCCACGCACCCGCACACTCAGGGCGTCCTCGCCGTACTCCTCGACGTAGGCAGCCAGGGCGACCATGAGCCCCAGCAGGATGGTGGTATGCATGTCGTGGCCGCAGGCGTGCATGACGCCGGGCACGGTGGAGCTGAACTCGAGGCCGGTGGTTTCGGTGACCGGGAGGGCGTCGATGTCCCCGCGGAAGGCAATCATCGGTGCGGTGTCGGGCCCGATGTCGACGGTGGCTCCCTTGCAGGTCATCTCCTGCGGTGTAAGGCCGGCGTCGCGGAGGATCCCCATGATGAAGGCGGTGGTGCCGTCCTCCATGTGGGAGAGTTCCGGATTCCGGTGCAGGTGGCGCCGCCACTCGATCAGACGGTCCACGTTCTCGTTCAGCCACAGGGTGACGAACTGAGTGAGTTGGGCCGCCTCAGAGGTGGGTCCGCCGTGTTGCACTGCATGCCTCCCGGCTTAAAGCCAATAATTGTCGATGTCTGCTGATTGTGGCGCTTCAAGACCGAGTTGTCTAGTTACGCCGCATGAAACACCATTCTATATGCCCACCCCTGTGGCGCGTGACTTCGCGGTAGCCTTGGGCCATGTCTAGCCACAATGCGCAATCCTCGCCCGCTGCGTCGAATCCCGGGCAGGCCCCCTACGAGCTCGCGGAGCAGGCTGCCGCGGCGTTGCTGCAGAAGACTGGTTTTTCTGCTTTCGACGCCGCCATCGTCCTGGGTTCCGGTTGGCGACCAGCTGCGGACGTGGTCTGTGAGGCCGCGGAAAGCGACGTCCAGGAGTTCCCGATGTCCGATCTGCCGGGCTTCCTGCCGCCCACCGCAGAGGGCCACGGGGGCACCATTCGGGCGCTGCGCATCGGCGAGCGCAACGTGTTGATCCTGCTGGGTCGCACCCACGCCTACGAGGGCCACGAGCTGTGGCGGTGCGCGCACGCGGTGCGCACGGCTGCCGCTGCGGGGGTGAAGCAGGTCGTGCTGACCAACGCGGCCGGCGGGCTGACTGAGGGCATGTCTGTGGGCGAGCCGGTTCTGATCAGCGATCACATCAATTTCACGGCAAAGACCCCACTGGTGGGCGCGAACTTCGTGAACCTGGTGGATGCCTACTCCCCCGAGCTGCGCGAGAAGGTCAAGGCCCTGCGACCCGGCATCCGTGAGGCCGTGTACGCGATGATGCCGGGGCCGCAGTACGAGACCCCGGCGGAGATCCACATGCTGCGCACCTTCGGGGTGGGCCTGGTGGGTATGTCCACCGTCTACGAGACGATCGCTGCCCGGGAGGCTGGCGTGGACGTGCTCGGTATCTCGCTGGTGACGAACCTGGCGGCGGGGGTGACCGGTGAGGCTCTGAATCACGAGGAGGTGCTGGCCGCCGGCCAGGCCGCGGCTCAGGAGATGGGTTCCCTGCTCGCGAGCGTGATCCAGTCGTGAGCCCCTCCCCGCAGGAAATGAACCCAGCTCCGCAGGAAACGACTCCAGCCCCGCAGGACAATAGTTCCCAGCCAGGTCTGAGTTTCGGCACCGCGGGGCTGCGCGCCCCAGTGGGCGTGGGCCCGGATCGCATGAACGTCGCGACTGTCACCCGGGCGACCGCCGGGGTGGCCGATTGGTTGATCGCCCAACACGCAGACCGGACCGCAGCCGATATCGCCGTAGCGGTTGCCCACGACGCCCGCTACGGTTCCGAAATCTTTGCGCGAGCCACCGCCGAGGTGTTCGCGGCCAAGGGCTTCACCGTCACCTTGCTGGGTGGCAACAATCCCACCCCGGTGCTGGCCTGGCTGGTGCGCGACCGTGGCCTGGATGCCGGCGTGCAGATCACCGCCTCACACAACCCGAAGGGCGATAACGGCTACAAGTTGTACCTTTCTGGTGGCTCCCAGCTGGTCTCCCCCGCCGATCGCGAGATCGAGGCAGCCATCGCGGCCCAGCCGGCGGCCGAGGAGGTCGCCCGCTCCCGCAGCGTGCAGCTTGAACTCGGTGCATCCCAGGGCTACGAGTCCGCGATCGGCGCCCCGGTTGTTAGTAGCGAGAACGCGGTGCTCACCGCACGGCGAGCCCTGACCATCGCCTATACCCCGATGCATGGGGTCGGCGGGGACACGCTGGAGTCTGTACTGCAAGCCAATGGCTTCGCGGATATCCATGCGGTGGCAGCGCAGCGCTGGCCGGACCCGGAATTCCCGAGCGTGGATTTCCCCAACCCGGAGGAGCCCGGCGCGACCGACCTGCTGCTCGCACTGGGCAAGGAGGTCGGCGCGGACCTGCTGATCGCACTCGATCCGGATGCGGATCGCTGCATGCTTGGCGTGCCCACTGGTGGCGAGCCGGCCTACCGGATGCTGAGTGGCAACGAGGCCGGCCCGCTGCTGGCCCGCCGCGTGCTCTCTGGCGTGGCGGCAGACGCCGCTGCCCCGCCGGTGGTCGCGACGACCTACGTCTCCTCCCAACTGCTGGGTGTGATGGCCCAGGCCAGCGGGTGGGAGTACGTGGAGACGAAGACGGGCTTCAAGCACCTGGCGCGTGCGGCGGAAGGTCGCCCCGGGGAGTTGGCTTTCGCCTATGAGGAGGCCATCGGCACCTGCCCCACCCCCGGCATCGTCGCAGATAAGGACGGCATCGCCACCGCGTTGGTCGCGGCTGCGTGGGCGGCGGAGCTCGCCGCTGCGGGACGGAGCCTGGCAGACGAGCTGGCGGTCATCGAGCAGGAGTTCGGTTGCTTCCGCTCCAGCCAGCTGTCGATCCGCTTGGAGTCCATTGCGCAGGCCACGGACGTCATTAAAAAATTCGCGGCCGCACCGCCGGAAAACCTGGCGGGGGCCGCGATGAGCGCCGAACTGCTGGGTGACGAGGCCGCGGAGGGCCTGCGCCTGGTGGGCGACGCGGATGGTGTGTCGCTGCGGGTCGTCGCCCGGCCGAGCGGGACGGAGCCGAAGGCGAAGTTCTACCTGGAGGCCGTGGGCGAGGCCACGGACCGCAAGCAGGTGGAGGCTGCGCTAGCGGCTCTCGAGGTCGATATTCCGCGGGCCGTAGAGGCGGTCGCCGGCGTCGCCTAGGCCCGGATCGATGTAGGCGTTCTCGTCGAGCGCCGGGTCGATCGTGGCGGTGACGAGCTTTCGCACCGGCAGGCCAGAGTTAACCAGCTTGTCCACGCCCGGCTGGGCGGAGACCATGCACACGCAGGTGATGTCGTCCGCACCATGCTCGACGAGCAGCTCCACGGCGTTGAGCAGGGAGCCGCCGGTGGCGAGCATCGGGTCGACCAACATGACGGGCTGTCCGGAGAGGTCATCCGGCAGGGCCTCGAGGTATGGGACTGGCTCGTGGGTCTTCTCGTCGCGGGCCAGGCCGATGAAGCCCACCTGGGCGTCCGGGATCATCGAGAGTGCCGGGTCGATCATTCCGAGGCCGGCGCGGATGATGGGGACGATGATTGGCGGGTTCTTCAGCCGGTGCCCTTCGGCGGTGGAGACGGGGGTTTCCACGTCGAAGGATTCAGTCTCGAGGTCGTTGCTGGCCTCGTAGATCAGCATCGCACCGAGGTCCGCGAGGGCGTCGCGGAAGACCACGTTGTTGCTGCGGGCGTCGCGCATAATCGTCAGACGGGCGCGCACGAGAGGATGATTGACCACCTTGATGTCCATGACTCCAAATCTACGTTAAGCACCGGGCACGCGAGAAAATTGGCACGGGCGGGAACCAAATGACCGTCCCCGTTGTCTAATACCTCTGAGTTACTTCACGCACCGAGACGATTCAGGGAAGATTCAGGGGGAACAATGGTGCCTTTGACGAACGGTATTGGGGGACACAGTGGCGGCCAGGTGATCGCCGAGCAGGAGCGAATCCAATCAGCAGCGCAGGAGGCGCGGACGGTGGCAGAGCAGCTGGCTGCGACAGCCCCACCGCACACGCCACACGTGGAGCTGCCATTCCTGCCGGAGCTGGGGAGGTTCCTGGCCGCACTGCAGCAGGCCCGGGCTCGGCATCACGGGGCCACCGGGGAGTTGGCGAGGTTCTACCAGGGCGCTGCTGGTGCGCTGGATGAGTTCCGGGGGCGCGTGGACGAGCATGAGCAGGCAGCCCAGGCTGGCTTTGAAGCACTTGCGGGAGGTGTTCGGTGATGAGTGCACCTGTTTTGGCACCAGCTGGAGGGGACGTGATCGAGGACGTGGCCGGCTCCGTTCTTGGGGAGATGGCTGGCTCGGTGCTCGGCGGAGGTGGCTGTGTTCCGGATTTTCTGGGGCTCGTGGAACCCATCGCAGCCCTCATCCCACAGCCGCTGCAGCCTGGAGTGTCCGCGCTGTTGGGCTCCGGGGTCAGCGGGCTCGCCGGGGAGGTCATCCAGACAGTCGGGTCGGCTGTGCTCGGCGAGGCCGGTGGGGCGATGGCCGCCAAGTTCGCGCAAGGTTCGGCTGCGGTGGACCTCATTGAGGAAGTCCGCCAGGGGCTGGACGCGGTCGCTGGGCGCGGGCAGCAGGCCGTCCTGGCGGCGATCGAGGATGTCGGGGCAATCGCGATGGAAGCCCTGGCGGAGATCGGCGGTGCGATGAATCCGGTGCAGCTGCTCGGCCCGACTGCACCGGTGGCGCTGGCGGAGGCGCAGGCCATCGCATTGAAACACCTAAGCCGGGCGGAGGCCCGCGTGCAGGCGCTAGGCCAGGAGTTGCTGGGACTGGCGGAGGAGGCGACGACCACCGTGGTGCCGGCGGAGGCGATCCCGGAAGCACCCGCGCCGTCCGAAGGGGCGAGCGGACAGCCTCCCGCAGCAGCACACTCGGGTAGCGCCACAGGACCCGAAGCAGGTCATGGGGGCGCAGCTGCGGATTCCAGCGACGCCGTGGAATCTAGCGATGCTGTGGCGGGTGCCCCGACCGAGGCGGCTGCCAAGGCCGTGGCCGCGGCGAAGACGCAGCTGGGCACCCCGTACGTGTGGGGTGGCACCACACCGGGCCAGGGCTTCGACTGCTCCGGCTTCGTCCAGTGGGCCTACGGACAGGCCGGGGTGGAGCTTCCCCGCCTGGCCGATCAGCAGGCGGTGGGCCCGCAGATCCCGATGGACCAGGTGCAGCCCGGGGATCTAGCGGTGTGGGATGGTCACGTGGCGATGGTCATCGAAGACGGCCAGCTGATCGAGGCGGGCGACCCGGTGGGTATCAGCCCGATCCGCACAGAGAACATCGGCATGGGTTTCCACGGTTTCTACCGCCCCACCGGCTAGCCGGGGTTAGTCTGTGGGCACTGAAAAGGTTCACCGAGCCAGTTCGCACTGGACCGGTTTATCAAAGGGGGAATTCACAACATGGGTGGGGCTCATTCTTCCCGGAGCGTTCCGGGCTTGGCGCGGATCGTCACGCAGCCGGAGGAACAGGAATATCTTCAGGCGCAGTTCCTCGGCTCTCCCCCTGCGGTGGTGCCGAAGGTGCTCGACGCCCGGCTTCGCAATGTCGAGGCTATGAGTTCGGATCCGGCCGGGTAGAATCCGCAATCATGGCAGCTTCCAAACCGACAACGTTTAAACCAAACCAGCTCGTCACGCTGAAGATGGAGACCACCAGCGGCACCTGGTACACCGTCTGGGCCCCACTGTGGGTCGTCAGGGGCGAAAAGTGGCAGGCATTCCTGGGTAAGGACGACACGATCTCCGTGTTCTCCTCCCCCGCCGAACTCCACGCCCACGTTGTCGGCAGCAACGATCACGTCCTCGCCGAACACCCGAAGTGGCAGGAGTTCAAGGCGGACGCCGACACCCAGATGTCGGCGCAGAAGATCCAGGAGATCTCCCTGATCGAGGCTCCGAACCAGCTGGCCGGCCGGGCAAGCTACGAGAACGTCCGGGACGTCAGCCGCGCATACCGCCTGCTGCAGTCCATCGGCGGTGTCGCTGGCATCGAGTCGATCAACAAGTGGTTCGGCTCCTACTCCATGCTGCAGAACATCTACCGCGGCGCGGACCACTACTCCGGCCAAAACGGTGTCGAAGAATGGACCGCAATGGGCCGCATCGTGCTCGGCGCGTGGGCGGAGATGCTCGACGACCTCGAGGACGGCCTCACCGAGGTCGAGGTGGACGAGACGGCCGTCGCGGAGTCCCAGAAGCGCATCGACGCAGTAGACAAGGCTGCGGCCGATGCCAGCGCCGCCGCCGCGAAGAAGCGGGAGGACGCCGCCGCGGAGAAGGCCGCTGCTGGCAGCGCCGCAGATGAAAACGCCGACCCGTACGACAAGACGGTATGGGCGCAGGCCGGCATTGACCCGATCCGCATCTCCCTGAACGGCCAGCGGGTCTACACCCTGCGCTGCTACGTGGGTGGCAAGCCGGTGTTCCTGGGCCGCCACGGCCAGATCAATACTTTCCCCAACCCTCGCTCCCTGGTGCGCTGGCTCATCGACGCCCCGCAGCACGACCTCGAGGAGATGGAGACCTGGGGCGACATCGTCCAGGCCGCGAATGCCGGCGAGTTGGAGGTCACGGTTCACGACATGAACCAGTACACCTTCACCGGGCTGCGCGAAGACATCGCCAAGTCCGTGGACGCGGTGGATCCGAAGCAGCTGAGCCGCGCTTATGAGCTGCTGGCCGACGCCGCCGACTGGGCGGGCGACGACGCCGTGAACAAGGTTCTGGTCGGTTTCCCGCGCCTGCAGACTTACATCGCCTACGTCACGGGCTCGCCGTCGGGCACCACCCCGACCGCACCCTTCGACGAGGAGGTGCGCGGCTGGAAGCAGCTGGAGGAGGATCTCATCAAGCGCTTCAGCAAGTTCTAGCGTGAGCCGCTAGCTGCCTAAGGAAGCTGAAAAGGGCGCCTCCCGAAAGGATGATCTTTCGGGAGGCGCCCTTTGATGTTCTTCTAGGCCCGCAGCCCAGGCACTGTGCTGAGCCCCGCCCCGCGCCAGCAGCACCAGCCGTGCTCACCGGGGCGGGGTTTAATGAGACCTAGGAAATCCGCTAGTCCTGCGAGGCGTCTCCGCCACTGGCCTGGTCGCCGGGCGCTCCGGGCTGGTTGCCGTCGGCTGGGGCGCCCTGTTCATTGGAGGACGGATTCTGCGCCGGACCACCGTACTGCTGCCCCGGGTCCTGCTGAGGCTGACCATAACCCTGTGGCTCGCCCTGCCAGTTCCCCTGCTGTGGCTGGCCACCGTATTGCTGCGGCTGGGCCTGCCAATTGCCCTGCTGTGGCTGGCCACCGTACTGCTGACCCTGCCAGTTCCCCTGCTGTGGCTGGCCACCGTATTGCTGCGGCTGGGCCTGCCAATTGCCCTGCTGTGGCTGGCC
>NZ_JASPJL010000011.1:58326-58408 GCF_030232315.1 Corynebacterium sp. MSK039
ACCGTAGAGGGTGTCCGATTCTTTGTGTGCGGGGGTTTGGTTTACAAGTAGTCCGCGAATCGGTCGGGGTAAGCCACGGCTA
>NZ_JASPJL010000012.1:0-55086 GCF_030232315.1 Corynebacterium sp. MSK039
AACTAGTCCCGGGGGCTACGCGCTCCCAGAATGCGTTCCAGAGCACTCCAAGGTTGCGCAGGGCGCGCCACCCAAGAGCATCCCCAGGGCGCGTTTCTAGCGCCACCCCAGAGCATCCTCAGGGCACGCCACCCAAGAGCATCCCCAGGGCGCGTTTCTAGCGCCACCCCAGAGCATCCTCAGGGCGCACCCCCCAGAGCATCCCGCAGGGCGCTCATTTTCCGAGCGCCCAGCGCCACCCCAGAGCGCCCTACCTGCTAGTGCTGGTGACCACCAGCTGCAGGCTCAGCCTTCTCAGGCTTATCAACCACAGCGGTCTCGGTGGTCAGCACCATGCGCGCCACGGAAGTGGCGTTCACGACGGCGCTGTGCGTGACCTTCACTGGGTCGATGATGCCCTGCTCCAGCAGGTTGCCGTACTCGAGGGTCGCAGCGTTGAAGCCGGAGCCATTCTCCTGCTCCGCGGTCTTGGAGACCACCACTGCCCCATCGAGGCCAGCGTTCTCAGCGATCCAGAACGCCGGGCGGCGCAGCGCCTTAGCCAGGGTCTTCATGCCCACGGCCTCGTCGCCGGCCTCAGCAGCAGCCAGCTTGTCGATCTCCTCAGCGATCTGCACAAGCACGGAACCGCCACCGGCGATCACGCCCTCCTGCGCCGCGGCACGTGCCGCGTTGATCGCATCCTCGACGCGCAGCTTGCGCTCGTTGACCTCGGTCTCGGTCGCGCCACCGACGCGCAGCACAGCCACGCCGCCGGAGAGCTTCGCGAGGCGCTCCTCGAGCTTCTCGCGGTCCCAGTTCGAGTCGGTGTTCTCGATGTCCCGACGCAACTGGGTGCGGCGCTCAGCCACAGCGTCCTGCGAACCGCCGCCGTCGACGATGACAGTCTCGTCCTTCGTGACGGTGATGCGGCGCGCGGTGCCCATGTCGTCCAGGGTGACGGCGGACAGCTTCCCGCCGAGCTCCTTATCGACGACGGTGGCGCCGGTGACGATGGCCAGATCATCCATGAATGCCTTGCGGCGGTCGCCGAAGTACGGGGACTTCACGCCCACGACCTTCAGGGACTTGCGGATGGAGTTGACCACCAGCATCTGCAGAGGCTCGCCCTCGATGTCCTCGGCGATGATCAGTACTTCCTTGCCGGACTGGGCGATCTGCTCCAGGACTGGCAGGAAGTCCGGCAGGCTGGAGATCTTCTCGCGGACCAGCAGGACCAGCGGGTTCTCCAGGACGGCCTGACCGGAGTCAGTATCGGTGACGAAGTACGGGGACAGGAAGCCCTTGTCGAAGGACAGGCCTTCGGTGACGGTGGCTTCGTCCTCGAGGGACTGGGACTCCTCGACGGTGACCACGCCGTCGCGTCCGACCTTCTCGAAGGCGTCGGAGACCATCGTGCCGATGGACTCGTCGCGGGAGGAGACGGTGGCGACGTTGGCGATCGCAGCGGCGTCGGAAACTTCCTGTGCGCGCTCCTTCAGCAGCTCCACGACCTTCTCGGAGGCGGTGGCGATGCCGCGGTTCAGCGCGATCGGGTTGGCGCCGGCGGCGACGTTGCGCAGGCCCTCGTTGATGAGCGCCTGGGCCAGCAGGGTGGCGGTGGTGGTGCCGTCGCCTGCGATGTCGTTGGTCTTGATGGCGACGGACTTCACCAGCTGCGCACCGAGGTCCTCGAAGGGGTCCTCGAGGTCGATGTCGCGGGCGATGGTCACGCCGTCGTTGGTGACCAGTGGGCCACCGAAGGCACGGTCCAGCACGACGTTGCGGCCGCGCGGGCCGAGCGTCACCTTCACCGCGTCAGCGAGCGTGTCGACACCCTTTTGGAGGCCCTGGCGGGCTTCTTGATCAAATGCGATGAGTTTGGACATGCGTTACCCGCTTACTTTTCGATGACGGCGAGGATGTCGCGCTGGTTGAGCAGCAGGTACTCCTGGCCCTCGTACTTCAGCTCGGTGCCGCCGAACTTGGAGAAGATGACGGTGTCGCCTTCCTTGACGTCCATTGGGATGCGGTCGTCATCGTCTGCCCAACGGCCCGGGCCGACTGCGACGACGGTTGCTTCCTGTGGCTTCTCCTGTGCGGAATCTGGAATCACCAGGCCGGATGCAGTGGTGGTTTCTGCTTCGACGATCTGGACCAGAACGCGGTCCTCGAGCGGCTTGATGTTGACGTTAGCCACGTTGAATACCTCCGTGTATTCCTCAAGGTTTCTTTGTGCCCCGTTGATTGGGGCTTGGTTCTTTTGTGCCGGTTTGTTTTCCGTGCACAGCCGTCGTCGCGGGTGAACAACTGTGTGTCAAACAACCTGACTAGCACTCTACCCACCCAAGTGCTAAGCCTCAACAGCGCCGGTTGAGTCGGGCTTACTCAGGCTTGTTCAGGCTTGCTCAGCTTGAGCGCGATGGTCGCTCGTCGTGTTTCAGTCGTCGGCGCTGCCCCGCCCGTTCCCGTTCTTTGTCCCCCTCTTTTTCTTTGACGACGACGCCCCCACCACCGCTGGTCCGTCTGTTTCGGCAGTGAGGTTCGACGCCCCGCCCGGACGCCGCCCCCGCCACCGCTGGCCCGTATCTTCCACCTAGTCCGTGAGGATCGGGACCTCCACCTCAAGGGCCGGGTCGGTGCCGACGGACATTGCGGTCGGTTGCGCGCCTTCGCTGATGAGCTGCGCGGCCAGAGCGGCGATCATCACGCCGTTATCGGTGCACAGCGGCAGCGGTGGGATGCGCAGCTCCACCCCGGCGTCGCGGCAGCGGTCGGCGGCCAGCCCGCGCAGCCGGGAGTTCGCGGAGACTCCCCCGCCGAGCAGCAGCACCTTCGCACCGGTGTCCTCGCAGGCGCGCAGGGCCTTGGCGGTGAGGACGTCGGCCACGGCCTCCTGGAAGGAGGCGCAGACGTCCTCCACAGGGATGGCGTTCTCCCCCACCTGCCCGGCTGCTTCGGCGCGCTCGACGAAACGCGCGACGGCGGTCTTCAGCCCGGAGAAGGAGAAGTCGTAGCGGGAGTCCTGCGGGCGCATCATGCCGCGCGGGAAGGCGATGGCCTTGCGGTTGCCCTGGCGGGCGAGCCGGTCGATCACTGGCCCGCCCGGGTAGCCGAGCCCGAGGAGGCGGGAGACCTTGTCATAGGCCTCGCCGGCGGCATCATCGAGGGTGCTGCCGAGCTCCGTCATGGGCTTACCCACGCCGTCGACCTGCAGGATCTGGGTGTGCCCGCCGCTGACGAGCAACGCGATGGCATTCTTCAGCGGCTCGCGGCCCTCCTCCGTGAGCGCCTCGACGGCGACGTGCCCGCCCAGGTGGTTCACCGCGTAAAACGGCACCTCCCAGGCGGCGGCGTAAGCCTTGGCCGCGGCGGCACCAACCATGAGCGCGCCGGCGAGTCCAGGTCCGATGGTCACGGCGACGGCGTCCGGGCGCTGGCCGATGCGGGTCCGCTTCTGCAGGCTGCGCATCGCCGCCCGCATGGTGGGCTGCATGGCCTCCAGGTGGGCGCGGCTGGCGATCTCCGGGACCACGCCACCGAAGCGGGCGTGCTGTTCCATGGAGCTGGCGACCTGGTTGACGAGTTCCTCGACGACCGGGGCGCTGCCTGTTTCCTCTTGGTCACCGGCAGGCGCGCTCATGCGTACGACGCCGACGCCGGTCTCGTCGCAGGAACTTTCAATACCCATGACGAGCATGGACTCTGCAGCATCAGTAGCGCTCCCCGGCGTGGCGACGTCTTGCTCGGCGATGCCTTCTGCTCCGTCCTGCACACCCTCGCCCGCCTGGCTCGGGCGCTTCTCGTCCGGCCGGAACATGGTGAGGGCATCGGCCCCGGAGGGCTGGTAGTAGCCCTTACGGCGGCCGGTGACCGCGAAGCCATAGCTTTCGTAGAGCCCCACGGCCGGGGCATTGCCATCCCGGACCTCCAGGTACACCGGCCCGCCGATGACCTGCAGAGGCTCGAAGAGCTTGTCCATCAGCAGCCTGGAGTATCCCTTGCCTTGCTGCTCCGGGGACAGCGCCACGGTGTGGATCTCCCACTCCGGGTCCGCGGTCGGCCCGTTGAGCGCGATGCCTGCATAGCCCTGCAGCTGACCGGCCACCCGCAGGGCGACGTAGTAGTTGCGGGGGTTGGCGAGCTCAGCGCGGAAGGCCTCCAGGGACCACGGGGATTCCTCGCTGAAGAGTTCCTGCTCGATCCGCGCCATCTCCTCCAGGTCAGCCAGGGATGCGCGATCCAGGGCCAGCAGCTCCACTGTGGGTTCGGCATCCGCCAGTTCGGCATTCGCAGGTTCGACATTCCCAGCTTCAGCATTCGCGGGCTCGGCATTCGCCCCTTCCGGCGCGGCCTCCGCCGCCCGCTGCTCAGCCTCCAGCCGATCAAAAGCCGCCACATCCTCAGCGGCCGCGGCGAAGTTCACCGCGGCAGTGCGCTCCTTGCGCTTCGGCTCCGCGGCATCCGGCCGGCGCAAATACTGCGCTACCAGCGGGCGCCCCAGCCGCTCCACAAAGTGGCCCTCCCCCTCGAGCCACCACAGCTGATCCGCGCCCGCTAGCGCCAGCCCCTCGGGCGTGGGGTACGCATCCTCCGTGATGATGCGCCATGCCTCGGCCGCGGCCTTCTCCTCCCCTTCAAGCTTCTCGATCGCACGCGCCACCTCGGCGGTCAGCGCCACCGCGATGGGCTTGGAGCCGTGCTCAGCCAGCACGTCCGCGGGCTTGCCCACGGCGGGCCCAGCGACCAGCCGACCGGCCTCGGTGGCGGTGGCGGAGTACCACTCGCGCCTCCTAGCGTCGGAAAGAACGAGGCATTCCTGGTGACCAGCCGCAACACTGGCGGCGGTGGCGGACAACGAATCCACCCCGAACACCGGAACACCGATCGCGTCCGCGAACGCCGCCCCCGTCGCCATCCCGACGCGCAGCCCCGTAAACGGCCCCGGACCAGTGCCGACGACCACCGCTTCGATGTCCCGCGGTCGCAGCCCCGCCTCCGCGAGGGACTCCTGAATATGCGGCACAAGCAGCTCCATGTGGCCGCGCGGGTTGCGCTGCACCCGCTGCGAGAGCGTGGTCGCGGAGTACTCGAACGTGCCCCAACCGCCCGCCCGACGGTTGACCTCAACGAGGCCAGAAACAACGTAGGACGTGGCGGTATCAATCGTGAGCACGAGCATGGGGGTTAGTGTACTACCCCGCGCAGACACGCCTTTCGCGCTCCGTTTGAGGACGCTTCGACCACGGTTCCCCGCCGTCGATGGCGCCCATCCTCGACGCCCATTCTCGACGACGTCCAGCTAGTCACCGCCCGTCGTCTGCTCCCTCGGCGATCCCAGCTACTCGCGCCAGCGCCAGTGGACCTCGCGCGGGTCGTCCTCGTCGCCGTCGGTCATGTCGATGACCCCGCCGTCCGCGAGGTCGCCATCTACGACGTCCGAGCCATCACCGTTGACGTCCGCGGTCACGACGTCGCTGTCATCATCTCCCTCAGTACCCACGGCGCGCGTGATCTCCACGTCCAGCACCCGGTCCGCGAGCTCCTCCACGACCCCGCGCCCCCATTCGGCGACGAGCACGGCGTCGTCCAGGTCGGCGTCGATGTCCAGGGACTCCAGGGTGTCCAGGACGTCGTCGCGGGAGAGCTGCTCGCCCGGCGCGATGGACTCGGCCACCCCCTCGCCGAGCAGGCGGTAGGCGTCCATGTGCAGCAGCCGGATGCCGCGCGCCCCGGGCTTGTGGGTGCGCACGATGGTGAAGGTCGGCGACTGCACGCGCCCCTTGACCGCCAGCCCTTCGGCAATACCCTGCGTGATGGTGGTTTTACCCGCCCCGAGTGGGCCAGTGAGGATCACGACGGTGCCCGCGGCGAGCTGCTCCCCCAGCTCGCGGCCGATGGCCCGCATGTCTTCGGGGGTCCGGGCGTGCGCGTGGCCCTGCACCTCGCCCAGGTCCACCCCGCTGCCAGCCTTAGCGTTCGACAACGTGTTCCTCACCTTCCACGTCCACGACGACCCGCTGGACGCGTGGCCCGCGCGGCATCGTGACGATCTCATAGGGGATGGTGTCGGCGGCGGCTGCCAGGTCCTCTGCGCCGGGCTCCCCTGCTGCCGGGTCGCCGAAGATCACGGCCCAGTCGCCTGGCTGCACGGCCTCGGCGGCAGCGCTCTCGGCGGGCCCCAGGGCGACGACGAACTGGTCCATGCAGATCCTCCCGACCTGCTGGTAGCTCTCGCCGTTGATGCTGACCTGCATCTTTCCGGACGCCGACCGTGGCACCCCGTCCGCGTAGCCTGCGGCGACGACGGCGGTGCGCGTGTCCTCCGGGGCGGTCCAGATGCCGCCGTAGCTGACGGATTCGCCCTTCGGGACGACGCGGGTGGTGATGACCTTCGCGCGCATGCTCATCGTCCGCTGGAGGGGCAGGACGTCCGGTAGTCCCGGCACGGCGTTCTCCGCCACCCCAGTCGGGGTTCCGCCTGCCACCGGGTCCACGCCGTAGACACCCAGGCCGGGGCGCACGAGCTCGTGGTGCATATCCGGGCGGGTCAGCGTTGCCGGGGTGTTGGCGATGTGGTTGCGGGGCACTGCCATGCCCGCGGCGCGGCAGTCGGCGATGGCTTGCTGGAAGCGCTGGTGCTGCCGGTCGGTCACGGCGCGCTGCGTGTCCTCATCCGCGGACGCCAGGTGCGTGAATACCCCATCCACCGCGATGAGGCCCTCCTTCTCTGCGGCAGCGAGCAGCGCGATGGTTTCCTGCCATTCGGCCGGGCTGATCCCGGAGCGGGACATGCCGGTATCGGCCATCACGCCCACCATCGGGCGTGTTTTGCCCTGCCAGGCGCGGGCCTGGTCGATGAGGTTGCGGGCGTGTGCCAGGGAAGGCACGCCCAGGGTCAGTTCGGCCTCGAAGGCCGGGGTGAGGTCCATGGCTGGCTCCCACATCCAGGCGAAGATGGTGGCCGGCTCGCCGTCCTTGACCGGACCGGCCTCGCGCAGCAACAGAGCCTCCGGGACAGTGGCCACCCCCAGCACGGCCGCACCGTGATCGAGCGCGGTCTGCGCGATCCGCAGCGCGCCGTGGTTATAGCCATCGGCCTTCACGACCGCCATGAGTTGGGCAGGTGCGACGAAGTCCGCGAAGAAGCGGGTGTTCTTGGCCAGTGCTGGAAGGTCGACGACGAGCTGGATGAGCTCGCCGTGACCCGTCTTGTCCTTCGGGGTGTGGGTCATGGACTCCAGGCTAGTCGCCGTCGGCGTCTTCATGCGCGTACCGGAGCGCGACGGCGACCACGGCGTGGATGCTCTCCACGATGTCGGACGCCGAGATCGGAGCGAAGCCCTCTGGGGTCTCCGCAGCATGAAGCGCTGCCACCGCGTGCACCGCCACCGCGCCCAGGATGCAGTGCAGCAGCGGGGCCTCTTCGGCCGCTGCAATCACGGCACCAGCGATGCCCGCCAGCACGTCCCCGGAGCCAGGGGTCGCGGACCAGGAGTGTCCTGCATCCACGCCCCAGGCGACATCCCCATCAGAGACGATGGTGT
The DNA here is from genome assembly GCF_030232315.1 of Corynebacterium sp. MSK039. Classification (NCBI taxonomy): domain Bacteria; kingdom Bacillati; phylum Actinomycetota; class Actinomycetes; order Mycobacteriales; family Corynebacteriaceae; genus Corynebacterium; species Corynebacterium sp. MSK039. The sequence continues at coordinate 7,527 of NZ_JASPJL010000012.1, forward strand.
GCCGCCCCTTGAGTAGCACCACCGACTTGGTCTGCCGGGCCAGCCAGGCGCACGCGGTGCGGCGGCGGTCAAAGTCCTGGTCAACGGCCGCGGTCTCGGCCTGCTCCTCGTTCCCCAGCGCCCGGGCGAGGGCGGCGAATTCCCCGGCGTGTGGGGTCAGGACGGTCGCCCGGCCCGTGGTGTGGCGGTTGATAATCCCGCGTAGCAGCTGCGGATTATTCGCCGCCAGCTGCAGCGCCGAGGCATCCAGCAGCAGGGGCTCGGGCTGACGCACCAGCCAGTCCAGAATGTTCAGTGCTTCCGGCGACTCCTCGTCGATCCCGGGGCCTGCGACCCAGGCCTGCACCCTCCCGGCCTTCTCCGGGCGCGGGGCGCTGACCACCTCCGGCAGGGCCAGGGCGATCAGGCGCGGGTCCACGGGGCCTGCGTAGCGCACCATCGGCGAGGTGGACTTCACCGCCGCCTTGAGCGCCAGCAGCGCGGCCCCCGGGAAGGTATCGGAGCCGGCGAAAATGCCCACGACACCGGCGTACTTATCTTCTTGTGGTTGCGGGGACGGCCAGACCTCTCCGGCCGCGACCAGGCAGTCGCGTGCGGCGAGCAACTCGCCGGGTGGGGTGTCGTCCAAAAAATTCGGCATGGGGCGAAGCTCCTGGGTGGTGAGTGGTGAGTTAATGCCGGAGTAGCCCGGGGTGCCCTAAGAACTACTCCACGGTGACGGACTTAGCCAGGTTGCGCGGCTTGTCGATGTCCTCGTTGCCGCACTGGCGGGCGATGTCCGCGGCCAGGAACTGCAGCGGGACGGTGGACAGCAGCGGCTGCATCAGCGTGCCCGTCGCCGGGATCTCCAGCAGCCAGTTGGCGTACGGACGCACGGCCTCGTCGCCCTCCTCCGCGATGACGATCGTCTTCGCACCGCGGGCGCGGATCTCCTGGATATTGGACACGATCTTGGAGTGCAGCACCGGGCGGCCCGTCGGGGACGGGACGACGACGACCACCGGCAGGTCGTCCTCAATCAGGGCGATCGGGCCGTGCTTGAGCTCACCGGCGGCGAAGCCCTCGGCGTGGATGTAGGCCAGCTCCTTGAGCTTCAATGCGCCCTCGAGCGCGACCGGGAAGCCGACGTGGCGGCCCAGGAAGAGCATGGTCTTGACCGGCCCGAGCTCCTCGGCGAGCTGCTCGATCGGCTCGGCGAGCTCCAGGGTCTTTTCGATCTTGGCGGGCAGCTCGGCGAGGGTGTCGTAGATGTCGCCGATTTCGTCGGGGTACATCGTGCCGCGCGCCTGGGCCAGCGCCAGGCCGACCACATAGTTCGCCGCAACCTGGGCGAGGAAGGCCTTGGTGGAGGCCACGCCGATCTCCGGGCCGGCGTGGGTGTAGAGCACCGCGTCGGATTCGCGCGGGATCTGGGAGCCGTTGGTGTTGCACACCGCCAGCACGCGCGCGCCCTGGGTCTTGGCGTGGCGCACGGCCTCCAGGGTGTCGGCGGTCTCGCCGGACTGGGAGACGGCAACGACGAGGGTCTGCTGGTTCAGCACCGGGTCGCGGTAGCGGAACTCGGATGCGACCTCGATCTCCACGGGGATGCGGGCCCAGTGCTCGATGGCGTACTTCGCCAGCAGCCCGGAGTGGTAGGCGGAACCACAGGCGACGACGTAGACCTTCTGGATGTTGCGGAGGTCGTCGTCGGAGAGGCGCTGCTCGTCGAGGACGACCTTGCCGTCGACGAAGCGGCCGGCCAGGGTGTCGCGGACGGCGGCGGGCTGCTCGTGGATTTCCTTCATCATGAAGGAGTCGAAGCCGTCCTTCTCGGCGGCCTCCTGGTCCCAGTCGATGGTGAACGGGCTGCCCTCGGCGGGGGCGCCGTCGAAGTCCATGATCTCGTAGTTATCAGCGGTGATGGCGACGGCGCTGTCCTGGCCGAGCTCGACGGCGTTCTTGGTGTGGGCGATGAAGGCGGCGACGTCCGAACCCAGGAACATGCCGTCCTCCCCGACCCCGACGATCAGCGGGGTGTTGCGGCGACCGGCGACGATGAGGTCCGGCTCGTCAGCGTGGGTGAACAGGACGGTGAACGCACCTTCCAGGCGGCGCAGAACGGCGAGCGCGGAGGCCTTGACGTCCCCGGCGAACTCGCCCTCGTTGTACTCGATGGCGAGCAGGTGGGCGGCGACCTCGGAGTCCGTGTCCGAGACCAGTTCGATGCCGCGGGCCTCGAGCTCGTCGCGCAGGGCGGCGAAGTTCTCGATGATGCCGTTGTGGACGATGGCGGCCTTACCGTCGAAGGAGAGGTGCGGGTGCGCGTTGACGTCGTTCGGGCGACCGTGGGTTGCCCACCGGGTGTGCCCCAGGCAGGTGTTCCCGGTCAGGGTGTCGCGGCCAATGATGTCGATGCGCTCGACGAGGTTGCTGAGCTTGCCCTCGGCTTTTTCTACGCGGATACCTTCTGCGTTATTGACGGCGATACCGGCGGAATCGTATCCCCGGTACTCCATCCTTTGCAGTGCATCGAGCCCGATTTCCAGGGCTTGGTTCTTTCCTACGTATCCAACGATTGCGCACATAAATGGAAACGATACACGCCCGCTTGGCCCATGCGGAAGCACTTTCTACTAGTGTGAGTTGCGTGGCTGATAGTTTGAAAAACCTCGTTCCAAGGCTCGGCAAGCGTGGCCCGCACCGGGTGCTCACCGGCGACCTGAATTTCGCTGGCATCCCGGGCCGCGTATACACCCCTGCCGAGGGCAAGGGCATCCCGGGCATCGCGTTCGGACACGACTGGCGGGTGGGCGCGAAGGCCTACCACGCAACGTTGCGGCACCTTGCGAGCTGGGGTTTCGCCGTGGCCGCTCCCGATACGGAGCGCGGCGTGCTGCCGAACCACCGTGGCTTCGCCTCCGACCTGGAGACCTCCCTGCAGATCCTGGCTGGCGTGAAGCTGGGTCAGGGCAACGTGACGGTGCACCCGTCGAAGCTGTACCTGGCTGGTCACGGCATGGGCGCGGCGGCAGCGGTGCTGGCAGCAACGGCCCGCGAGTACGTCAAGGACAGCTTTGATTCTTATGGGGACAAGCCAACCCTGGCTGGTGTGATGGCTGTGTACCCGGCTGATGCGAACCCGAGCCCGTATGACGCTGCGCAGCACGTGGACGCCCCGGGCCTGGTGCTCTCCCCTGGTGGTATTCACGCCGCCCCGTCCGGCAACCCGGAGCGCCTAGCCGCGAACTGGCAGGGCGAAGTTGTGTACCGCCGGATGGATAAGGCCTCGCAGGCCGGTTTCCACGAGAATTACGGCCGCCGCCTGGTGATGGGCTCTGGGCTGCCGGAGTTCGCCGCGCAGGAGACAGCGCGTGGACTGATGACTGGTTTCGTGCTGGCTGATGAGTCCCGGAAGTACAAGGCTTTCCGCGACCCTCGCGCGGAACTGAAGGACACGAGCGTGAAGGATCAGCTGGAGCTGTACCGCGAGCTGCCGGAGAACATCGACGTTGAGGAAGCGCTGAGCAACATCCGGCTGGGCTAGCTGGCTGCTGGACGCGCAGGGCTGCGCTCCGGTTTTCCGATGATGCCGGAACTGTGGTGTAGGTTCCTCCGGCCTCTCATCTCCACACATCCAGGCCTAATAGTCCTGTCTCCTCCAGCGGTTTTAAGCCGTCATCAAGGCTGCGCAGCCGGGCGTACAGCTTCCGCAATGACGAACGATCCGGCAACTCTTCTTTCCCGGCGGCATTTTTCAGAACCGTCACCGTACTTATGAGCGCCAGGCTGCCGACCGAGGATCCGCTCGCCCGTAGCCTTTGGAGGCGGCGCGCCTCCTGATTTGCCGTCCGGCGACCCTCTCCGTCATCGATCAGGACGATGATGTCGTTCCCCTGTTCAGCAGCGACGACGGCATGCGCGATGACCGTATCTATTCCAAACCGCTGAGATCCACGTTCACAGGCGGCAAGTGCTGAATCTCAAATTCATCGTCAGGCTGAGGCTTCGGCGCAATTCCTGCTTCGGCGAACTCAGCAAGCACATCCGCCTCCGGAATGCCACGCAGCGTGGCAATGGTTTGGGCGCTCACCACGCCTTCGATATACCCCCTGGTTGCGCGAGCTAAAAGTTTCTGCGGCGCCCGGATCCGATCTGATTCCTCCTGGAGTCCGTGATAATAGTCACGCCAACCGTATTTCGTCGCCAGGGCGCCAGTGGAGATCTGCTGCCAGTTTTCCGTTAAATCAGAATTGATATAACCCGTGTCCCGTAGCGCGATAGCAGCGATCGCTGGCGACACGAGGTAACGCTGCACAACCCGCGAGAGTGTCACCTCTGAGACAGGCTCCTCGGCCCCCAGCCACGCCTTGAGGCCCTCTTGAGGGATCAACAGGTGCCGGGCGAAGGCATCGGCGCGGATCTCTTCAGCTGGGCGTCTGGGGCCTCCTCCAACTGGAGATCCTTGCAGGTTTTCACGGAAATCTTCGAAAATTACGTGCCCGAGCTCATGTGCAAGAGTGCTGCGCTGCCGCATCGGATGACGGGTGCGAGCCACACCAATAAGGATGTGTTCACGCACCGGATCAAACATCGTCAGCCCATGTTCGTCTGCATCCGCATCAACAACCGCGACGTCGTACCCCGTGAATCGCTCGACGAGCCCGACCAGGTCTCCTAGTGGTTGCACGCCCAACCCATGGGCAGTGCGAAACTCTTGGGCTGCCTTTTTCGCTTGGGTTTCGTTCGAGCTGGTCATAAGACCTTCGCAATCGCTTGATCGTCCAGGTAGGCGTCCAACTCCATGAAGTGGAGCAACCTCTGGCGCATTGCGTCCATTTTGGCGCCATTGGTGCTGCGTGCCGCACTCACGACACGTTTCGCAACACCCTCGCCCGTGAGCTGCGCGACGGTGCAGCCAGTCGCATCGGCGATGCGAATTAGCTCCGGCATCTTCACGTTCCGCTCCCCCTTGAGTATGCGATGCACCGTTGACTGCGACAGGCCAGTACGTGCGGCCAGGTCACGCTGCGAGAGGCCGGCAGAGCTAAGAGCGTTCTCAATTGCCGAAATCATTTCACTCACCCCCGAACCGTGAATCACTTTTAGATTCTTGATTCAAGACTATCGCAGCTCCGGCCACAAGACAATAGGTCACGTCGTGAGGTCACTGCCCCCTGTTTGATGTCACTTTCCTTTAGCTCGGGCAGGCCGACATCGAGGCGCCCTAGAATCGGACACTATGCTTTTCGACGACCTCCCGCGTGACGACGCCCGAATCACCCCTGGCGTCGTGCACCTCCCGAGCTGGCTCAAACTTGGGCAGCAGGCCGCGGTCGTCTCCCAGCTCCGTGAGATCGCCCGTGAGCTGGCGGGCACCCCGTTGAGTATGAGCCGTCCGCAGCTCAAAAGTGGCCGCATGCAGGTATTTATGCTGCACCTGGGCCGCATGTGGGTGACCGAACCGACGTACCGCTACGTCACCCACGTCGCAGGGCATCGAGTGCCCCTAGTGCCGGAGAACCTCGCGGAGACCGCACGGCAAGCGCTGACCAGTGCCGGGCGCTACGACGCCGCATTATCCGCCTGGGTGGAAACCTTCCGACCCGATATGGCGCTCGTCAACTACTATCCGCCCGGCGCGACCATGGGGATGCACCAGGACCGCAACGAGAACTCGCTGGCACCGGTCGTCTCGCTGTCTATCGGCGATGAGGCCCTGTTCCGCATCGGGAGCACCGAGACTCGCAACCAACCGTGGGACGAAGTGACCCTGATCAGCGGCGACGTCATCGTCTTCGGCGGGCCGAAACGCCTCGCCTTCCACGGTGTCCCCCAGACCAGGCCAGAGACCCTGCCCGACGGATGCGGGCTCAAGGAAGGCCGGATCAACATCACCTTCAGGCAGTTGGATGACCGCTAGCTGCGCTTCCCGACCATCGCTTGGTAGCAGCCCAGGCGATAACCCAGCAGGGATAGTTGCCTTCACCTAGCCGAACACGCCCACCAGGCACTCACGTTTGGCGCTTTCAGGGGCAGTGCCGGGGAATTCCTCAAGAATATGAGCGTCACCCCCTAGCCGAGGGATAACTACGTTAACTTCCACCATGCGTTCGCGCTTACTGCCTTCGGGAATCGTGTCGATGAATTCCTCGAGAGGATGTAGCGTCACAATGCTTAATCGTACAATTTTAGAGTCCCGCTCTGCGCACATGTTCCGATCTCGAAAAGCTCACGTTTCGGTCAATTTCATGGCGTTTTCTGACCACAACGTGAGCTTTCCGAATGTTTGCGCCGGCGAGCGCTCGATCAAATTCGAGTCAGCTAGCAAGAATCCTCTTCTTCGTCATCGAGCCATTCAAACTCCCACTCGTCATCGCGGGGCTCCCACAGGTACTCCCATTGTGCCCTCAGGGATTCGATCTCCCCCTCTGGTGCATTCAACTCCTCGAGAAGATCGAAGAGCGCTTCGAGCGCAGGGTCCTCTTTTTCATTCAAAAAGTGGAAACTCTCGTTGAGAAGGCGAAGAACCTCCGCTGCGATCTTTTCGTCGGCTATTTTGCCGCGACACTGCACAGCCTTATTCAAAATAGCCCCGGTCAGTGTCTGCTCTTCGTAGGCCGGAGAGTAGGTCACCAAGGCCATTCGCAGCTCATAAAAGAGCGGGTGTTCCAGAAGCTCTGGACGTACCGCGGCTGAGGCGTCCGGCAGGAAGAACTCCAATTCATTCGTTGTGTTCGAGAAATGATGGGCGGCAGCGGCGCATAGGTGCGCACAGAGGTCCCCCGCCCGGAATTCGGCACAACTGCAGTCGCTACAACCAGGAAACATAGCTCCGTCGAGTTGCACTTCCGCGTCCCCGATCGTAGTGCGGTAGACGAAAGGGGCAGTATCCCTCAGTTGGACCGGGTACTCGAGAGCTCGGGCGTTCCGGATCGTCTCGTCCGCAAAGAAAGCCTTGATAAGCGGAGTATCGAAGCACGCCATGGATTCAGAGTAGCGTGGTGAGTTTTCCTAGTCGAATACCGTCTAATCGAAGAGATTTGAGGGCACGCACCAGCCGGCACGCTTGATGTCCCGCTCCGCCAGGCCCGGGCCGGGATGACCGGCCCCCGCCCGGTTGCTCGCGGGCTCGTCACTATCCACGCCCGTGGCGCCGGCTGCCCGGTCCGCGGCCTCTCGGCCACCGGCGGTGCTGGCGTCGAAGCCCCCGTGAGCGCTCTTGCCGTCCTGCCCCGCCTGGGCTTGGCGTTCCACGAGCTTCTCCAGGGTGTCCCGGTGCTGGGACATCTCCCGCTCGAAGGCCGTCGCTGCCTCATCCATGCGGGCGAGGAACTCCCCCATGATCGCCTCGTACTTATCGCGGTCTACCACTGCCCGCTCCTTTCAATCCCCACCTCATAGGTCCGTTCCAGGGTGATCCCGGTAGTCGCGGGCTTCACCGCGGGTGAGCCTCCGGGCTCAGCATTCACCCCACCGATCGCCCCATCGCCGGAAGCATGGAAAGCCTGCTCTGCCTGGGCGGTGCCCGCGCCCTCGGCCAGCCAGATATCCGGGCTCCAGGCCGCCACCTCGGCAGGCTCGACGTCCTGCGGCAGCGCCCCGGAGGCCTCCAGTTCGACGACGGGAGCGTCGTCACCCGACTGCACATCGCCATCGTCGGTTGTTGTTCCGCCTGCATCGTCGTTCGCCGCACCATCCTGGTCCGAGCCTGCCGCGTCAGCCTCAGGGCGCGGCACCTCCTGAGGCTGTGGTGACTCCACGCCCGATGCAGGCTCGGCCCCTGGGGCTTCACGTTCCGGCGAGTCCGTGCCAACCGCCGGCGCGGCGTCCTGCCCCTCCGGGCTGCCCTGAACAACCGCACTGCCCTGCTCCGGCTGCTCACCGTGGCCACCGCCGGCGTCCTGTCCGGTCACCGCCTCCAGCACCGCCGGATCGGTGGTGCTGAGCTGCACCTCCCCCTCGCTGCCAGCCACGGCCGCTTCGCAGTCCACGACCAGCTGATCAGCTGCCTCAGTGAGCGCCTTATTGCGGCGTTCCAGCTGATCGCACACCGCGCGCTGGGCCGAATCCCCCATCGCCTTCAGCAGCTCCGGCGGGCATTCCGGCAGCGCGATGCGGGATTGCTCCACCTGGTCCTCGAAGCGGGAGACGATCCGCTCCACCTCCGCGGCGGTGTGCTCACAGAGGTTGCCGATGAGCTCCGTGGCACCCCGGCCCGACTCCGCAACCTGTACCAAGCCCTGGTCGTACTGCTGCTGCGCAGCACACGCTTGGGCTAGTTGCACGCCCCCGCAGCCCGCAAGATCCTTCGGGTCCGCCTGGAGCACCGGCGGTGGCGTCCTGAACAAAAGATGGGCGGCGGACTGCAGGGCGTCCGGGTCCAGGCCGCGGGTGAATCCGGCGGCGGACTCCGCAGGCCCCACCGGAACACCGTAACTGGCCAGCTGCTTGATGGCGCGCTCCACGCGCTGCTGCTGCCTCATCGGAGCACCTCAGTGATGGCACCCGCCGCGCTGTGGTCGGCATCCTCGGCGTCACGGGCCAGTGTGGAAGCTGCCCGCGCCTCCGCTGCGACCTGTTCGGACTGGCGTTGCCGCAGCTCATGCAGCTGCGCGAGCACACGCTCGATGCGGTGCCCCTGCGCGCTCAAGCCCTCCCCGAACGCGCTGGCTGCGATGTCCGGCCGCTGACCTGCCAAAAGTTGCGACCAGGACTGCTGGTGGCGCCCCAGCAGCTCCGCGTATTCGATCAGCTTCTGCGGCTCCACCGCAAGCGACTTCGACCCCTCAGACACGTCCCCCGCGCCCCCTTCGCGCATCGCGCCCAACGCCTACCGGTCGTGGCCGGCACCGGGCAGCAAAAAACCTTCCGCCCTATTAGACAACGCCACGGGGCGAAAGGTTCCCGAAAATCCGAAATCCGCGGGGATACCGCGAACCCCGCCCCGGATCCAACGCCTAGGGCCCCGACCGAGCCCAGGCCCGCGCCCGGCTACACCTCGGCGACGACTGCCGCCAGCTGGCCGGCGATCTTGCGCGCCGTCGCGGAATCCGCGGCCTCCACCATCACGCGGAACAGCTCCTCGGTGCCGGACGGGCGCAGCAGCACCCGGCCGGTCTCGCCGAGCTCCTCCTCCGCCTCCGCGATGGCCTGCTTCACCCGCTCGTCACCGGCGATCGCAGCCTTGTTGGACACCGGCACGTTAATCAGCGTCTGCGGCAACACCTGCATCGCGGACGCCAGCTCCGCCAGCGTCTTGCCCGTCGTCGCCATCCGCGCCATCAGGAACAGCCCCGTAAGCAGGCCGTCTCCGGTCGTGCCGTGCTCCGGGATCACGATGTGGCCGGACTGCTCGCCGCCCAGGGAGTAATCCCCGGCGCGCAGGTCCTCCACCACATAACGGTCGCCCACCTGCGTCTGCCGCAGTGTGATACCGTTGCGCTCCATCGCCAGCTTCAGCCCGAGGTTAGACATCACCGTCGCGACCAGCGTGTTGCGCTTCAGCTCACCGCCGTCCTTCATCGACAGCGCGAGGACGGCCATGATCTGGTCCCCATCAACGACGTTGCCCTGCGCGTCCACGGCGAGGCAGCGGTCGGCGTCGCCGTCGTGCGCCAGGCCCAGGTCCGCACCATGCTCGACGACAGCCTTCTGCAGCTGGTCAATGTGCGTGGAACCAACACCGTCGTTGATGTTGTAGCCATTCGGCTTATTCGACACGGCGACGACCTCCGCGCCCGCGGCCTCGTAGGCCATCGGGGCGGCCTGGTACGCCGCGCCGTGGGCGCAGTCCACCACGACCTTGATGCCGTCCAGGCGGGTGTGCACCGCCTGCTGCAGGTGGTGCAGGTAGCGGTCCAGCGCGCTGTGGGACTGGTCGAAAACCCGGCCGATGGCCGCACCGGTGGGGCCTTCCTCCGGCAGCTTGCCCATCTCCTGCTCGATCTCGTCCTCGATCCAGTCCTCGAGCTTGCGCCCACCGATGGCGAAGAACTTGATGCCGTTATCCGGCATGGGGTTGTGGCTCGCGGAGACCATAACCCCCATGTCGGAGCCATAATCATCGGTCAGGAACGCAACCGCCGGGGTGGGCAGCACGCCCACGTCCAGCACGTCCACGCCCTGCGAGGCCAAGCCCGCGGACAGGGCGGCAGTCAGCATCTCCCCGGACACGCGCGGGTCCCGGCCGATGATCGCGGTCGGGCGGCGGTCGGTGGACTTCTTTTCCGTCAGTACCCGGGCTGCCGCCGCGCCCAGCCGCATAGCCAGCGGGGCAGTCAGCTTCTCGTTAGCAAGGCCACGAACACCGTCGGTTCCGAACAATCTTCCCATGGCTCAATAGCTTACAAGAGGGCTGCGACACCACCGGGTTGCGGCGCGAGCGGGTGCGGTGGCGCGCCAAAGGGCGGGCCCTAACCAGCAGGGACGTCCCCGTCGAAAGCTAAGCGGAAGGGACGGACGTCATCGTCCACGCTGTGGGGACGAGCGCCACCGCCTGCTACCAGCGGCGATCCGCCTGGTCGAAGAACTCCCGCTCGTAGACCGCAGCGTTGAGATACGCGGACGTCGCAGCCTCCCGCTCCTCCTCGCTCGCCGCCTCGAAGGCTGCCTCGGTGCGCTGGATCGCCTCCCGCGCCCCGGAGAGGAACTCCTCGTCAGCGTAAGTATCCAGCCACGCCTTGAACGGGTGGCCGCTGTGGTTCGCCCGCGTCAGCTCCAGGCCGATCTCCGCATACAGCCAGAAGCACGGCAGCACCCCGGCAACACCGCACACATACGGCTCCACGGTGGCCGTCGCGACCAGGAAGTTCGTGTACGCAAGGGTCACCGGGGAGGGGGCGACCGGGTTCGCGGACGCGTCCTCGATGCCGCGACCCGCAAGCCAGGTGCGGTGCAGCTCCGCTTCACCCTCGATGCAGCCGGCCGCGGAATTCGCCCACATCACCTGGCCCGCCGAATCCGGGGCCTTGGTGGACAGCTCCGCCAGCGCGCGCGAGTAGCGGTTCAGGTATAGGGCGTCCTGGGCGAGGTAGAAGTTGAAATCCTCCTCCGCCAGCCGCCCGGAAGCCAGCCCACGGATGAACGGCAGCTCCATGATCTCCTGCCACACCTGGCCCGTCAGCTCCCACAGGCGGCGGGTGTGTGGCCCCGCCGGTTCCAGGTGCGGGGTCGGGGCGGCGGCGTAGCCCTGACCTTCCGGCAGCTCGCCGCGCAGGTGCGGCCAGATCTCGCTGCTCGCGACCTGCTCCAGCCGGCGGGAACGGTGGCTGTGGTCGACCGGGCCGAAGCCGGTGCCGTCGCCGACCTGCAGCTTCTTACCGTTCTCGATCGCCTCGTGCAGCCAGCGGGTCGACCAGCGCAGCGCGGCCCCGGCGTCCTCGCCGAGCCCCATGCGGGTAGCCAGCGCCGAGGAGAGGCTGCAGCCGGTGCCGTGGGTATTGCGCGTGTCGATGCGGTAGGTCGGCACCCGGTCCACCCGCCCGTCCGGGTACACCACGGCGTTGTCCGCGCGCTCCCCGCTGAGGTGACCACCCTTGACGATGACGATGGTGCCGTTCTCCCGAGCGAGCGGCTGGGCCTGGGCGACGGCGGCGTCGTAGTCGGTGGCGGCGTCCTTCCCCGTCAGGACAGCGAGCTCTGGGACGTTCGGGGTGATGACGTCCACGTCTGCGACCAGGCCGCGCACCGCTTCTTCCGCGTCCTCTTCCAGCAGGCGGTGACCGGAGCTGGAGACCATGACCGGGTCGAGGACAACGACGGGCGCCGGGTTGTCGCGCAGCGCCTCCCGGACGAGGGCGACGGTCGCGGCGTCGCCGAGCATGCCGATCTTGATGGCGTCGACGGTGACGTCCCCGAAGACGGAGTCGAACTGCTTACGGACGAAGTCGTGGTCGATCTCCGCGATGGCCTGCACGCCGTGGGTGTTCTGAGAGACCAGGGCAGTGACGACAGACATGCCGAAGCCGCCGGCCGCTGCGATGGACTTCAGGTCCGCAGTCTGGCCCGCGCCGCCTGTGGGGTCGGTGCCCGCGATGGAGAGCACGCGCGGGATCGCGGGGGTTGGGTTGGCGGCGTTGGTGGCGTTGGCGGCGGTGGCGGAGCCGGTCGGGGTGGGCTGGGTGGGCAGATTCGAGTGTTGCATGATGCGAGCATCCCTTCGCTAGTACGAACTAGATCAGGTTCTTAGGGTGTGTTCTCAGCGGCCCCGACGGCTGGCGGCGAGTATCCGCCACCTGCGCATTTGCGCGGATTGCGGGCGGTCGGGGCCGCACCCCTTGCGTTATTTTTGACCTGTGGCTCCACAGCCTAGCAACTGCAGTGCTGGGGTTGGCGTGAGGCCAGCCCCGCAGCTGGAGTCGGCCCGTTTCAGCACCCAGCGCGGCTCGCGCACCCATGCCCCCGTCTGCCCCTGGGCCGGCATCCGTACCTCCCCCAGGAACGCCGAAACCCCCGACCGGCCGACAAAGCCGATGCGGGGGTGTGGGGCAGTAAAACCGGTGAAGGTTTAGCGCTTGGAGTACTGCGGGGCACGACGTGCACCGTGCAGACCTGCCTTCTTACGCTCGACAGCACGAGCGTCGCGGGTCAGGAAGCCAGCCTTCTTCAGCTGGGTGCGCTCCTCCGGGTTGTACTTGTTCAGGGCGCGGGCGATAGCCAGACGCATCGCACCAGCCTGGCCGGACGGGCCACCGCCGGACAGGGTTGCCTGGATGTCGAACTGGTTCTCGCGCTCCAGCAGGACCAGCGGGTCCTTGATGAGCTGCTCGTGGAGCTTGTTCGGGAAGTAGTCCTCCAGTGCGCGGCCGTTGCAGGTGATCTGGCCGGAGCCCTCAACCATGCGGACGCGGACGATGGCGCGCTTACGGCGACCAACGGTCTGGATCGGGCCCTCGTACAGCGGAGCAGCCGGTGCGGCCTCTTCGGCCTCCTGGCCCTCAACGTTGAGGGAGTCACCGATGGATGCCACGAACTCCTCGTTGGCAGCGTCGGTGGAGGTGTACTGTGCGGCCTCGTTCTCGAAGGCCTCGGTGTTGTCGAAGTTCTCAGCCATTACTGTGCCACCTGCTTGATCTCGTAGGTCTCTGGCTTCTGAGCAGCGTACGGGTGCTCGGAGCCGGCGAAGACGCGAAGCTTCTTAACGGAAGCGTTGGACAGCTTGTTCTGCGGCATCATGCCACGGACAGCCTCTTCGATGACGCGCTCTGGGTTCAGCTCCAGGGAACGGCCCAGGGTCATAGACTTCAGGCCACCTGGGTAGCCAGAGTGGCGGTAGCGCATCTCGCGGTCACGCTTGTTGGAGGAGATGTGAACCTTGTCGGCGTTGATGATGATGACGTTGTCGCCGCAGTCAACGTTCGGCGCGAAGGTCGGCTTGCCCTTGCCGCGCAGCAGGTCAGCTGCGGTGACGGCCAGGCGACCCAGCACCACGTCAGTGGCGTCGATGACGTACCACTTACGGGTAATGTCACCGCTCTTCGGGTGGAAAGTAGTCACGTTGGACTCCTGTAGGTCGAATCGGAACTGCCAGCCAGAGCTGCGCTCGAGCGCGGTCAATGTACTGCTCAGAGGCAGTTTCTTCCGCTGCTCAAGGATCCTCGGCGGCCGGTGGAGACCCGAGGACACGTTATGCAACCTTTAACACCCTAGCTATCCGCAGCTCATACGCCAAATTTTGGGACGTCGCTACGCCCGCCTCCTGGCCCGCCAGCCGAGCGCCTCATGACCACGCACGGCGCGATTCGCGGTGACACTGGGCACGGCGACGTCCTCCTCTTGAACGACCCTTGCCCGGGAAAACGGTGGTGTCCTGTCTCTTGCCCACGCGCTCTTCACTGCACCCCCACGCACGGCAACACCCCGCGGGGACAGTTCCCCACGGGGTGCGTGCGCAGCCGGTTCAGGCTTCCAAGCGCTTCGGCCGGTTCAGCTGATCGGGCTGGTGTGGTCAGTTACGCCCAGCTGCGGGCCGCCGAGGTGTTGATCTGGCTCATGCGATCGTTGGCCTGGCGGACCGTCACGCTGATCTGGCCGAGCACCTCGTTGAGCTCAGCGGCCGCACGGTCCCAGCGCAGCTGCGCCTGCTGGTAGGCCTCCGAGGACTCGCCTTCCCAGTCCGCGACCAGTGGCTGCAGCTGCTGCTTGAGGTCTTCCAGATTGCCGTTGATCCGCCCCCGGGTCTGGTTAATATCGTCGGCTGTCTGCGCGATCATGCCGAAGTTGTACTTGATCATTGTTCTCAAATCCCCCCTGGATTTTCTCTGTGCGGTGCGGCCTCTGTTGCGGAAGCGGCCGCATCAGTCGCTGGTTTAGCGGAATGCCTGCATGTTCTCGAGCTCGGTGTCGTCGAAGGAACGCGCGTTGGCCCGGATGTTCTCAGAGATGCTGTTCAGCGCCTCGCTGAGTTCCCGGGCGCTGGTGTTCCACCGCTCCATCAGGTTCTGGAATGCCCCCTGCGCCTGGCCGCGCCACACGCCCGAGGTTTCCGCAACGATGCCCTGTAGCCGGGACAGCTCCCCCTGGATGCTCGCGTTGACCTGGTCAACGTTGCTGGCCGCCCCGGTCATCGTTGCGACATCTGTCCTAAAACTCATGTTCCCTCCCCATGTTTTCGCGAACCGGTTATCGGTCCGTCAAAAGTATTAGACAACTAACGAGCCCAAAAGGTTCCCGCTTTGACGAAAATTCCTTCAAACTCTGCGCCCACGCCCACTCCCCCGACTTCCCGGACCGGTCACTGGTCTTTTCAGGACATCGGGCTAAACTGCAGGTCATGACGCCTTCCCCGCCCCTGGATGCGCCAACGGCAACCCCCGCCACACCCCTGCGGACGAGCATCGCCGAGTTCCTCGTGGATCGCCCTGCCGGCGCGGACGAGGACGTCCACATGTGCACCGCGATCGTGGACCACGTGATCCGTACTTATTCCGCCCCTGGCGACATGGTTTTTGATCCCTTCGCGGGCTTTGGAACCACACTCATCCGTGCCGTGCGGCTCGGCAGGCGCGCCGGAGGCATCGAACTGCTGCCGGAACGGGTGGCTCAGATTTTTGCGCTAGCACCGGAGGCGAGCGTGGTCGCTGGAGATGCGCGCCGGATCCTGCCGATGTTGGCGTCGTCGTCAGAACAACCGCAGAAAAACGAGCCGCGACCTGCAGTGAACCTGGTTCTCACGTCCCCGCCGTACATGGCCGCGACGGAGGGCGAGGCCGATCCGCTGGAGGCTTATGAGTGCGGCGGCGGGGACTATCGGCGTTACCTCGCGGAGCTGGGCGAGGTGGCGGCCGAATGCGCGCGACTGGTGGTTCCCGGTGGGCACGTGGTGTGGAACGTGGGCGATATTCGCCACGCGGGGGCGCTGACCCCACTGATCGCGGACTGCGCCGAGTTGCTGGCAGAGCACCTAGAGCAGGTGGCCGTGGTGGAGATCGAATGGGATGAGTATCCGCACGACATCATCCGCGACGCGCTGCTCGTCTTCCGGCGCAAGGCGTAGGTGGCTGCGAGAGGGCTGGCTGGAGGAGGCGGAGCTGCCTGGTGTGGTGGAGCTGAGGTCACCGGGCGGGCTGGACTGCGGGGTTGAGCTTCATAGCCGGGCCGCACGCTGGTGGGCGCGCCCTAGCTACTTGAACTCGTACTCCAGCTTCGCCTCGGGATCGATGGCGTGAACGATGCCGCCGTAGAAGTTCTTGGTCTGGTCCTTCAGCAGGCCCAGGTTGAGCCGGATGTGCTCCTGGCGCTTCTCCTTGTTCAGCACCTCGTTGATAGCCTCGGCGTTATCGATGTTGGCCGTCGCGAAGCTCAAAACTTGCCCGTGCTGGTGCACGGTTTTGAACTCTGGGTCAGAAAAGCCAATGAACTTAAAAGGCGGAATGGTGAGCTTGAAGTGACCAGGTTCGGTCTCCTCGATTTTCAAAGCTTTGCCGTCAATTCCTAGCTTGGCCGTGAACTTGTACTGCAGGATGTTGAGCTTCTGACTTCCCGGAACGCCCCACTTGAAGAGCTTCGCGCTGTTCTGCGTGGTGTGCAGCCCTTGGGTGGCAGTGGAGAGCAGCACGATCTCCTCACGACGTTCGACCGCGTGAATAACCTCTGAGTTACTCTGCTCGGTGACGGTTTCCACAGGCGTTCCGAGGTTGCTTGACTTCCCCCACAGGAAGCCACCGCCTAGAAGGACGAGGACCAGGAAAAACGCAGCGAGCGCGGACAGAAGCTTCTTCGTCATAATTCGCTAATTCTATATTGTTTTGCGCGAAAACCGATTCGAAAGTGCCGTCGCCGCCCCCTGGGAAAAGGGCGGGCTTAAAAGCGGAAGAACTGGTCCGTGCTCGGCACGCGCAGTCCGGCTTCGGCCGCGGTGAGCTGACGCAGTTCCGGCGGGCTGAGCTCGTCGAGTGCACGGATGTAGTCCGGGACGATGGCCCGGGGAAGGCGCAGCCCCATCGTCAGGTGCGGGATCCAACGCGGGCCGCGCCCCTCCGGGTTTGCGGTGCTGATCGCGCGCGCCGCGGCTTCGAGCTCGCCGCTGGCTTCCAGCAGCCACGCGACGGTCTGCTTGCGCCGGGTGCCGAACACGACCGTGCCCATCCGCTGCAGGGTGGCGGGCATCAGGGGCGCGAGGAGTTCCTCGGCCAGGTCTACGACGGGTTCTTCCATGCGTGGGGCGAAGGTGATGGTGATGTGCGGGGTTTGGTGCTGGGCGGGAAAGCCCCGCTGTTCGAGCGCGGCGAAGATCTCCCGGACCTGCGCTTCTTGTTCTTCCGCGAGGTGCAGCAGGATGTTTTCCGGGGACGTCACCGCGTTCACCTCCGCTCTTCCCAGCCGTTCCTGTGGTGCTGTCACTAAGCACCGCTTCTGCCTGCACCCTACCGAAGCGGCTGCGCACCCCGAAGCGGCCCTGGCGTGGCATCGGCCCGGCACTGACTCGGCAATGGCATCGTTCCGGCGTGGCGAGGTGGTCGAGGCGGAACGGGCGCACACACCTCACCCGCCTGGCGCGGGCGCCTCATCCCGGCGTGCCGCGCTCGCCTCACCCCGCCGGGTGCGGTGGAAAGGGCGCCGGCGCCGCAGCGCTTACTTCTCCGGCCGGGCCGAGTCCACCACCTGCTCACAGACCCGCGAACGCACCGGGTTGGGTTCCCGGTATTGGCAGCCGATGGACACCTGGTGGCCATCCACGAGCCGGACGTACCAGAGCGTTTCGGAGTCCGGGTACTTCTCCCGGTAGCTAACCGGGGATTCACTGGCGACCTTCGTGCCCGGCGCGTCCCGCAACGCTTTGAGCACGGCTTTATCCAATTCCGCCTGGCTCTTCAACGGTGCGGGTTTTGCGGCCAGCAGCACGCGCATGCCAGCGTCCTTCTCAGACTGGTAGGTCTCCCGCTGCGGGGTGGCTTCGGCGAGGTTCCACCCCTTCGGCCAGTCCGCCGTCACGGGGACGTCGGCACGGTCGGCGGCGCGGTGGTCGGCATCTTTACCGTTGATCTTCGGGTCCTGCATGCCCGGCCGGTTCGGTGGCGGGGTGAATGGTGGCGGGGTCTCTGGCTGGCGGTTGCGGTCCGAATCCCCCTCCCCGGCATCTTCCCCGCCGGCGCTCTCCCCGGCACCTGGCTCGACCTGCCCGGCCTGCCCGGCGGCACCGCCTTCGGCGTTCGCGACCGCCTGGGTGTCCTCCCCGGCACCACCGGCAGCGTCCAGCGCGAGCCCGGCGGCCATTGCTCCAGCCACGATGATGATCGCGACGAAGGCCGCAGCCACCGGGCTGGCTCCCAGCGGGAGTTTCCGCGGTGCCGCCGCACCCGCTCCCCCACGGTGTACTGCGGGCCGAGTTGCCCCGGCCTTGTCCCGTGAGCCTGAAAGGTCCCAGGACAGAACCCGGTTGGGTGTCGCCCGTGGCTCTTCTTCGGGAGGCACGCCCGGCGCGGGTGCTCCCTGCCCGAGTGCTTCCGCGTGCGTGAGCTTCCCGGCATCCGCGCCACCTCCGGCGCCACCCGTGGCCCCGGCGCCCGCCCTCATCGGCTCTTCCGGGCTCAGCGCCAATAGCTCCTGTTGTGCGACCGCGAGGCTGCTGGCCAGGTTCATCGCGTACTGGGTGTCCACCACCCGCGCTCGGAACCCAGCCGCACGCAGATAGGTGGCGATCGGGGCGGCTTGCCCTCCCGTGACCAGCACGTCCGGCTCGGACTCACCCACTCCATAGGGGAAGTGGTCCCGCGGGATACCGGAGTCCAGCCCCGCTGCGTGCGGACTATTCATCCGCTGCTGCATTACTTGGGTGACCAGTTCGGTGAGGTCGTCCAGCTCCTGCAGGTCAATCCCGCTGCCGCGGAACGCGAGTGTGCTGGCTGTATCGGGCCCGGTGATGGGAGGCATCGTGAGGCTGAACCCGGTGAGCAGGTCCGTGACCTGGTCACCGTGGACCAGCAACCCCGACTCATAGCGGGCAACGGCTTCCGCGAGCAGCCCCATCGCTGGGATCGGGGGTTTGGTTGCACTCGGATTCATCACTCTTCCTCCTTCTCGGACGCACCCGTGGCGCCGGTTCCGGTTTGTTCACAAGCTTCAACTGGTTTTGACGATGCACCGACCTCCGCTTCTGCGACCTGGACCAGCCAGGATTCTGCGTGGACGTACACGCCGCGGCCGGGTTGGCGTCGGCACAGTTTCTGGCCCGCGATCGGACCGTCCTCACGCGGCGCGGAGAGCAGCAGCCACGCGCTGTGGTCGCGCATCGCCTGCATGAGTGGATGGAAGGCCGAGCGGGCGAACTGCCCTGAACGACGGGCGAGCACCAGGTGCAAGCCAATGTCCGCTGCGTAGGGCAGCAACGGCACGAGCGCGTCGAGGCCAGGGTCGTTGTCCGAATCGTCGACAATCACAAACAGCTCCGGCCCGGACCACCAGGAACGGTCCCGGAGCTGCTCGACGGAGACGTCCTTCGGCACGCGGGACTGCAGCACCTCGACCCATTCGGCAAGGCGCTGGCGGAACTGCTCCGCACCCAGGTAACCGGGGCTGCCGAGCAGGCCGCGCCGGGTGTCCGCGGCCAGCACGTCCGCACTCCCTTCGGGCAGCTGGTTGATGTTGGCGGCCACCGTGCGCAGCGCACTAGTCGCGCCTGCCCCGGCCTGGCCGATGACGACCAGGTGCGGGAACTCCCCGCTGTCCCAGGCCACCGCCTCCAGGCGGGGGCCGCCCAGCGCGAAGGGCACCACCGGGGCATGTGCACCCATCGCGTGGCTCCCCGCTGCGAGCTCCCCGGTGGAGTCCACGGCAGCGTGCTTGCCAGCCGTAGCTGTACCCGTGCCAAAACCGCTGGTCCCGGCATCCACGCCCGGCGCGGATCCAAACCCCGGCACGCCGGCCAACAGCTCCGCCAGCCCGATCCGGTCCGGTAGAACCCGCATCGCAACATCCTTCTCGCCCCGGGCCACGCTGACTTTGCGCACGTGCTCCACATCCTGGGCAGCGCAGAATGCCACCTGGATGTGCTTGCCGTTATGCGACACACCCCGCCCCGGCACGTCCGGCAGGGACTTCTGCGCGTCCCGGAACTCGGCATCCAGAGCGGTCATCTTCATCTCCACGTGTCCGGTCAGCACGTCACGCAGCGAGGGCCGGAAGTTCCAGCGCAGTGCGGTGACCACCACGTGCAGGCCACGTTCCAGCCCGCTGGTGGCCAGCTGGATGAGCCGCTGCTCCTCCTCCCCAATCGCGGTGAGCTGATCCAGCCCGTCCACGATCAGCACGCGCGGGCCTTCCACCAGGTCCACCTCGTCCAGTAGGCGCCCCGCATGCTCCGGGCCAACCACCGCCGCGACCTGCGGCAACCGCGCCAGATCGCGCAGCGAACCACCGGGGTCGAAGATGTAGATCGGCACGCCCGGGCTGCTCAGCCCGAGTGCGAGCACCAGCGCCCGCACCGTCATTGTCTTGCCCGTCCGTGGTTGCCCGACGATCGCCCAGTGCCGCCGGTTCAGGTCCATCCGGTACGTCCGCTGCACCCCTTCGAACGGCAGGTCCTCCAACCCGATCTTAGCCGTCAGCGGTTCCATCTTCACCGACGACGACGCCGCTGCCGCCGCACCCGCTCCGATCCCCGTCCCGGTGTTCTCTGGTCCAGCCTCCGGTGCGCCTGTATCCGACTCCGCCAGCACCTCGTGGGCTGGCAGCATCGTGGGCAATGGCGGCAACCAGATCGGGTTCTTGTTCGGCCCCTGCAACCGGTCCACCACCAGTTGCAGGGTGGTGGTCGTGGACTCCACCTCGCTGCCAAGCTCCTGGATCAGCCGCTGGTCACGGGGCAGCTCTGGGCCGGAGACGTAGGCACTGTGGAAACGCACGGTGTCGTGGGCCGAAAGGATGGCGGCACCCGGGTTCGCGGGTAGCTCAAACGCCGCAGTGGAGCCGATCAGCGCCCGCGACTCCGCCGCCGAGAATGTCCGCAGCGCAATCCTGTAACTCAGGTGGGATTCCAGGCCGCGCAGCCTCCCTTCCTCGAAGCGCTGGCTGGCCAGCAGCAGGTGCATCCGTAGGCTGCGGCCCAGCCGCCCGATCGCGGCGAAGACCTCCGCGAACTCCGGCCGGTTCTGCAGCAGCTCAGAGAACTCGTCCACGACGATGAACAGCGCCGGCATCTGACCCGGGAAGGCCTCGTTGAACTCCAGGGCCGTGGACATCCCTGCCGCCCGGAGCCGCTCCTGCCGCCGGTGCATCTCGCCGAGCAGCGAGTCCTGCATGCGATCCACCAGCCCGGCCTCGTCCACCAGGTTGGTGATCACCGCGGAGGTGTGTGGCAGTTTGTCCAAGCCCAGGAAGGCCGCGCCACCCTTGAAGTCCACGAGGATGAAGTTCAGCTCCTCCGGACTGTGGTTGTGCGCGAAGCTGACTACCACGGATTTCAGCAGTTCGGATTTACCCGAGCCCGTCGCCCCGATGCACAACCCGTGTGGCCCGATCCCGCCCAGCGCGGATTCTTTAATGTCCAGGTACACCGGCGCGCCAGAAAACCCGATCGGGGCGCGCAGGTCCCCGCCCGGCAGCTCCAGCAGGCTTGTGCCGGAAGTCACCTGGGAGCGCGACCGGCACACCATCGCCAGTTCCACGTCGCTGAGCTGGTCCGCCAGGCCGAACGGCGCCCAACCATCAACGGTCCACGCGCTCATCGCGAAGCCTTCCTCAGCCCCGGCGACGTGCAGGTACAACCCCTGGCTCTGTGCGGCATCCACCCACTCGCTGCTGGGCTCCACCACCACCGAGTTCAACGTCACCGGATCCGCGCCCGTACAGAAATTCACCCGCACCGACCCATCGTGGGGCAGCCACTGATCATGCGGCCCGCGCACGCCGACGTCCTCCGGAGGTTGGGCGACCAGCTGCGCCTGCATCGCACGCGCCAACCCCGCCGCACCGTCGCCGACGATCGCGATATACGGGAATGCACGCACGTCCACCGCCACGGGTGCCTCGATCGTCGCGGTGCGTAGCGCCAGGTCACGCAGGCTCATCGCGCTCACCGGCTCCAGGTCCTCCGGCGGAGCATTAACCGGGATCTCCAGCGGATCATCCGGTGCCTGCACCGCCACTCCAATGCGCACCACTCCAGGGGCCGCGCTCGGCAACTCGCCGGCATGGATGTGGTTCCACAGCGTGCCCGGGTGTGGGTGCTCGCGGTTCATGCGAACCAGCTGCTCGCGCCGGGCCTTCTTGACCGAATCGGACAGCGCGTCCAGGTGCCGGTGGAACCCCCTACGGACCTCGTTGACGTCCGTGCCGGACTGGAACATCATCGCCATCGAGCCCAGCATCATCAGCGGGAAGATGAACGTCATTGGTGATCGTCCCGCCCCGGACATCACCATCGCCGCGACCATCCCCAGCACCGCGACCAGCATGATCGCGGGCATGAGTATGCGGACGAAGGGCTGTTTTTCCTTCGGCAAAGTTGGTGGTGATTGCGCTTTCACCGCGGTTTCCCCCTTGTATTGAACCCCTCAACTGACCACTCGCGCCCCGCCCTGCCCCCGCAGGTCGTTGGCGCTACCACCACCCCGTGCGCCCAGCGGGAATGCGCCGGACAGGGCAACTCAATGGCCGTGTGCGCCTAAACATAGACCCCGGTGCAGACATCGCGTGGCGAAATCCCCCAATTTGCCACCCCCGTGTCTGCCCCACCCGCTATTGTTCTGTTCAGTCCCGGCTGGGGTATACGGGTCGGGGCGAATTATTGGGGAAAATTTGAGGGGGATATTTTGATTGCCATCAGCATTTCGGTGCCCAGCACGGGCAAGGTGATTAACGCCGCGATGGCGGATCACGTGCCGGTCGCGGAGCTCATTCCGCATCTCGTGGAACCGGAGCCGGGCCAGCTGTGGGAGCTGCGCCGGGCAGTGGGCGTGGTTGCCCCGGAACAGTCGCTCGCGGAGGCCGGCATCCACGCGGGAGAGGCCTTGGCTTTGCACTGCCGCAAGCCCGCCGAGCCGCCAGCCCCGCCGTTGGAGGCGGCGGATGAGCTTTCCGGGGACATCGGCACCAATTACGCGGCGTGGATCGTCGCTGCTGCCGTGGTGTTGCTCGCCTTCCGCGCGAGCCCGTTGTGGCATCCATTGGATTTCCACGGTGCCTCTCATTTTGGTTTTCAGGACGCCGGCGCGGGCGGTGGGGTCGAGCTGGCGGTGTTGTTGCCGTTGGTGTTCAGCGCGTTTGCTGCGGTGGCGGTGGCCGCACTGAGCTTGTTTGATCGGCGGTTTGTCCCGGTGGCAGCGGCCCTGGGTTTCGCCGTCGGGTTGAACGTAAACGTGCTGGTTGGCTGCGTGGTCGCCGCGCTGTTGGTGTGGCGGCCGGGGCCGGTGCGAGTTGGCACGATCGCGGCTGCGGTGTTGGCAGCCATCAATTTCTGGCCGCCGATCACTGCGCTGGCCGCGGTGGTGCTGCTGATCTACTCCGGCCAGTTGGCGCTGGCGATCGCGAAGGTGGTGGTCCCGCGCGTACCGGCCGCGGGCGTGTTCCGCGATCCGGTGGCCAACGAGGCCGGCCCGGTGGTGCAGGTGCACTCGGCCCTGGTGGCGGCGGCATGTGCGTGGTTGTTCGCCGCCGTCGTGCAGTTGGTGCCGTGGGGTGGGCCCGCGCCGTCGCTGTGGACGGTGCTGCTGGTGGTCGCGCTGGTCGTGGCCGCGCTGTCTGCCCGCGGTACGCGCCCCTTCCACGCCAATGCGCTGGCCGTGATGGCGGGTTGTTCGATCGTGTGGCTGGGCCACCAGGTGCCGTGGGGTGTACTCGCGTTGGTACTGGTGGCCCTGCCGTTGGTGCAGATCTCCTCGCCCCGGGTGGGCCGGATCGTCGACGCCCTGGAGGCCGTGGCGTTCTGCGCGGCAGTACCGCTGGCGCTGCATGGCGCGGGTGTGTTTGAGCTGATCAGGGGGCTCGGATGACTCCCCCACCAGCAGCTCCCGCACGCGGGAACATCAACCTCAACTGCCAGGAACAGGCACGCGACCCGGACCTCCACCTGCCAGCACCGGCATATCCGCACGACCTGGCCACGGGCCACGGCAGCACCATCATCGTGGTGGACACCGGTGTGGCCCTGCCGGGGGCGACCGGGCAACGGGATTCGTGCATTCTGCATGGCACCGCGGTGGCCACGACCGCCGCGCAGGCCGCGCCCGGCGCGCACATCCACAGCCTTCGGCACGCCTCCCGGCCCGACGCGGTGGAAGGCACTGTCGAGGAGCTAGTCACGGCCCTCGAGCAGGCACGGAAGGTCAAGGCCAAACACAAGATCGTCAACGTCTCGATGGTCACCTGCGAACCCGCCCCCGCACTGGAGAAGGCGGTGCGCGAGCTCGTCGCCGACAACGCACTGGTGGTCGCACCCATCGGAAACATGGGGCAGTGCGACGCCGGGACCGCGACGTTCCCGGCCTCCCTGCCAGGGGTGCTGTCCGTCGGGGCTGTGGAAAGCGACACCGTCATGGGCGGTGGCGCGGGGTCTGCCGGAGGCGCCGCGACGACGGGCACCACAGGACGCGGGGGTTCGCCCGGCGACCACCCCGCCCCGGCCGTCTTAAACAGCGGCCGAGTGCCCGCCGCCTATGGGCTGGCCGGAATTCCCGCAGACATCTACGCGCCGGGTGGCCCGGTGCTCGCGCAAGTGGGTGATGGCCCGCCGGTGGTGGGCTCGCCGGAGCCCTTCATCGGCACGAGTTTCGCCGCCCCCGTGGTCAGTGGAGTGGCTGCGATGGTCTGGCAGCTCCGCCCGGAGCTCACCGCCGCAGAGGTGACAGGCCTGCTGCGGGAAACCGCGCAACCAGGTGGTGCCATCGAAGGAGTGGAGGGGCTGCAGACCGCGCGGGTCGTGGACGCTTCGGCCGCCCTAAGCCTGGCCCGCGAGCAGCAACGGAACAGCGCGGCGGACGCGGCGGGCCAAGAGCACCGTGGGGACGGTGTCGTGGAACGCGCTCAGGCGGGCCTACCCGGCGGCCTCCACGGCAAAGGCCCCGGCAACGAAGCCGGGGCCCACGACGCGGCCACGTCCGGCACCTTCGCTGCGCCCGGGGATGCCGTGGCCGACGTTCCGGTGGCGGTCACCGCCGCGCCCGTCGCCGAGCAGGTGACGGACTACCGGGTGCCGTTGGCGCTCTCTGCGGTGTTGGCGGTGGCCTTAGTGCTTGTGCTCGTTGCCCGGGCATTCGCTTCGGAGAGCACCCCACCCTCCGGCAGCCCGGAGATCACCCGCCAGGGCACCTGAGTGTGCTCGGTGAAGCCGAGGGCCGTGAGGTCCTCGGCCTTACCCACCGTGAAGCGGGTGCCGGTCGCGTCGACCAAGAAGAAGCCACGCTCGGTGAGCAACGCGCTCGTGCCCGCAGGTCCGACGTAAGCCGCCCGGGGGTCCTGCCCCGCGGCCTCGTCCTTGCTTTCGGTCCCAGCCCCGCCAGCAGAACCGTCAGCCTCCCCGCCAGCCTCCCCGCCAGCGGCCCCGTCACCGGCACCGGTGCGCTTACCGTCGCCGTCCCCGTCAGTCCCGGTGCTCTTACCGTCACCGTCACCCGCCGGCTCCGCCAAGCCCTTCTCCCCCAGGCAGGATTGCTCCGGGTGCGCCCAAGAGGCCTCCCGGTCGGGAACGTTTGGCAGCAGGTCAATCATCGGCTGCGCCATGACCGCCCCCAGCTCCGCATCAAAGCTCCCACCCGGTGCGAGGGCCTCCACGTACTCCCGGCGCGGGCCGGTCACCTCCGAGACCCCGCCGTGGCCAACCAGGAATGCCCGGTCACCGGCGTGCGCCACCGTCCCCGCCCGGTGGAAGGGCTTCTTCAACCCGGAAAGCCCACGCGGGATCAAGCTATCGGCCTGCTCATCGAAGCGATTCAGCAGCTCCGGTGCCATCGGGATCTCCACCGCCCCGAGGGCACGCGCGGCCCCACCCTCCGCGAGGCTGCGCTTCGTCCCGTCGATCAGCCACACCGCCTTGCCGGAGCGCACCACGCCCCGCTGGTAGCTTGCCACCTCCCCGACGGCCCGGACCTGCAGCGTATCCGGCTTCCCCGCAGCCTCCGAGGTATCGCACACCAGCCACCGCCGCACCGGCGCGGGGTTCAGCCCCGGCACGTGCCCAATGCCCACCGCGGGCCCCATCGGCGCTCCCCCATTGCCCTCCTGGATCAGCGCCGCAGTGGAGTTCTTCACCTCCACCGGCTGCCGCAGCACCAGCCGGGCGCTCGCCACGTTGCTCACCGGGTGGAAACCGTCCTCCAAGCGGACATGAAGGCTTCCCTGCTCATCGGCGACGAGGGCGGCGTCGTCAATGGAAGGGGCCGGCCGCAACAGCGAAAGCATCACCGCACCACCCGCAATCAGTGCGCTCAGCAGAAGCCCGACCCCGATGCTGCGGCGTTGGGCGCGCAGCGGGTCGTGGGCCATGCGCGGATCGCCGATGACCAGCGCGAGCTCCAGCCGTCGGAGCAGAAAACGGTAGCCCGATACTTGCAGACTTGTGGTGCGCACGATCTCCCCCTGAATTCTGTGCGTTGTCCCTGGTGCGCGGTGCTTAACGCTCGTTCCCCGCAGTCCTGCCGCAGGAGCCGCACCGCTGCCCTCCCCCGAGGGCGATTTCTTCAATCTAATGCGCGCGCCGGTCCGCTGTGACAAAATTCGGGAGAATCAACAAGGGATGTGGGGCATCCCGGGGGATATTCAGGGGGAATTCGCGTGGCTATAGTGCATGTTTTGCTCATCGGGATCGTTGCGGCACTGGCTGCTGCGGGTGGTTGGTGGCTGTGGAGCGCCCGGGGCCGCCCGGAGGATCAGGAGCGGCAGGTGTGGCGGATCGCGCCTGCTCCGCACGACTTTTTCGACGCCCCGGAGCCGGTCACCGT
Source organism: Corynebacterium sp. MSK039 (assembly GCF_030232315.1). Taxonomy (NCBI): domain Bacteria; kingdom Bacillati; phylum Actinomycetota; class Actinomycetes; order Mycobacteriales; family Corynebacteriaceae; genus Corynebacterium; species Corynebacterium sp. MSK039. The sequence continues at coordinate 33,878 of NZ_JASPJL010000012.1, forward strand.
GGGTGTTTCGCGCCTGGTTGCCGGCATGGGCGCGTCCGGCTCCGAGGTGCCGGGAGAGGACGTCGACGCCGCCCACTCCAGCAGCGTTTCTCACGCTCCGTCTTCTTCCATTGGGGACGTCAGCACGAGCGCCAGCGCGGTGGCTGCCTCGCCGCTGCTGGTACACCAGCAGGATCTCGGCGGGGAACTGCCCGCCCTGCTCACGGGGAACGTGGGCGCAACTTTCGCCTCGATCCCGGCGCCATTCAGCGGGCGTGTGCCCTTCGCGGCTGCCGGCTCCGGGGTGGTGGCCTGGCCGGTAGATGGTGCCGCACCGCCCACCGACACAGGGCCAGAGGACGGTGCGCAGCGGGAGTTCACTGACCCGGGCCCGACGTTCCGGGCGCTGCCTGCACCTGGCTGGCTGCTGGGGCTGAGTTCTGCGGGCAATCCGGTGCAGGTGCAGCTCGTGCCGGGATCCACCGTGCTGCTGCACGGGGCTGGCTCCGCCGAGCGCCTGCTGGAACGCCTGCCCGCCGACCTGCCCTGGGTTCGGGTTCTCCGCGCGGAAACCCTCCCCCTTCCGAAGGGCGATACAAAGACCGCGAACACGCAGTCCGTCGCCGGGGCTTCGACACCGGCTAAGGAGCCCCGTGATCTCGGGGCCCGCTGGCGCGAGGCGTGGTCGCCGACAGTCTGCCGGGTGGTGTTGGCTTCCTCCACCGAGGAGGCCACTCGCCACGGCATCATCGCGGATCTAGTGATTGATTCCCGGGGCACCGTGAGCCACCGCCGACATGAGGTTCGCTTCGATCCGATGCACCTACCAAGCACCAACGCGCTCGAGCACGCGGAAGCCTCCCACTAGCGACTCTGGAAAACGCGCCGCGCTATACCGCTATCAGCAAAAGCAATCCGCTAACCGCGAACAATCTTGGATTTCTTTCCCGGAGGGCACTCCCAGCCCACGGGGCTAGGCATACCGAGATCATCCACCAAAACTCGAAGAGCAGCGTCGGGACAATCCCGCACAGCCGCAGCTGTCTGGGTCTTCCGCCACTTCAGTCGCGCTTCAGCCAGCCGATATTCCCAGTCTTTTTTCCTCGGAACTTTCAGCTTGAATTCTTGTCTGAGGGCTTCCAATACGTCTTCCAGGCATGGGCGGAACCTGTGTCCACCCGTAGGAAAGTGAAACCTCGACAAGGAGGGATACGTCTCGATGAAGTTTTTAACCTTTTTATCGTTACTGGGGTTGAGCTTCCTATGCAGTCCTAGAAGATGAGTCATCTCATCCCGATGGGCATGAACATGGATATGAGAACTGGGGTAGCTCGACTTCCGTCGGTCGTATTCGACTCGAAATAGGGGCTCACCATTTGCTTTATCTCGGGGATAAACAGCAAACGACGATCGCTCAACCGCCAAGAAAGACTTAGTTGAGTCCCACGAGCATCTGAACTCGATCCTCAGCCCCAGAATCGCGTGCTCATTCAAGCGGAGCGGAATAATCCCTGCTTCCTCGTCGTGTTGTGCCAGCCGAATGGAGACGGCGCCTGGCTCCATTACCTCGGTCGAAAACTTGAAGTCTCGACCCGTGAAGGCTCTGACAGAAGCCCGCAGGTCGTCAACAAACTCATGCACCAGAGCGTCGAGCTTTTCGATTGTTTCCCCCTCTCTCGAAGCAACCCCTGCTTCGTCTTTTTCGCGTGCGCTACTCCAGACCCAGTAGCCACCGCAGCTCGGTGATACGCTCCCACTTCGCGAACTCTCGCGGGGTCAGGTTGTAGCTATAGGCACGGCTTTCGAACTCTACGAGGTCTCCGCCCACAGAACGCTCCAGTTCAGCTAGCTCCTTCTCAGCAGCGACCTTGGAGAGTGGTTCCAACAGTGGTGCAGACATCATGCCCTCCCTTCAATACCGATAGCCTTCACCGCCAGTATGCCCTCATTTGGGCGAAAAAGATAGGCAGAAAGCCACCCAGGCACAGCCGCCGTCAAACTCATCCACAGCCCGGATCCTACCCACCCCCAAAGCCGCTCTACAGCTCCCGCACCGCCCGCGTCTCCGCCGCTCGCGCCGCCAACTCCTCCGGTGCCGGGTAGTCCACGCCCACCAGGTTCAACCCCTCCGCCGGCGCCACCGGCACCTGGGAGCTGCGCTCATCCATCTCCAGCAACTCGGCCGTGAAAGTCTCCGGGCGCTTGCCCTCCCCCACCGTCAGGCACGCCCCCACGATGGAGCGCACCATCGACCAACAAAACGCGTCCGCCACCACGTGCGCCTCATAAGTCTGTGGCTCCGAGGGCGTGGACACATCCTTCCAGGTGAACTCCTGCAGCTCCCGGACCGTCGTCGCCCCCTCGCGGGCCTTGCAGTAGGCAGCGAAGTTATTCAGCCCCACCAGCGCATCCGCCGCGACCTGCACCTTCTCCAGATCCACGGGCCTGCGCCACCGGGCGGTGTCCCGCACCCGCCGTGGCAGTGGCCCGCCCGGGGCCGTGCACACCCGGTACACGTAGTGCCGCCGCAGGGCAGAAAAGCGGGCGTCAAAGCCCTCCGGGGCAGCCACCGCCGCGTTCAGGCGAATATCCTCCGGCAGCATCCGGGAGAGCCGCCGCACCAGATCCTCCGGCCTAGCGAGGCTCCGCTGCGTGAAGGCCTCCGCCGGAATATCCGCGTGGCAGACCTGCCCATCGGCGTGCACGCCGGCGTCCGTCCGCCCCGCCACCGTCAGCTCAATCGGAGTGCGGCACACCAGCGAGAGTTTCTCCTCCAGCACGCCCTGCACGGTCCGCAGGCCCCCCTTCTGCGCCGCCCAGCCGTGGAAATCCGTCCCGTCGTAGGAGACGTCCATCCGCACCCGAACAGTCGCCCCGCCACCGTCCGCGGCGTCCGTCACGACGTCACCCACCGCACCGTTAGCAGCGACGTCGCCATCCGCCCCCGTCACCGTCGTCCCGGTCCCGGTCGTCCCAGCCCCCGCTGCCCCAGTCTCCGTTGAACTCATGCCCCCAAACCTACCCGGCGGGCTCGTTGCCACCGAAACCCCGCCACCAACGTCTGCTCCCCTCCAGGGCTCCTCCCCAACCCGGCTCACCGCACCAGCCAGGCAACCCCAGCCACCGAAACCCCGCCAATAGCAAAAGCCGGGCACCACGCTCATGCGTAGTACCCGGCTTACCGGCAGGCCCTCACGGAGCCCGCCAGTTGGGAGATCGAAGGATCACCTCAGTGGAGAATTACTTCTCCTCTGCGGCCTCGTCCTTCTCCTCAGCTGCCTCAGCAGCCTTCTTCTCCTCGGCCTTCTTGGATGCAGCAGCGCGGGTTGCACGCTCTGCCTCCTTGGAGGCCAGCTCCTCGGTCACCAGGGAAATCTGGGACATCGGAGCGTTGTCGCCCTTACGGTTCTCCAGCTTGATGATGCGGGTGTAACCGCCCTCACGGCCTTCGAACTTCGGGGCCAGCTCGGTGAACAGGTGGGACACGACGTCCTTGTTCGGGATGAGCTTCAGAACGTTGCGACGATCAGCCAGGGTGCCGTTCTTGGCCTTGGTGATGATCTTCTCAGCGTAGGGACGCAGGAGCTTCGCCTTGGCGTCCGTGGTCTTGATTGCGCCGTTCTCGAACAGCTGGGCTGCGAGATTGGACAGGATCTTCTTCTGGTGGGAAGCAGATCCGCCCAGACGGGCGCCCTTCTTAGGGGTTGGCATGTCTTCTCCTCGAGTGGGTTAAAAGCTTTGAGCGCTTAAGTGCGATTTACTCCGCGATGTCTTCGCCCTCGGTCTCGACCCACTCACCGGTCTCGGCGTCGTAGCCTTCGATGTCGGAGAGGTCGAAACCTTCTGGGGAGTCCTTGAGTGCCAGGCCCAAGCCAGCCAGCTTGACCTTGACCTCGTTGATGGACTTCTGGCCGAAGTTCCGGATGTCCAGCAGATCGGACTCGGTACGAGCAGCCAGCTCACCAACGGTGTGGATCTCTTCCCGCTTCAGGCAGTTGTAGCTGCGCACGGAGAAGTCCAGGTCCTCGATCGGCATGTTATATGCGGCGATGTGCTCGGATTCCTGGGGGGACGGGCCGATTTCGATGCCCTCCGCCTCGGTGTTGAGCTCCTGTGCCAGGCCGAAGAGTTCGACCAGGGTCTTGCCGGCGGACGCCATGGCGTCGCGCGCGGACATGGAGCTCTTGGTCTCCACGTCGAGGATCAGCTTGTCGAAGTCCGTGCGCTGCTCGACACGGGTTGCCTCGACCTTGTAGCTGACCTTCAGGACCGGGGAGTAGATCTGGTCGACAGGGATGCGACCGATCTCATCGGTGGAGGTGGCGGCTGGGACGTAGCCACGGCCGCGCTCAACGACCAGCTCGATATCCAGCTTGCCCTGCTCGTTGAGGGTGGCGATGTGCAGGTCCTTGTTGTGGACCTCCACGCCAGCTGGGGTCTCGATGTCTGCGCCGGTGACCGCTCCTGGGCCTTCCTTGCGCAGGTACATGGTGACCGGCTCATCGAAGTCGCTCGACAGGACGAGGGACTTGATGTTCAGGATGATGTCGGAGACATCCTCCTTCACGCCCGGGACGGTGGTGAACTCGTGGAGCACACCATCGATCCGCAGGGAGGTCACGGCTGCACCTGGGATGGAGGACAGCAGGGTGCGGCGCAGGGAGTTGCCGAGGGTGTAGCCGAAGCCCGGCTCAAGCGGCTCGATGACGAACCGGGAGCGGGAGTCGTCGATGAACTCCTCGGACAGCTCTGGACGCTGGGAAATCAGCATGTGTTACTTCTCCTTGTCGGCGACCGCTATTTGACGCCGGTAGCAGGATTGCCGTGCACCGTGGTGGTAGACGGCGGGGAGTAAATGTCTGTTTTTCAGATCGGTGTCGTGGACTACTTGGAGTAGTACTCGACGATGAGCTGCTCCTGCAGCGGGATGTCGATCTGAGCGCGCTCGGGCAGCTGGTGCACGAGGATGCGCAGGGTGGACGGAACGACCTGCAGCCACGCCGGAACGTTGGCGTCGACCAGGTTGTCCTGTGCCTCATCGAACCACAGCATGGAGCGGGAACGATCGCGGACATCGATGATGTCGTACTGGGAGACACGGAAGGACGGAACGTTGATCTTCTTGCCGTTCACGGTGAAGTGACCGTGGGAGACCAGCTGACGTGCCTGGCGACGGGTGCGTGCCAGACCAGCGCGGTAGATCACGTTGTCGAGGCGTGCCTCCAGCAGGATGACCAGGTTGTCACCGGTCTTGCCCGGCATTGCGTTGGCCTCTGCGTAGTAACGGCGGAACTGCTTCTCCATGACGCCGTAGGTGAAGCGAGCCTTCTGCTTCTCCTGCAGCTGGATCAGGTACTCCGACTCCTTGATGCGAGCGCGGCCAGCCTGACCCGGTGGGTACGGGCGGCGCTCGAAGGAACGGTCGCCACCGACGAGGTCGACGCGGAGGCGACGGGACTTACGGGTAACTGGGCCGGTATAACGAGCCATTGTTTATCCCTTAACCTTTCTTTTCTTAGACGCGACGACGCTTCGGTGGGCGGCAGCCGTTGTGCGGCTGTGGGGTGACGTCGGCGATGGTGCCGACCTCAAGCCCAGCGGTGGACAGGGAGCGGATTGCGGTCTCGCGACCAGAGCCCGGCCCCTTGACGAAAACGTCGACCTTCTTCATGCCGTGCTCCATTGCCTTGCGGGCAGCGGACTCGGCAGCCATCTGTGCGGCGAAAGGCGTGGACTTGCGGGAGCCCTTGAAGCCAACCTGGCCGGAGGATGCCCACGAGATGACGTGGCCCTTCGGGTCCGTGATGGACACGATGGTGTTGTTGAAGGTGGACTTGATGTACGCGTGACCCTGGGTCACGTTCTTCTTGACTACGCGACGGCCGCGGCGGGCGCGCGTAGCGGTGCTCTTCGGTGCAGCCATTACTTCTTCTTTCCTGCGATCGTCTTCTTCGGGCCCTTACGGGTACGAGCGTTGGTCTTGGTGCGCTGGCCACGGACTGGCAGGCCACGGCGGTGGCGCAGTCCCTGGTAGGAACCAATCTCGATCTTGCGACGGATGTCGGCCTGGATTTCGCGGCGGAGGTCACCCTCAACCTTCCAGTTGTTCTCGATCACGTCACGCAGAGCTGCGAGCTGCTCGTCGCTCAGGTCCTTGGAACGCAGGTCCGGGGAGATGCCGGTCTTTTCCAGCAGCTCCTTGGATCGGGCTGGGCCGATTCCGAAGATGTAGGTCAGTGCGACCTCCATGCGCTTTTCGCGTGGCAGGTCTACACCAGCAAGGCGTGCCATATGGCATTATCCTTCCGGTTTTACGGCGGTTTTCTCCGTACTCATCCCGGTGGTCTGCTTCCTTCTTTTGACGACGTCACCCGCAATGGGGCGGATCAATCTTAAGAGGTTCAGCAGCGGGCTCCGGCCGCCGCGGCCAGAGGTAGGCAACCTCACCCACATGGCCACGTGTTGCGCGGCCGTGCCGCATGTGACCATGGGCGGGTGAGATTTGGATGTACGAAGGCTGACAGAGTTTTTTACTTGTAGCGGTAAACGATACGACCACGGGAGAGGTCGTATGGAGAAAGCTCGACTACAACGCGGTCCTCAGGAAGGATGCGGATGTAGTGCTGGCGCATCTTGCCAGAGATGTGTGCGAGCACCTTGTGCCCGTTATCCAGCTCGACTCGGAACATTGCATTCGGCAGGGGCTCGACGATGCGGCCCTCAACCTCAATGGCACCTTCTTTGGCCATATCCTCCACATTTCCCCGATGAACATGCTGGTCATCGGCTATTTGTGCGTGTATCGCTACGATGGTGCGGCCTGCTTGGCTCCCCGTTTTTGGGGTGCGTCACCTGCACCATCGGTCTATCGTACACGTGACCTGGGGCTTTAACAACTGCCAGGCAGAGCGGAGGAGGCCGGTGGATTAGCGGCGCGGGGTGAGGATGCGCGGGCCACCGGCGGTGGCGGCGACGGTGTGCTCCCAGTGGGAGGAGTAGCTGCCGTCCACGGTGACCACTCCCCAATCGTCGTCGAGGACGGCGGTGTCGATGGTGCCGAGCGAGAGCATCGGCTCGATCGCGAGCACGGAGCCTTCCTGGATGACCGGACCGCGGCCCGGGCGGCCCTCGTTGGCGAGGTACGGGTCCTCGTGCATGCTGCGGCCGATGCCGTGCCCGCCGTAGCCGTCGATGATGTGCAGTGGCACGCCGAACTTCTCCTCGGCCTTGCGGGTCGCGAGCTCGAGGGCGTGGGAGACGTCGGTGAGGTGGTTCCCCGGGCGCATCGCCTTGAGCCCCTCCATGAGGACCCACTCGGTGGCCTGGTTGAGCAGCTCGTGTTCGCGGGCGATCTCGCCGATACCGAAGGTCCAGGCGGAGTCCCCTACCCAGCCGTCGAAGATTGCGCCACAGTCGATGGAGACGAGGTCGCCTTCCTTCAGGACGACGTCCGCCGCCGGGATGCCGTGGACGACCATGTCGTTGACGGAGCTGCAGATGGAGCCCGGGAAGCCCTGGTAGCCGAGGAAGGCTGGGGTTGCGCCGGCCTCGCGGATGGTGGCCTCGGCGATCTCGTCGAGGTCGAGGGTGCTCACCCCGGGCTTCGCGGCGGCCTTCACGACCTGCAGTGTGCGGCCGACGACCTCGCCTGCGGCCTGCATGGCGTCGAGTTCCGCGGGTGTCTTCGCGGCGATCTTCTTGCTCTTCTTTCGGAAAGCCACCGAAAGCCTCCTTGTTCTTGTGTTCTTGTAGCCCGGATTGGTGGGCCAAAAGTTAAACCCGCCCACCGGTGACGTCCGGAAGATGGGCGGGAAAAGGCGGACCGTTGGGCCCTACCAGGATCGGCGCCGCGCATGCGGGCGGCGGCTAATCCCGGTTTTACTTGTCCAGGGCGGACAGGGTGGTCTCGGAGATGTCCTCGACGGAGCCCTCGGCATCGATGTTCAGGATGCGGCCCTGGTAGTAGTCGATCAGCGGTGCGGTCTCCTCGCGGTAGACCTGCAGGCGGGTGCGGATCGTGGACTCGTTGTCGTCGTTACGGCCACGGGAGAGCATGCGCTCGACCACGACGTCCTCGGAGACCTGGTAGTTGATGACCGCGTCCAGCTTCAGGTCCTTGTCCTTGAGCATCTCCTCGAGCAGGTCAGCCTGCTCGATGGTGCGCGGGAAACCGTCCAGCAGGAAGCCGTTGGCGGCGTCGCTCTCGTCGAGGCGGGCGCGAACCATGTTCGCGGTGACCTCGGTCGGGACCAGCTTGCCGGCGTCCATGTACTCCTGAGCCTGCTTGCCAAGCTCGGTGCCCTGGGAAATGTTCGCGCGGAACAGGTCGCCCGTGGAGATGTGCGGGATGTTCAGTGCGTCGGAGAGCAGCTGGGCCTGGGTGCCCTTGCCGGCACCGGGAGGGCCGAGGAGAACTAGTCTCATTTGAGGAATCCTTCGTAGTTAGCTTGCATCATTTGCGATTCGATCTGCTTGACCGTGGTCAGGGCCACGGACACGAGAATCAGAACCGCGGTACCACCGAACGGCATGCCGCCGCCGGAGGCCTGGGACGTGTCCACTCCCAAGTTAATGAGGATGTTGGGCAACACCGCAATGATACCCAAGTACAGGGAGCCCACGACCAGAAGGCGGTTCATGACGTAGCCGAGGTACTCGGCGGTTGGGCGACCCGGGCGGATACCCGGAATGAAGCCACCGTACTTCTTCATGTTGTCCGCCTGGTCGTACGGGTCGTACTGGACGGAGACGTAGAAGAAGGAGAAGAAGATGATCAGCGCGAGGTAGACCAGGATGTACTGCCATGCCGCGGGGTTCTGCAGGACGGACATGACGTTGCGGTTCCACCAGTTGTTCGCGACGTCCTCGCCGGCGGCGGCACCGGACTGGATGATCTGGGTGATCAGGATCGGGACGGTCAGCAGGGAGGACGCGAAGATCACCGGGATCACGCCGGCCTGGTTGACCTTGAGCGGCAGGTAGGTGGAGGTCTCGCCGTACTGGCGGCGGCCGATCATGCGCTTGGCGTACTGCACCGGGATGCGGCGCTGGCCCTGCTCGACGAAGACCACGCCGACGATGAGCAGCAGCATGCCGAAGACCACGGCACCGAAGATGAAGCCACCGGAGTTGGAGAGGATGGATACGCCCTCCCCCGGCAGGGTGGTCGCGATACCCGCCATGATGAGCAGGGACATGCCGTTGCCCACGCCGCGGTCGGTGATGAGCTCGCCGAGCCACATCACGAGAACAGCGCCGGAGGTCATGATGAGCACCATGACGGCGAGCCCGAAGATTCCGACCTCGTCCTTGAGGACTGGGATGCCCTGGCCGAGCAGCTGCTCGCGGTCCGCCAGGGCGACGATGCCCGCGGACTGCAGCAGGGCTAGCGCGACGGTGAGATAACGGGTGTATTCCGTCATCTTCGCCTGGCCGGTCTGGCCCTCCTTCTTCAGCTGCTCAAACTTGGGGATCACCACGGTGAGCAGCTGCACGATAATCGACGCCGTAATGTACGGCATGATGCCGATCGCGAAGATGGACAGCTGCAGCAGCGCGCCGCCGGAGAAGAGGTTGATCAGCGAGTAGACCGCGGAGGATTCGGTGAGCTCCGAGATCTGCTTGGTGATGTTTGCGTAATCGACGCCCGGCGTTGGGATCTGCGAGCCGATGCGGTACAGGATGATCATCGCAAGAGTGAAAAGGATCTTCTTGCGGAGATCAACGTTTTTGAACGCCCCGGTGATGGCGGACAAACTGGCCTCCTGTGTTGGTGGGCCCGCACTGTGGTGGCCGCGCGAGTTTTCGCGGGGCTGGTGCCGCAGGGCGTGCGCCATGGAATTGAAGTCTTTAGTAGCAAAGTAGCAGCCGGTGCAGACACGACTTTCTTCGCCGTGCTACCGGTTGCTTATTATGCCACCCCTGGGCGGCCGCTGGATGAGGGTCGCCTAGGCAGATAACCAAACCAGAGTAACAGTTTTGCTGCTGGTTTAGAAAGTTTCCGGCCTGCTTAGGGCGTGGATTATAGAAACAACAAGACCCCGCCGGTGCGTGGTGCACCCTGCGGGGTCTTGCTTTGGCGTTACCGGGCGGGGAAAGCCCCTCGCCAGGTCGCGTTATTCAGGCTTAAGCCTCCGTGACGGAGCCGCCTGCCTTCTCGATCTTCTCCTTAGCGGAGCCCGAGAACTTGTTTGCGGTGACGTTCAGCTTGACGCTGATCTCGCCGTTGCCCAGGACCTTGACCGGCTGCTTAGCGCGGACCAGGCCAGCTGCGACGAGGTCGGCAACTGCGACGTCGCCGCCGTTCGGGAAGGCCTTCTCGAGGTCGGAGACGTTCACGACCTGGAAGATGACCTTGTTGTTGTTCTTGAATCCCTTGAGCTTCGGCAGACGCATCTGCAGTGGCATCTGGCCACCCTCAAAGTATGCAGGAACCTTGTTGCGGGCCTTGGTGCCCTTCGTACCACGACCAGCGGTCTTACCCTTGGATGCTTCACCGCGACCCACGCGGGTCTTGGCCTTGTTTGCACCCTTGGCCGGACGGAGGTCGTGGAGCTTGATTGGATCGCTCATGTTTACTCCCCTGCCACTTCTTCAACCTCGACCAGGTGGCGAACGGTGTGGACCATGCCGCGGGTGACAGAGTTGTCCTCGCGGATGACTTCCTGACCGATGCGCTTCAGGCCGAGGGAACGCAGCGTGTCACGCTGGTTCTGCTTCTTACCAACAGTGCCCTTGATCTGACGGATCTTCAGTGCCATGGGTTATGCCCCCTGTCCTGCAGCACGGGCGCGCAGCATGGCTGCCGGAGCAACCTCTTCGAGGCTCTTGCCACGACGTGCGGCGACCTCTTCTGGGCGCACGAGCTCCTTGAGGCCGGCCACCGTTGCGTGAACAACGTTGATGGCGTTCGGCGAGCCGAGCGACTTGCAGAGAATGTCCTGGACGCCAGCGCACTCCAGCACCGGGCGGGCTGCGCCACCGGCGATAACACCGGTACCTGGGGCAGCCGGACGCAGCATGACGACGCCTGCTGCGGCCTCGCCCTGCACCGGGTGGGTGATGGTGCCGTTGATCATCGGGACGCGGAAGAAGTTCTTGCGAGCTTCCTCGGCACCCTTCTGGATAGCAGCCGGGACTTCCTTGGCCTTGCCGTAGCCGACACCGACCATGCCCTGACCGTCACCCACGATCACCAGAGCGGTGAAGCTGAAGCGACGACCACCCTTGACGACCTTGGACACACGGTTGATGGTGACGACGCGCTCGATGTACTGGTTGCGCTCGTCCTGCTGGTTGTTGCGACGATCGTTACGGCCACCGCGCTCGTTGCGGCCGCCGCGCTGGTTGCGATCGTTGCGGTTGTTCTCGGCGGAGCGTCCGCCGTTACGGTCACGTTCCGACATCACGCGTTCCTTCCGTTGGAGTTCATGGTGTTGGTGATCATTAGAACTTCAGACCACCTTCGCGGGCGGCGTCTGCCAGAGCGGCGACGCGGCCGTGGTACTGGTAGCCAGCGCGGTCGAAGACGACTGCCTCGATGCCAGCTTCCTTCGCACGCTGTGCGATCAGTTCGCCAACCTTGGCGCCACGTGCCTTCTTGTCGCCCTCGACTCCACGGACCTCTGCTTCGAGGGTGGACGCAGCGCACAGGGTGTGACCGACGGTGTCGTCGATGATCTGTGCGTGCATGTGGCGAGAAGAACGGTGCACGACGAGACGCGGGGTCTCCGGGGTGCCCTGGATGGTCTTGCGGATGCGGTTGTGACGGCGGGAGCGCGCAACGCGACGGCGAGTGGAGATGTCCTTGCCCAGCGGGAGGCGCTTGCCAGCCTTGTTGGAATCGTTGTTGCTCATTACTTACCCGTCTTTCCGACCTTGCGACGGACCTGCTCGCCCTCGTAGCGGATGCCCTTACCCTTGTATGGGTCATCCTTGCGCAGGCCACGAATGTTGGCGGCGATCTGTCCGACCTTCTGCTTGTCGATGCCAGAGATGGAGAACTTGGTGTTTCCGTCCACGGCGAAGGTGATACCTTCGTCAGCCTTGATCAGGATTGGGTGGGAGTAGCCCAGGGAGAACTCGAGGTCCTTGCCCTTGAGCTGCACACGGTAACCAACGCCGAAGATCTCCATCTTCGTGGTGTACCCCTCGGTCACGCCAACAACCATGTTGTTGACGAGGGAGCGGGAAAGGCCGTGCAGGGAGCGGTTCTTGCGGTGATCGTCCGGGCGGGAGACGATGATCTCGTCGCCTTCCTGTGCCACTGCGATCGGCGCTGGGATGTCAGTGTTGAGGGTGCCCTTTGGGCCCTTGACCTCAACGTTCTGACCGTTGATGGTGACGGTGACGCCAGAAGGGACGGACACCGGAGCGAAGCCGATACGAGACATGCTTGGTTCCTCCTTCTATTACCAGACGTAGGCGAGCACTTCGCCGCCGACGCCCTTGTTCGAGGCCTCACGGTCAGTCAGCAGGCCGTGGGACGTGGAGATGATCGCCACGCCCAGACCACCGAGAACCTTTGGCAGATTGGTGGACTTGGTGTACACACGCAGGCCTGGCTTGGAGACGCGGCGGACACCGGCGAGAGCGCGCTCGCGGGTCGGGCCGTACTTGAGGGTGATCTCAAGCTCCTTGCCTGCCTTGCCATCCTTGCGGTCGTTGACGGCAAAGTCTTCGATGTAGCCTTCCTGCTTCAGGATCTCAGCAATGTGAGCCTTGAGCTTGGAGGAAGGCATCGTGACGCTGTCGTGGAACACGTTGGAAGCGTTCCGCACGCGGGACAACATGTCCGCGATCGGGTCAGTCATGGTCATGGTTTAGGTGACCTTTACCTTTCTCGTTGCGGTTCCCGTTCCCACCCTTTTCGCGTGCACCGCGACTCGCTGGCGACTAACGCACTTCCAAGCCCAATAGCTTGGGGCGCTCGCTACCAAGATGTGTCCGCGGCCGCTATGGGCAGGGGGCCTACAACAAAGTGGATGTTTTCTTACTAGCTCTTGTTGACTGTGTGAGCAGATCTGCGCACGTCAAGTGTGCTGTGGGCACACTTTTCCCGCAACAAGACTCAACAAGCTTAGCAACCTGCGTATTTATTGCCAAGCCGAGGGCGGTGGGCCCGCTAGCTATCCACTCCAGGCTTCTCGCGTCCCCCGTGGGGCGACTGACCACGAAGCCGCGGCGCAGACCCATTCGCTGCACCGCGGCTTTATCCTGTGGCTCCCCCGCTAGGCCTCCCCCAAGGCCTTTCCGCTAGACCCTTTCCGTTAGGCCTCAATACCGATCTTCTTACCGTCGCGGCGCCACACCACAGCCACGGCCGGGCGCGGCACCGAGTTGCCGCCCTCGGGCCAGTGGGAGGCCGGCTTTTCGAAGGTGGCGTCGTCGTCCTCGCCTGGGTGCTGGACGTTCACCATGACGCGCTCGTCCGTAACGATCGGGCCACAGGTCTCCGCAGCCACCGGAACGGTGAGGAAGCAGCGGGTCTCACCGCGATTCTCGCCCTTCAGGCCGACCGCGTACAGGCCGTCGTTGCTGTCCAGGGCGTTGCCGTCGGTGGAGATCCACAGGTTGCCGTGGGAGTCGAAGGCCAGGTTATCCGGGCAGGAGATTGGGGAAACCTTGGATTTATCGAAGCCACCGAAGTAAGTCTCTGCTTCCTCCGGGTCGCCACAGACCAGCAGCAGGTTCCAGGTGAATTTCTCCCCCGCGTGCTCGTCGTCGATCTCCATGACCAGGCCGTTCTTGTTCTCCTTGATGGGAGCGTATTCCTTCGGGTCTTCCTGGTTCTTCTCGGCGTTCTCGCCGGTCGCACCGCGGTACTTGTTATTGGTCAGGGAGACGTAGAGCAGGCCGGTGTGCGGGTTGGCCTCGAAGTCCTCCGGGCGGTCCATCTTGGTCGCACCCACCTTGTCTGCAGCCATGCGGGTGTAGACGGCGACCTCCTCCGGGGTGAAGCCCTCGACGTGGGACTCCGCACCGTCCGCGGTGACGGTCAGCAGCTTCTTCCACTGGCCGGTGCCGTCGAACTTGCCATCCTCTGGCAGCTCGCCGTCGCCGGTGATCTCCTTGTCCGGGGAGTTGCCCTTCAGGGTGGCGACGTAGAGAGTGCCCTCGTCGAGGATGGTCATGTTGTGCTTCATGTCCCCCTCCTTGATCTTCTTGGAGGAGACGAACTTGTAGATGTACTCGAAGCGGGCGTCGTCGCCGGAGTAGCAGACGACGGTGCCGTCGTCGGTGACGTAGATGTTGCCGGCCTCGTGCTTGAAGCGGCCCATGGAGGTGTGCTTGACCGGGGTGGAGTACGGGTCGGTCGGGTCGACCTCGACCATCCAGCCGAAGCGGTGGAACTCGTTGGGTTCCTTGGAGAGGTCGAAGCGGTCGTGGAGGCGCTCCCACTTGCGCTCGGAGGCTCCCTCTGGCGGGTCGAAGCGCTTGATGTCCTCCTTGGCCTTGCCCTCGACCTGGGCCTTGTCGGCGTTGGCCCAGTACTGCTCGAAGTTCTCCTCGCCGGAGAGGAAGGTGCCCCACGGGGTGATGCCGCCGGAGCAGTTGTTCAGGGTGCCGCGGACCTTCTTGCCGCTCGGGTCGGCCTTGGTCTTGACCAGCTCGTGGCCGGCGGCCACGCCGCGCATCTCGAAGATGGTCTCGCCGGTGATGCGACGGTTCAGCGGGCCGAACTCGCGCTTGAGCTCGCCGGTCTTGCCGACCTTGGAGACCTCGAGGATGGTGTGGCCGTGGTTGGCCAGACCGATGTTGATCTGCTCGTCGGTGGGGTTCTCGGCGTCGTAGCGCGGGAACATGTGTGGCTCGGTGGTGTACTCGTGGGAGCACACGTAGAGCAGGCGGTTCGGGTCCTTCGGGTGTTCCAGCAGGCCCGCGAAGTCGTTGTTGAAGCCGAACTGGCGCTCCGCAGCCTTGGCGGTCTGCTTGTACGGGTCGAACTTCGGGGCGTCCGGGAAGATCGGGTCACCCCAGGCGATCAGGACGCCGGAGGCGTAGCCCGCGGGGACCACGAGCTCGTCCTTCTCATTGGCAGCCACTGGCTCGAACTGCATGCCCTTGAGCGGGCCGGGGGCCTTGCCGCCCTCGGAGGAGCTGACGGACTGGGCGGTGCTGCCGTCTGCGCAGGCCGCCAGTGCACTTCCGCCGCCGACCGTCAGCGCTGCCAGGCCAGCGCCCCGCAGCACGCTGCGGCGGGAGATGTCCCCGAAGTATGGGTTCGAGGAGGTGTTTGAGCACTCCCCGAAGCAGGCGTTACCGCACTTGTAGGTACAGGTGCGGGACGAGCGACGAGATTGGAACAGCAGGTTCATGCCCTTGATTGCCACGTAATTGTCCTTCTTCTTGTGGGTCTTGCGAAGAACAAGATAGGCAAGCGAGGTGACCTGCAAGGGAGGCCAGAGTGAATCCGGCGTTAATTGTCTGTACCCCCTGGCGTGGCGCCTCCCCTACTCGTTTGCGCTCCCCCGGAGTGCGCCGCGCCAGAACCTGCGCGGGGTTAGTTGTCGGCCTTGAGCGCCCGCTTTGCTGCGCGCTTCTCGGCCTTCTTGATCTTCCGCTTCGTGGCGAACTTATTGGCACCGTCGGCGGCATCCATGGCGACGAGCCCGGCGCCGATCGCGACGAGGAAAACGTTGGAGGAAAGCTGCAGGCCCTCCTCGGTGGGGCGGATGCCGTCCTCGTGGGTCATGTTGGGGTTGCGGAAGTACATGGAGAGCAGCCCGGCGCCGAAGGTGGTCAGGGCCGCACCGGCGAGCTTGTTGGAGACGAAGGGCGCGAGCAGGGCGCCGCCGACCGCGAGTTCTGCCCCGCCGAGGATATTGGCGAATTGATCGCTGGGCAGCTTCTTCAGGGCAGGAACGCCAGAGGCGGCGAACTGCTGGAGGCCAGCGGACTTGGCTGGCTCGGCGCCGAACTTCTCGATCGCAGAGTTGACGATGTAGGCGCCCGGGACGGAACGCAGGATTGCGCTAGGCAGGAAAGACATTTTTGCTCCTTTGCTGTTCTTCGCATCTCCGGCACGGAAACACCGGGATGCTGATAAATGCAGAATGATCCCCAGCTTAGCGACGAAACCCCACCCCTGTCGATGACGTATCACCTTGTTCCGCGAATACCCGTCCCCCAGATAGCAACAGCGCCCCACCGTGATCGGTGGGGCGCTGCCAGAGTGCTACAGAAGACTAGAAACTAGTCAGCCTGCTGCATCTTGCCGTCCTTGTCCTTGAACGGGAAGCCGAGGCGGCGCAGCAGCGCGCGGCCCTCTTCGTCGTTCGTGGCAGTGGTGACGACGGTGATGTTCATACCGCGCGGACGGTCCATCTTGTCCACGTCGATCTCGTAGAACATGGTCTGCTCGGAGAGGCCGAAGGTGTAGTTGCCGTGGCCGTCGAACTGACGGTCGGAGAGGCCGCGGAAGTCACGAATACGCGGCAGCGCGATCGTGAGCAGGCGGTCCAGGAACTCCCACATGCGGTCGCCACGCAGGGTGACGCGGGCGCCGATCGGCATGCCCTCGCGCAGCTTGAAGTTAGCGATTGCCTTCTTCGCGGTGCGGACCTGCGGCTTCTGGCCGGTGATTGCGGTCAGGTCAGCGATTGCGCCGTTGATCATCTTGGAGTCACGTGCAGCGTCGCCGACGCCCATGTTGACGACAACCTTGGTCACGCCTGGGATCTGCATGACGTTGTCGAAGTTGAACTCGGCCTGCAGCTTTTCCCGGATTTCCTCACGGTACTGAGCCTTCAGACGAGGAGTGTAGTTGTCGCTCATCCTTAGATGTCCTTCCCGTTGCGCTTGGATACGCGGATCTTCTTGCCGTCTTCGAAGCGGTAACCAATGCGGGTCGGGTTGCCGTCGGAGTCGATGACCATCACGTTGGAGACGTGGATCGGTGCCTCCTGGGTCACGATGCCGCCGGACTCTGCGCCACGCTCAGGGGCGGAGTTGGCTACGTGCTTCTTGATGCGGTTGACGCCCTCGACAAGAACCTTGTCGCGCTTCGGGTAGGCCTCGATGACCTTGCCCTTAGCACCCTTGTCCGGGCCGGAGATAACAATGACGGTATCGCCCTTGCGGATCTTCATTTACAGCACCTCCGGAGCAAGCGAAACGATCTTCATGAACTTCTTCTCGCGAAGCTCACGAGCGACTGGGCCGAAGATACGGGTACCACGTGGGTCGTTATCGTTGGCCTTGATAATGACGGCTGCGTTCTCGTCGAAAGAGATGTAGGAACCGTCTGGGCGGCGGG
The DNA here is from genome assembly GCF_030232315.1 of Corynebacterium sp. MSK039. Lineage (NCBI taxonomy): Bacteria > Bacillati > Actinomycetota > Actinomycetes > Mycobacteriales > Corynebacteriaceae > Corynebacterium > Corynebacterium sp. MSK039. The sequence goes on from NZ_JASPJL010000012.1 coordinate 51,114, forward strand.
TTGGCTTCTTGGTGCGGACGATGACTGCACGCACGATTTCGTTTTCCTTGACGGTGCCGCCTGGGGCTGCTTCCTTGACGGTTGCAACCACGACATCGCCAATGCCAGCGCTGCGCTTGACGGAGCCGCCGAGCACGCGGATGACCAGGATTTCCCGGGCACCCGAGTTGTCAGCTACTCGCACGCGCGATTCTTGCTGAAGCACTTTAGAGTCTCCTAGAACCTAGTAGTTGGTGTGCGCGGGATTTCCGACCCTCACGCACGCGGTCCTTGCCTCGGTTCTGCGCGCACGACAAAGCATGCCCGCGCGAGGCAACCTGCACATTATGGCACAGGCTGGCTGGCCTCCCAAATCTTGGCCGTCGAGGTGCTATGGGCTCAGCCAAGCCCGAGAGTGGCAGACTGTGAATTTCCGCACATTGAGCGCGCTTTTAGACCCATTTTTCGCGCGCGGGCTGGGGCTTTACCCGCGACCTGCACGAAAAGCTGGAAAGAAATAAAAATAGTGGTTGTTTTTTATCATCTTTCGCTTATACTTTGCTGCGTACGCGCTGGACGTGGTCGAAAATTTTTCGCCGGGTTCGTGGCAGCACCGGGGAGCCGGTGGTGCATGAGGATTCAGCGCCGGATCGTTCTCACACCTCATTGACACAATCGGTCCTCGACATAAGGGGCCGGGAAGGATTCTTCGTGAAGAAGACCATCATCGCACTCGCAGCTGCTTCCTCCGTCGCTCTGTCCCACGGCGTCGCCGTCGCCCAGGAGCCGATCAAGGACGACAAGGTTGCCGCCTCCTCCGTCCAGGAGGGCAAGGAGAACCCTTCCGCTAAGGGTTCTTCTTCCGCTCAGGACTTCTTCGGCTGGGAAGACGGCACCACCCCGAAGCTGAACAAGGACGGCAAGCAGATCATCGTCGACGGTAAGCCGCAGTTCGAGAAGGCGACCTCCACCTGGGAGAAGTTCAAGGATGTCGCTGCTGTCATCGCCGGTGTTGTGACCCTGCTGGGTTCCATCTCCGCTCTCTTCGCGAACATCGAGAAGATCGCCAAGCAGTTCTCCAACTTCGGCAAGTAATACTGTCGCTCTGCCCGGCTAAGCAGCCGGCCTGAGCCCCAGCGGGGCCCGAGGATCACCCTCGGGCCCCGCTTTTCTTTGCCCGCGTTTCAGACCCTGCGCAGCCCTCCCCGCACAGTTATCGCGGGGATCAGACCCGCCCGCCCCCCTTCCAGCTGGAGTCAGGTAAGGGTAAGCTAATTCCCGTCATGAATAATGCTGCCCCATCGCTCACGAAGCTCACGCCCAGCTCCCGCCAGCAGGCCGCGTTCTCCGATCACAGCCTGCTCACCCCGCCGCAGGTCGGAGAGCATGGGCTCCTCCGCGCCACAGTCCGCACAGTTTCTGCACCGTCGCCCCGGCTGCGCCGCATCACGCTACATTCTCCCGCCTTTGCGACGCACCAACTCTCCGGCCCGGATGAGTTCTTCGGGCTGCTCATGCCACAACCCGGCGCGCCACTACACCTCCCGCAGCACCCAGGCGGTGAAAATCTGCGCGCCGCCGTCGCCGCGATGCCCGAACACATCCGGCCGAACCTGCGCTGGTACACCGTGCGCCGTTTCGACCCCCACGAAGGCGATCTCACCTTCGACATCGTGACCCACGGCATCACTCAACAGAACCTCGACACCGATGAGCAAGTGGGCCCGGGCCTGCGATGGTGCCTCTCCGCCCAGGCGGGTTCGGAAGTGGGCATCTGGACCGCCCAGGGTCTATGGCACCGCGCTAGCTCGGCACAGACCCTCATCGCGGACCCCTCCGCGCTGCCGTCCCTGCGCGCGATCCTGGAGTACACAGCAGCCTTCGCACCACAACAGCTTCAGGATATGCACGTGATTGCGGTCGCGGAAAACTCCGAGGATATTGAGCCGAAGTTACTCTCGGAATGGCAGGGCAGGCTCGGCAGCCTTGAGCTCCTATTCTCCCCCGCCACCGAATTCGCCACGCACACCGCGCGCCTACTCGAGCGCATAGATTACCTCGAGCACCCCGCCCGCCTCGCCCGCTACGTCTGGGTTGCCGGCGAGGGCAGTCTCTGCAAGCAGGTGCGCCGGCACTGCGTGAACACGTGGCAGCTCAGCCCCGCCGAGGTGCAGTGGTGCCCATATTGGTTCCTCGGCAAAGCCCGCCCTTAGGGACCGCCGCTGCTCGGCGGCGACCGGAGCGCGGCCGCCGCACACTTTGAGCCCCATGTCGCGGGCAGCGCGTTGCTAGATCCCCGACCGCGGCGCGGTGAGCGATACATCTTTCACGATGGCGGGCCGTCGCCGTAGCCCGCGCTGCACCCCGGGCTCCCATCCCCCGCACAGTGATCCCGAAGAGCAATCTGCCGGCCCCTAGAGCGCAGAGACCGAGCTCTGCTTGCGCAGCGTCTCCCTACCAAAGCACCAGGCCACCACCGCTATCCCCGCGACCACGCCGCAGGCCAGGAATCCCGCGCGGAAGCCGGCCTGTTGGATCAACAGCCCCACGATGATCGGCCCCAGGATCGCGCCAGTATCCTGCGCCATCTGGAAGTTCGCCAACACCCGGCCACCTGAACGTTCCGCCCCGATCACATCCGCGAGCACCGCCTGCTGCGCCGGGTTGAACAGCCCCGCTCCAGCACCCGCCAGCACGCTGAGCAGCAACAGGGACCAGACCCGGTCGGAGAAACCCAGCGCCGCGGTGAACGCACCATTGGCCAACAGCCCCACCAAGATCAGCGGCTTGCGCCCAACCTGATCGGCCGCCCGCCCGCTGAACTGCTGCACCACCGCATTGCCCGCAGCAAAGGCGGCCATCGCCAGCCCAGCATAGGCTGCCCCGGATTCGAAGATCGCCGCCGCCAGCAGCGGCAGGGTCGCCACGCGCGCACCGAAATTCAACCAGCCGTTGGCAAAGCCACCAACCAGGGCACTGCGGTAGGCGGAGTCCGCGAAGGCCTCCCGGAAACGCATGGGGGTGGTCGGCCGCCCGCTCTCCGTGGGCCGCACACCGACAGAGGCCGGCATGCGCCTCCACACCACCACGGCCGCCAGGAATACTGCCGCACCATAGATCGCGAAGGGCGCACGCATGCCCAGCACCGTCAGCATCGCGCCGAGCACTGGCCCCAGCACATTGCCCAGCAGGAATGCGGTGGCATACAGGCTGGAGCATCGCCCGCGGATCTCGGGTGGGGACAGGCGAACGATCAGCCCCATCGCGGAGACCGTGAACATCGTGGAACCAATACCCGCGATCAGGCGCAGCAGCAGGATGTGCCAGTACTCCCCCACGAAGGCCACCAGGCCGGTGGTTCCCGCCACGATCAGCAACCCCGATAGGTAAATCCGCCGCGAGCCCAGACGGTCCACCAGCCGGCCAGAAACGGGCGCGAAGGCCAGGCGGGAGAAGGCAAAGATACTAATGACCGCACCAGCGGCGGCCACGCCCACGTTGAAGGACTGCGCGAACTGCGGCAGGATCGGCGCGATCAGCCCATAGCCCAGGGCGATGATGAAGGCCGCGGCCACGAGCACCCAAATAGACTGAGGTACCGCAGGTTTCTCGGCTACCGCCGAGGCTGGCTTGTCGGCTGTAGCCGAGCTAGCTTTCTCGGCAGGTGCCGAACCGGGGTTCTCGGGGCCCGCCGAGCCAGGCTTCCCGCCGCCTACCATCGCGGAGCTCCCCTCGGGCTCCACCCCAGGTTTTAACTCATCATCAGGTGCCATATCAACCAACGCTATACCACCGCGATCGGCAGCCAGGCAGCGGCCTTAAGCCTCCGCGTACCCCTGCTTCGCCTGCGGCCGCCGCCCGAAGGCGTCCACGAGGTAGCCAGAGAACAAACGCGCGACCGTGGCACCGTCGACCCAGGAGCTGGATGCGAAAAAAGACGGTTGTCCACGCTACGCCTGTTGCACTGCATGCAAAAACCCCGCGCTCGGTATAC
>NZ_JASPJL010000013.1:0-51337 GCF_030232315.1 Corynebacterium sp. MSK039
CTTCGGTGACACCGTAGTCATTATCGATGAAACTCCTTCTAGATCAGAGCCTCACACACAAACTTCCTGACACCCTCCCACCGTACTGCTGACCCTGCCAGTTCCCCTGCGGCTGCGCAGGCTGCTGGGCAGCATTGGCCTGCTTGCTAGAGCGGTTCGCCACATCACCGAGGAACTTATTGCGCTGCGCGTCGATCTCCGCAGGCTTTTTCACGATCAACCACACACCCACGGCGAGCGTAAGAATGCTGAGAACAAAGGCGAGGTAGAAGCCGAAGCCAAAACCCCAATCTCCTAGATTCGTGTTTTCCATGATTGCCACGAATTCGTTGAATTCTTCACCAAACTCCCCCTTCAATTGCTTCTTGGCATAAAGCAAGAGGCCAACCCAAACAATCGCGTAAAGCACGCCCAAGGCGCCCGAAACAGTCGCCAGAATGCCGGCTACTTTAAGTTTGAAGTTACGGAACGCCAACACAGCCGCGGCAGCGACGAACGCAATGACAAATAGCTCCACGAAGAATGCCGACCAGCCGTTTTCACTCGAAGAACCCCCCGCCACGATGCCACTAAGTAGACCGGATCCTTCCGTCTTAACGAATCCAAAACCATTGATCCGCAATCTAAGTCGCTCAGAGTAGCCCAGGTCCAGGATGTCGGAATCGATGTCAAACTTAAGCCGGTACCAAGATAGAAGACCAGCGATCAGCTGCCCCACGGCAAGGATGCCCAGGATCCCGGCCATCAGTCGCGGCAGGGCCTTGCTCTGCAGGCTCGTGGCCGCTGCGTAGGCGCTCCGCCCCACAGCGGCACTGACCTTCTTTACCGCCCCCGTACCTGAATTACCTGGCTGCTGTGCCTGCCAGTTGCCCTGGGGCTGGCCCTGCCAGTTCTGTGGCGCCTGCTGCCCCTGCCAGTTCCCCTGCGCCTGGCCGTAACCCTGCTGCGGCTGGCCATAACCCTGCTGGGGCTGTGCTTGCCAGTTGCCCTGCTGGGGCTGTGCTTGCCAATTGCCCTGCTGGGGCTGTGCCTGCCAGTTGCCCTGTTGTGGCTGACCCTGCCACGCTCCCTGCTGTGGCTGAGCACCGTACTGCTGGCCCTGCCAATTCCCCTGCTGCGACTGCTGGGGCTGGCCATAGCCCTGCTGGGGCTGGCCCTGCCAGTTCTGCGGCGGCTGCTGTGGCTGCGCGGTACCGCCCTGGGATGCGGGCTGCCCGCCCTCCTCAGGTGTGTTGCTCTGGTGCCCGTTCGACTCCGGGTTCGTCATAGTGAATCCTCAACTCAATGAAAAATAGGTGAGACCTAGCTCATATTTTTTAATTCTCGGCTACACCTTAAAGCCCCGGTCGAGCGCATTCAATCGCCCCCCCTCAAGAATCGCCCCAGCCCCCGCTCTGGGATCCCCCGCATCCCCCCCTCGCAGCCAGCCCCCGCGGCTAACTACGCAGCTCGTGGCTCAGCGCGTCCAGCTCCCCACCGCCGGACATCTCCACCGTGAGCTCCTCCAGTGTGACGGCCTCCAAGTCAGCGTTCATCACCTGCTCGCCCATGTTCAGCATCATGAAGCGATCCCCCACCAGGTAGGCGTGGTGCGGGTTGTGGGTGATGAAGATGACCGCCACCCCGGACTCCCGGGCCTTCTTCACGAAGCGCAGCACCATGCCGGACTGCTTCACACCCAGCGCCGCGGTCGGCTCGTCCAGGATCAGCACGCGCGCGCCGAAGTAGATCGCCCGGGCGATCGCCACGACCTGCCGCTGGCCACCGGACAGCGTGCTGATCGGCACCTCCACGTCCGGCAGATCCACGCCCATCTTTCCCAGCTGCTCGGCGGTGATCTCGCGCATCTCGTCGGCCTTCAGCCGCCCCAGCGCGCCGGTGAGCTCCTGGCCCAGGAAGAAGTTCCGCCACACGGACATCTGCCCCACCACCGCGAGATCCTGATACACGGTGGCGATCCCCCGGTCGAGGGCGTCCTTCGGGTTGCGCAGCCGTGCGGGCTCCCCGTCGATCAGCATCTCGCCGCCGGTGGGCTGGTGCAGCCCGGAGAGCGCCTTAATCAGCGTGGACTTTCCAGCGCCGTTATCGCCCAGCACGCAGGTCACGGTGCCGGGGCGGATCTCCATGTCGATGCCCTTGAGAACCAGCCGCTCGCCGTAGGCCTTCTCGAGGCCGCGCATCTCGATGATCGGCGGGGTGGCGCCATCCTCGGCACCGGCACCGTCCTTATCAACGGCGCTGTCGGCAACAACGTCCTTATCGACGTCGACGTCGCCTGCCGCGCCCGTCCCGGTCGACGTCACCGTCGCCGCGTCCTTCCACTTGTTTTCGCGAGTCACTTGGCACCTCCCTGCACCCGAGAGAAGGAATTATTGGTCAGCACGGCCAGCAGCAGCATCGCGCCGAGGAAGAACTTGAACCAGTCGGGGTTCCATCCGGCGTAGACGATGCCCTGGTTGGTCATGCCGAAGATCAGCGCACCGATGGCCGTACCGATCGCCGTTCCCCGGCCACCCGTCAGCGAGCAGCCACCGATCACGGCGGCGATGATGTACAGGAACTCGTTACCCACGCCCTGCCCGGCCTGAATCGAGTCGAAGGCGAAGAGGTTGTGCATCCCCACGAACCACGCCGAGAAGGCCACGAACATGAACAGGGTGATTTTCACGCGCCGCACGGGAACACCCACGGCGCGGGCGGCGTCGGCGTCCCCACCGACGGCGAAAATCCAGTTACCGAAGCGGGTCTTGAACAGCAACCAGCTGGCCAGCGCCACGAACAGCAGCCACCAGATCACGGTGATCTGCACGTCCACGCCGAAGACCTCGAAGCTGGAGGCGAAGAACGCCTTGGCGGAGTTGTAGCCCTCCATATCCGAGATCGTTGGGGTGGCGACCTGCCCGGTGACCAGCTTCGTCACGGCGAGGTTGATGCCCTGCAGCATGAGGAACATCGCCAGGGTGATCAGGAAAGAGTGGATGCCGGTCTTGGTGACCAGGTAGCCATTGATCGCGCCGATGGACAGCGAAATGATCAGCGAGAGAAATACGCCCGTCCACGAGTTCAGCCACAGGTTGTAGTTCAGCATCGTGGCGGCGAGCGCGGCGGTGGTTACGGCCACGCCGGAAGAGAGGTCGAATTCGTCGCCGATCATCAGCAGCCCCACGCCAAGCGCGATGATGCCCAGCGTGGAGCTGGAGTACAGCACGGTGGCGAAGGCATCCGCGCTGCGGAAGGCCGGGGCGAGGATCATGAACAGCGCGAAGATGAGGATCGCACCGACCAGGGAGGTCAGCTCGGGGCGCTTGAGGGCCGCGAGGATCGCGTTCTCGCCGTCTTTGCCTGCGTTCGTGTCCGCGGCGCCGCCGGCTGCGGTGTCCGCTGTGTTCTCCTTGTCCGGGGACGACGTCAGGTTCGGCGCCGCCTCGTCGATCTTCTCCGCCGCTGCCGGGCCGGTGGCCTGCTCGGGTGTGGGGTCAGTCATTTAGCGCAGGCCCTCCTTCGCGGCGTCCTCGATCTTGTCCACGTTGCTGGCGTCCACGAAGGCCGGGCCGGTGAATACGGGCTGGCCACCACCTGGAATTGCACCGTTGCGCTTGGCGAGCCAGAGCGCATCGACCGCGAGGTAGCCCTGCAGGTAGGGCTGCTGGTCCACGGCCCACTGCACCGTGCCGTCCTTGATGGCGGTGACGAGCTCAGCGTCGGTGTCGAAGGTGACGATCTTGGCATCAGACCCGGCGGCACGGGCAGAGTTGACGGAGGCCAGGGCCACCGGGGCGACGAGGTTGAGAACCCAGTCAATGTTTCGGTCCTGGGCGAGCTTCGCCTGGACCGTGGAGGTCACGCTAGTCATATCCATGCCGTTGACATAGAGGGTCTCCAGCGTGCCGCCTCCCTTGGCCTGGAGGGCCTTCTTAGCTCCACCGCAGCGGGCTTCCTGGGAGGGATTGCCCTGCTCGTGGATCACGCAAAGCACCTTCTTCGCGCCATCCTTGGCCAGCCGCTCACCCGCGGCTTCACCCGCGACGTGCTCGTCCTGGCCGAAGAAGGCGGACACCCCGTAGCGCTCGTAGTGGCCCATGCCGGAGTTCAGCCCGACGGTGGGGATCCCCTGCTCGGTGGCGCGGCGGGCGATGGGCCCCAGCGCCTCGGCGGTGGGCATGGTCAGCGCGATGCCGTCGACCTGGGAGTCGATGGCGTTGCGCACGAGGTTGGCCTGGTCGGGCGCCTGCGGGGAGCTGGCGTAGCGCAGCTCGATGTTGTTCTTCTTCGCGGCGTCCTCCGCGCCGCGGCGGACCAGGTCCCAGAAGGTATCGCCGGGCGCGCCGTGGCTGATCATCGCGACGGTGTAGCGGGGCGTATCGACGCCGCCGGCCGCGCCACCCTCGCCGTTCGCGTTCTCGCGCGGGCGACCGCCGGTGGCGGAGCATGCCGCGACCGCGCCCATCGTCAGGGCCATGAGCGCCGCGAGGGCGCGTTTGAACGCGGTGTTGATTCGGGGATTATTTTTCTGCACGTTTCCCGATTTTTCGCAGGTCAGAGGCCTAAGTCAAACCGCAAGCCGGCCTTCTGAATCCTTCAAGACGTGCTGTACTGCAGCGATAGCGCGCCGATGCGCCCCGCCCCGCCCCGCGCGCGTGGGGCGCGGTCGGCGGGGTGTCGTGCTTACTCCTTCTCCGCGGAATCCTCGTCCACCGAGTCCCCGTCGCTACCGGGCTCGTCGTCGAGGCTCAGGCCGAGCTGTTCCAGCTCCGCCTTGAGGTTCTCCATGGACAGCTCCAGGTTGGCGTCCTCCCCAAGCGCCCCGGCCGCGCCATTGGGGCTGTGCAGCCCCTGCAGACCCGCGGAGATACCCTGCCCCGGCCCGCCAATGTGCTCGTGATCGTGGCCCGCGTGATCGTGCTCGTGATCATGAGCAGCACCCGCGCCAGCCACGGTGCTTAAGCCCAGCTCCTCCCCCAGCTTCGCGTAGGCCGGGTAGATCACGGTCTGCTCCAGCTCCGCGCGCAGCGGGGCATCACAGAAAGCGTGATCCAGCGCATTGGTGGTCAGCTCCAGCATCTGCCAGTACTCCAGATCGAAGACCTCCGCGAGGCGCTCGAACTCCTGAGTCATCGTCGTGCCGGAGACCAGGCGGTTATCGGTGTGCACCGTGCACACGAAACCCAGCTCGTAGAGCAGGTTGAAGGGGTGATCGGCGATTTCTTCGGCAACACCGGTCTGGGTGTTGGAGGTCGGGCAGATCTCCAGCGGGATGCCCCGGTCGCGCACGTGGCGGGCTACCGGCCCCATCTCGATACCGGAGAGGGTGGCGTTCAAGTCCTCGTAGATGCGCACGCCGTGACCCAGGCGGAGGGTGCCCTGAACCAGGGCGTCCTTGATGGACTCCACGCCCGCGGCCTCGCCGGCGTGGATGGTGAAGGGCACGAGGTTCTCGCGCAGCAGCTGGAAAGCCTCGGCGTGGTTGGCGGCCGGGAAGCCGTCCTCCGCGCCCGCGATGTCGAAGCCGACCACGTAGCCCTCGCCCGGGCTCGAGATCGGGTAGTTATCCACGGTCAGCTGCGCGATCTCGGTGGCGCGGTCGGCGTGCCGCATGGCGCACAGGATCAGGCGGGCGTGGATGCGCTTACCCTTCGCGGCGGCGGCGCGCTCGCCCTCCTTCGCGCCCTGCACGGTGGCCTCCACGACCTCCTGCAGGCTCAGCCCGTTGGCCTGGTGCTGCTCGGGGGCATAGCGCAGCTCGGCGTAGACCACGTTGTCCGCGGCCAGGTCCTCGACGGCCTCGCGGGTGACGCGCACCAGCGCTTCCTTCGTCTGCATGACGGCGGTGGTGTGGTCGAAGGTGGTCAGGTACGTCGGCAGGTCGCCCGAGTTCGCGGCGTCGTAGAACCACTTCTCGAGCTCCTCGGGATCCGTGGTGGGCAGCTCGTAGCCGATCTCGGCGGCCAGCTCCACGATCGTGGCTGGCCGGAGGCCGCCGTCCAGGTGGTCGTGGAGTTCGACCTTGGGCAGGGATGCAATGACGTCCGAATCAATCATGGGGCACAGCTTACTCGGCAGCTGTGCCCCATGGTGGTGGGCGGGAGGTCTAACCACCCCGCCATGTGAAGCTCGGTGAGGAAACCGGCGGCTTATTTGAAGATCGAGCGGATGGCCCCACCCAGGACCACACCCACGGCGGCTCCGACACCCACCAGCCCGGCGCGGCCGGCGTCGGTGGAGCCGGTGCGAACCTCCTGGCGTACGCGGATCACTGCGGCCGGCGGCACCGGCGGGGTCATCATGGCCAGGGACTCCGGCGTGGTGGCTGCCCACGCGGAGCAGTACAGGGTGATGCGCCAGATGAAGTAGAACAGCACCATCACACCGATGATCGGACCGAAGGCAGCGCCCGCCGGGTTGCTCAGCGCGTTGGAGAAGAACATTGTGGCGAACTGCTTGAAGACCTCGAACGCGACTGCGCCGATGATGGCCGCCTTGAAAGCGGACTTGCGCGGCACCTTCGCCCGCGGCAGGTAGACCATCAGCCAGAAGAAGACCAGCAGGTTGGCCAGCAGCGCAACGACCAGAGCCACGAGGAAGGTAATGAATCGGATGCCCGGGACCTCGTCGAGCCCCACCACACCAAGCAGCTTTTCGGTGAGCCCCGAGTTACCGATGGTGGTGACGGCGAAGGCCACGACCAGGGCGAGGAGCAGCCCCAGCAGGCCCAGCAGGTCGGAGAGCTTGCCCTTGATGAAATTCTCCGGGCTGTTATCGACCTTCCACATCTCGGAAGCACCAATGCGCAGGTGATTCATCCAGCTTAGGCCGGACCACAGGGCCAGCAGAAGACCGATGGAGAACACGGACTTACGCTGATCGATCGCGCCCTCGACGATGGTGCCCAGGGTGTCACCCATCTCGCCGCTGCCCATGGACGTCACCTGGTCCATGACCTTGTCCAACAGATCCTGGTTATTCGCCAGGATGATCGCGACTGTTGCCAGCACGAGCATGGTCAGCGGGAAGATGGACAGGACGGAGAAGTAGGTAATACCCGCGGCGAACTGGTTGCCGCCCTGCTCGCCGTAGCGCTCGTTCATCCGCATGATGTGGTCGAACCACGGCCACTTGTCGCGGAGCTTGACCAGCGCCCCTTCGTCGTCTTTGCGGCTGCGTTCCACGCCGTAGGCGTCGAGCTTGTCATAGTCGGGCGTCGTTGATGTTTTCGCCATCAGCGCGTCCATCCTTCCTTGGGCAGGCTTTCGGGGCTTCGGGTTTTCGATCCGGGGTTGGATCTTTTAATGGCACGCACCGGACGGCGGGTGGCCGGCCTGGGCACGTACCTCATTATGTCGTTTTAAGGTTCGCGGTGTGCCGGTTTAGGGCTTTGGCAGGAAACCGACGCGGTCGTAGACCTGCTCCACCGTCTTCGCAGCAATCTCGCGGGCGCGCTCCGCGCCCTTGGCCAGGACGCGCTCCAGCTCTGCGCGGTCGTCCATGTACTCGTTGTACTTCTCGCGCAGCGGGGAGCAGAAGGCCTCGAGCACCTCGGCGGTGTCCTTCTTCAGGTCGCCGTAGCCGGAGCCCGCTTCCTGGTACTGGGTGACGAGCTCGTCGATGCTCTTGTCACCGAGGGCGGACTGGATGACCAGGAGGTTAGACACACCCGGCTTGTTCTCGACGTCGTAGCGGATTTCGTTGTCGTTATCCGTCACCGCGCTGCGGATGCGCTTGGCGGAGACCTTCGGGTCGTCCAGCAGGTTCACGAGGCCACGCGGGTTGTCGGTGGACTTGCTCATCTTGGCGGTCGGATTCTGCAGGTCGTAAATCTTCGCCGCGCCCTGCGGGATCATGCCCTCCGGCACCACGAAGGTCTTCTTATAGCGGGAGTTGAAGCGCTCCGCGAGGTTGCGGGTCAGCTCCAGGTGCTGGCGCTGGTCCTCCCCCACTGGCACGAGGTGCGGGCGGTAGAGCAGGATGTCCGCGGCCATGAGCATTGGGTAGGCGTAGAGCCCGGAGGTGGTGTTCTCGTTGCCCTGCTTGCTGGCCTTGTCCTTGAACTGGGTCATGCGGCGAGCCTCGCCGTCACCAGTGATGCACATCAGCACCCACGCAAGCTGGCTGTGCTCCGGGACGTGCGACTGCACGAACAGGGTGGAGCGCTCCGGGTCGATGCCGAGCGCGAGCAGCTGCGCGGCACCGGCGAGGGTGCGGTTGCGCAGGTCCTTCGGGCTATATCCCGGCACGGTGATGGCGTGCTGATCCGGGATGAAGTAGAAGGCGTCGTAATCATCCTGCAGGGTAATGAACTGCTTGACCGCGCCGAGGTAATTGCCCAGGTGATAGGAGTCGCTGGTGGGCTGGAGGCCGGAGACGACGCGCTGCTTCTTCGCGCCGTTATCGCTGTGCTGTGGGTTTTCGCTGCTTGTCATGTCTTCTAATGCTACTCACCAGGTTTCGGCTGCGTGTCGCCGTCCCCCTGTCCGTGGCATTCGCAACCACATTCCTTGTTGACGTCGCTCTCGGTCGCCGCTTGTCCCCCGGCGCGTGGGTCCTCTCCCGTGGCGGTTGCCCCCGGGTTTTCGCCGTGGTGGCGGTGCCGCAGCCCGGCGATACCCTCGGTGATGCGCAGCTGGCGGGGGCCTGCGGGGCGCAGCTCCCGGGCCTTGTTCAGCAGGCGGTTGGACAGGCTGTGCTCCCGGTCCCGGGTGAACTCGCGCTCTTGGTACTCGAAGACGGGCAGGGACCAGTGGAAGAAGATGGCGCACAGCCGCAGTCCGAAGGTGAACGCGAGGACGATGATCGCGTTGACGTTGTCGTTCACCCCGGCGGCGTTGAGCGCCAGGTAGAGGATGGATCCGGAGACCGCGACGGAGGCGTAGAGGTCGCCCTGGAAGACCAGGGGGACGCGGTTGCTCATGATGTCGCGGAGCACGCCACCGAACACACCGGTGAGCACCGCCGCGACGATCGCGATGAGCGCCCCGTGCCCGGCCCCCAGGGCGATCTGGGTGCCGAGCACCGTGAACACAGAGAGCCCCACGGCGTCGAGGATGAGGAAGACCCAGTGGAAGTAAGTCATCATCACGGGGATGGCCACGGTGATGAACGCGGCGACGAGCACGAAGACCAGGTACATCGGGTTTTCCACCCATACCAGCGGGTAGTTCCCCAGCAGCACATCGCGGACGGAGCCGCCGCCGATGGCGGTCACGCACGCGATGATGGCCACGCCGAAGAGGTCCATGCGCTCGCGGCCGGCGGCCAGGGCGCCGGTCGCGCCTTCGGCGGTGATGCCGATGACGAAGAGGACGATCAGGAACATGCCGTCTCCCGGTGGGTTTAGCGGAACTCGAGGATCACGGGGCTGTGGTCGGACCAGCGCTGGTCGTAGGTGGGCGCCTTGTCCACCCGGGCAGCGGCGGCGTGCTCCAGCAGCCCACCGGTGACGGCGTGCAGGTCGATACGCCAGCCCGCGTTCGTGTCGAAGGCCTTGCCGCGGTAGCTCCACCAGGAGTACGGGCCGTCCTCCTCGGGGTGGAGGTGGCGCACGGCGTCGTGCCAGCCTGGCTGGGTGGCGGCGCCTGCCGCGATGCGGGCCTGCGCGAGCTCGCCGGGCTGGTAGTCCACGGCACCGAAGAAGTCCTCGGCCGCCCCGGCGGGGTTACCGACCCGGCCGGAGTCCTCCGCATCGCCCACCTGGGTTGCACCGTCCGGGTAGGTGCCGAGCACGTGGTCAAGGAAGGCGCGCTCGGCGGGCAGGAAGCCGGACTTGTTGCGGTTGGGCTTCCAGTTCTTCAGGTCCGCGCGGCGGTGGCAGATATTCCAGTCACCGCCGATGAGCATCTGCTGCCCGCCGGCCTCGGCGGCCGCGGCACGCTGGTGCATGAAGGGCGCGAAGGCATCCAGGAAGCGGAACTTCTCGTCCTGCTTCTCGGTGCCACTGGCACCACTGGGCAGGTAGAGGGAAGCCACGGTGATCGGCTGGGTTGTACCCCCGACCTCGGCGTCCACGGTGGCCTCGATGTAGCGGCCGGAATCATCGAATTCGCGGGCGGCGTCCTCGGCGCCGGGGTGCTCCGGGTTGGCCTCGTGACCGAAGCCGATCTGCACGTCCCGCAGCGGCAGGCGCGAAAGGATCGCCACCCCGGCCCGGCCCTTGGCTGCGGCGGGGGCCTGGGCGAGGTGCCAGCCGTCCTCCAGGGCGGGGGCGATCGCCTTGGCGGTCTGCGCCTCGTCGGCGCGGACCTCCTGCATCAGGACCACATCCGCCGGGTGGCTGGCCAACCACGGGAGGATGCCCTGGTTGTTCTCGTGGCGCACCTTCGCGGCGGCCCTGATTCCGTTGACGTTAACCGTAGCGACTGTAAAACCCATGCCCACCAATATAGGCCGTGCCCCGGACACACCAGCAGCCGCATAAGCCGCGGGCTAGGAGGCGGCGAGCTGGCGACGTCGTAGCAGGAAGGCGAGCAGCCAGACCACCGCACCGGTGGCAGCCAGGGCCGCACCCGCGAGGGCTGGGGCAGCATAGCCGAAGCCAGCGCCGATGACCGCGCCACCGATCGCGGCACCGGCGGCGTTGGCCATGTTTAGCGCGGAGTGGTTGAGGGCGGCGGCGAGGTTCTGGGCGTCCCGGGCGACGTCCATCAGGCGGGTCTGCAGGCTCGGGACCAGGCAGGAGCCCAGGAATCCGATGAGGCCGAAGTTGGCGATGCCTGTGATGGCGTTGGTGGAGGTGAAGTAGAACGCGCCCAGCACCACGATCAGAGCGATGAGGCTGCCGGCGATGGTGTACTCCAGGTTCCGGTCAGCCAGCACGCCGCCGAACCAGGTTCCGAAAACCATGCCGATGCCGTAGACCATCAAGGGAATCCAGATGAGGGTTTCGCTGAAGCCTGCACGCTCGGTCAGCGTCCAGGAAATATAGGTATAGACCGCAAACATGCCGCCGAAGCCGACCGTGCCGATCGCCAGGGTGAGCAGTACCTGGGGGTTGATCAGAGCGCCGAGCTCGGTGATCGGGTTGCTCTTCGGCATGAGGGTCATGTGCGGCAGCGAGATATACAGCGCCACGAAGGTCACCAGGCCGATCACTGCGACGAGCAGGAAGGCGAAGTTCCATCCGAAGTGGGTGCCCAGCCACTGCGCGGCGGGCACACCTGCGACGGTGGCCACCGAGAGTCCCAGCCCGGAGAAGGCCACCGCCTTGCCGCGCTGCCCCGGCGGGGCCATCGAGGCGGCGATGAGCGCGGTGACGGAAAAGTAGGCACCGTGTGGCAGGCCGGCGATGAAGCGGCTGATCAGCAGCATGTTATAGCTGCTGGCCAGCACGGTCAGCCCGTTACCGATCGTGAAGGCGATCATGAGCACCAGTGCCAGGCGACGGCGCGGCACGGTGCTGGTCAGCGTGGTGATGAGCGGGGCACCCACCACCACGCCGAGGGCGTAGGCGGAGATGACGTGCCCGGCCGTGGCCTCCGAGATCTGGAAATCCTCGGCGATGAGATTCAGCAGCCCCATCGCCACGAACTCGGTGGTACCGATGCCGAAGCCACCGAGCGCGATGGCCAGCATGGTGATGATTCTCCTGCGGCTGCCCATGGTGGTTTGTGTTGGCACGGGGCGGCGATTCGGCATGGTTGGCACGGGGCACGCTTCCTGAAATTCTTTGGCTGGGCCGGATGAATACGAAGTAACGAAAAAGAATCAATATTTTTAATAACTTTTTTCGCCTTTCGCAAGCGAAGTTGCGACAGTACCCGTATGATTCACGATTTTTCTACTTCACGTAAGCTGGGTAGCACGATAAAAATCGAGTGACTTTTAACGGTTCACCGAAAACGATGTGAAAGCAGGGAGATACCGCCTTATGGCCAAGATCATTTACACCCGTACCGACGAGGCCCCACTTCTGGCCACGTATTCGCTGAAGCCGATCGTGGAAGCTTTTGCATCGACTTGCGGCGTGGACGTGGAAACGCGTGACATCTCGCTGGCAGGTCGTATCCTGGCCGCTTTCAACGATAAGCTCCCGAAGGAGCAGCAGGTCAACGACGCTCTCAAGGAGCTCGGCGAGCTGACCCAGTCCCCTGAGGCCAATATCCTCAAGCTGCCGAACATCTCCGCATCCGTCCCGCAGATGCGCGCAGCCATCGGCGAGCTGCAGAAGGCCGGCTACGACCTGCCGGACTTCCCTCTCGAGGTCAACACCGAGGAGGAGAAGGACGCCTACGCCCGCTACAGCTCCGTCATGGGCTCCGCCGTGAACCCGGTGCTGCGCGAGGGCAACTCCGACCGCCGTGCGCCGAAGGCCGTGAAGAACTACGTGCGCACCCACCCGCACACCATGGGTGAGTGGACCGCCGAGTCCAAGACCAACGTGGCAACCATGGAGGCCAACGACTTCCGCCACAACGAGCAGTCCGTCATCATGCCGGCTGAGGATGACCTGCGCATCCAGCTGGTGAAGGCCAACGGCGAGACCACTGTGCTGCGCGAGTCCCTGCCGGTGCAGAAGAACGAGATCGTGGACTCCACCGTCCTGCGCGCCGCCGCGCTCGACGAGTTCCTGCGCGCCCAGGTCGCCCGCGCGAAGGCTGAGGGCGTGCTGTTCTCCGTGCACCTGAAGGCCACGATGATGAAGGTTTCCGACCCGGTCATCTTCGGCCACGCCGTGCGCGCTTACTTCTCCGACGTCTACGAGCAGTACGGCGAGGAGCTGCTGGCCGCCGGCCTCGACGGTGAGGACGGCCTGGCCGCCATCCTCGACGGCCTGTCCGAGCTGGACAACGGTGAGGAGATCCGCGCCGCATTCGACAAGGGCCTCGAGGACGGCCCGGATCTCGCGATGGTCAACTCCCACCGCGGAATCACCAACCTCCACGTCCCGTCCGACGTCATCGTCGACGCTTCCATGCCAGCCATGATCCGTGACTCCGGCAAGATGTGGAACAAGGACGACGCCCGTCAGGACACCCTGGCCGTACTGCCGGACTCCTCCTACGCAGGCGTGTACCAGGTCGTCATCGACGACTGCCGCAAGAACGGCGCATTCGACCCGACCACGATGGGCACCGTCCCGAACGTCGGCCTGATGGCGCAGAAGGCTGAGGAGTACGGCTCCCACGACAAGACCTTCAAGATCGAGGCGGACGGCAAGGTCCAGGTCCTCAACAAGGCCGGCGACGTGCTCATGGAGCACGAGGTCTCCGAGGGCGACCTGTGGCGCGCCTGCCAGGCCAAGGACATCCCGGTTCAGGACTGGGTGAAGCTGGCCGTCGAGCGTGCCCGCAAGACCGGCGACCCGGCTATCTTCTGGCTGGACCCGGAGCGCGCCCACGACCGCAACATGGCAACCCAGGTCGAGAAGTACCTGAAGGACCACGACACCGAGGGTCTGGATATCCGCATCCTCTCCCCGGTCGAGGCCTGCCAGCTCTCCGTGGACCGCATCCGCGAGGGCAAGAACACCATCTCCGTCACCGGTAACGTGCTGCGTGACTACCTGACCGACCTGTTCCCGATCTTGGAGCTGGGCACCTCCGCGAAGATGCTCTCCATCGTTCCGCTGATCGCGGGCGGTGGCCTCTTCGAGACCGGTGCTGGCGGTTCCGCGCCGAAGCACGTCGAGCAGCTGACCGAGGAGAACCACCTGCGTTGGGACTCCCTGGGCGAGTTCCTGGCGCTGGCCGAGTCCCTGCGCAAGCTGGCCGACACGGATAACAACCCGCGCACCCCGGTGCTGGGCGACGCGCTGGACGTTGCTACCGAGCGGATCCTGGAGGAGGGCAAGTCCCCGCAGCGCGAGGTCAACACCCTCGACAACCGCGGTTCCCACTTCTACCTGGCAATGTTCTGGGCTCGCGCCCTGGCCGACCAGAAGGACGACACCGACCTGGCTGAGCTCTTCGCCCCGGTCGCCGACGCGCTGGAGGCAGCCGAGGACGAGGTCATCAAGGAACTCAACGACATTCAGGGCAAGGCCGTGGAGCTGGGTGGCCACTACCACCTGGACGAGGAGAAGGCGAACGCCGTGATGCGTCCGGTCGCTGCATTCAACAAGATCATCGACGATCTTGCTGCAGCAGATAACTCCCTGGAGGGCTAGTACCCCTCCCCCGTTGGGCCTGCTGCAGGCCCGCCCCGGGGTCAGCGGAGGGATATAGCCGACTGGGCCTAGCGCGCTAGAGATAGCGCCGCTAGGCCCAGTTTTTCTTTTCTACCGGCCAGGAGCCCCTGCCCCGGCCTTGCGGCCTCCGTCCAGCGGAGACCAAGCTGCTCATATCTCAGTTCAGCAGGCGACCCAGCTGCTCATGATGGTGCCCGGGGAGCACCCCGGCGTCGAAAACCTTGCGGGCGGCTTCCTTATCACCCAGCTTGGCGGCGAAGGCCTCCCCCATCGTGACACCATGCTCCGGCACCGGTCCGAAGCGAATCTCGTCCAGCGGGCGGATGCGCCCGGCGGTAATCACGCGGAAGTAGGCGCCGCAGTCGCCATGCTGTGCGAAGCGCTTGACCCAGCCCTTCTCATCGAGCCAGGCGGCGAAGGTCGCGCACGGGGTGCGCGGCACGCTTACCTCGAGCTCAGCGCTACCCATGGACACGCGCTGGCCGATGTAGACCTCCGACCACTTCACCCCGGCGGTGGTGATGTTCTCCCCGAAGCTGCCGTAGACGAGCTCACGGCCGAGCTCCCCTTCCCAGAAGTCCAGCTCCTCGCGGGCGAAGGCGTAGACGGCCTTATCTGCTCCGCCGTGGTGCTTATCGTCTCCGATCGTATCCCCAACGACGCCGCTGCCGTCGCCGTAGTTCGGGCCCGGCGCGAGCACGTCGATGTGCGCCTGCGGCAGCTTTTCAATGCCGGTGTGCTCGTAGGTTCCGGCGGGGTTGGGTTGTGGGCGACCAACTGCCACCTGGAGCACGCTCGGCTCTGCGTCAATCAGGAATGCAGCGTCTGTATTCGCCATGGTGCAGGTCCTTTCTGGCGCCTTGTGGGCCCGTGTTGTGCTCGTTGCGCTGGGATTCTTTCTTTATCCCGTGCACCACCCCACCCTAGTGACTCAACTGCGGTTGCAGGTGCGACCCGCAATTTTTCCACCAAAAGTGTTGAAGCCCAGACCGCCTACCTCCCATCCGATGCGGTGCAAAACAGCGCTTCGTGCGCTGCTGCCACCCACCGCATGAACCCATACCGAGCGGTACTTAAACCTGACCCCGAGAGGCTAAAAACATGCACTCATCACCTCTCAAAACACCCAAAAATAGACCAAGTGGTATAATTTTTTAAACGCCTCTGACCTGCGCATTTAACGCTGATTACCACCGAAAATAGACAGAGCGGTTTACTTTTTTCAACGCGGACTATAAAGTGAGTCACCACACAGCGATCGAGCGGCACAATCCACCCGGATCCCACCCGGATCGCCACGATTCACAACACAGCCTCAACCACACGAAAGAGACAGGAAAACCATGCCAAAGTACGACAACTCCAACGCGGCAGAGTGGGGCTTTGCCACCCAGCAGATCCACGCCGGCCAGACCCTGGACCCGACCGGTTCCCGTAACCTGCCGATCCACATGACCACCAGCTACGTCTTCGACAACGCCGAGCACGCCAAGCAGCGCTTCGCCCTCGAAGATCCGGGCCCGATCTACTCCCGCCTGACCAACCCAACGGTCGAGGTCCTCGAGAACCGCCTCGCCACCCTCGAGGGTGGTGTCCACGCCGTCGCCTTCGCTTCCGGCATGGCTGCCATCACCGCCGCGCTGATCAACGTCGCGAACTCCGGTGACCACATCGTCGCCTCCCCGCGCCTCTACGGTGGCACCGAGACCCTCCTGCTCGTCACCCTGCCGCGCCTGGGCATCACCACCACCTTCGTCGAGAACCCGGATGACCCGCAGTCCTGGCAGGACGCCGTTCAGGACAACACCGTCGCCTTCTTCGGCGAGACCTTCGCCAACCCGCAGGCGGATGTCCTGGACATCCCGGAGATCAGCAAGGTTGCCCACGAGAACAAGGTCCCGCTGATCGTCGACAACACGCTGGCCACCGCAGCGCTGGTCAAGCCGCTGGAGCTCGGCGCCGACGTCTCCGTCTCCTCCCTGACGAAGTTCTACACCGGCAACGGCTCCGCCATCGGCGGCATCCTCGTCGACGGCGGCAAGTTCGACTGGACCCAGGAGCGCAACGGTAAGCCGGTCTTCCCGAGCTTCGTCACCCCGGACCCGGCCTACCACGGCCTGAAGTACGCCGACCTCGGCGAGCCAGCCTTCGGCCTGAAGGCTCGTGCGGGTCTGCTGCGCGACACCGGCGCCACCCTCTCCGCGTTCAACGCCTGGCTGGCCGTCCAGGGTCTCGACACCCTGAACCTGCGCGTCAAGCAGCACAACGAGAACGCCAAGCAGGTCGCCGAGTTCCTGGACAAGCACCCGAAGGTCGCCAGCGTCGCCTACGCCGGCCTGGAGTCCAGCCCGTGGAACAAGGTCAAGGAGAAGCTGGGCCTGGAGTACACTGGCTCCGTTCTGGCCTTCGACCTGGCCACCGGCGACGCCGACCCGCGCGAGGCCGCCTGGAAGTTCATCGACTCCCTGAAGCTGCACTCCGACCTCGCTAACGTCGGTGACGTACGCTCCCTGGTCGTCCACCCGGCCACCACCACGCACTCGCAGTCCACCGAGGAGAACCTGCGCAACGCGGGCATCTCCCAGGCAACGGTTCGCCTGTCCGTCGGTATCGAGGACGTCCGCGACATCATCGCCGACCTCGAGCAGGGCTTCGAGCAGATTTAACTCACGAGGTTTTCTATGCGCTCCGACTTGCTGCCCGCCTCCGGTTCCTACGCCGATATTCCCATCGGCGAGGTGCTCACTGAGGCGGGCGCAAGCATTCCCGAAGCCTCACTGCGGCTGTACGCCTTCTACGACGCAGCCGAGCAGGCGGCGGTATCCACGCCGCCGGAGGAGCGCCCCATCGTGCTGATCGAGCACGCCCTCACCGGCGACGGCAACGCCACCGACTGGTGGGCCGACATGGTCGGCGTGGGCAAGGCGATCGACACTTCCACGTACCTAGTGCTCTGCGCCAACGCGCTGGGTGGGTGCGCGGGCTCCACCGGCCCCGGTTCCCTGCACCCTGAGGGTGGCTTCTGGGGCTCCCGATTCCCGGGGCTATCCATCCGCGACCTCGTGCAGGCCGAAAAACAGCTGCTCGACGTGCTGGAGATCCCCCGGGTCCACGTGGTCGTCGGCGCCTCCATGGGCGGGGCGCGCACCCTCGAGTGGTCGCTGCTCTACCCGGAGATGATGGACGCCGTCCTCCTCATCGCCGTCTCCGCCCGCGCCTCCGCCTGGCAGATCGGCATCCAGTCCGCCCAGATCCGTGTGATCGAGGCCGACCCGCTGTGGCACGGCGGGGACTACTACGAGGCCGGCATGGGGCCAGTCTGGGGCCTGGGCGAGGCCCGCCGCATCGCGCACCTGACCTACCGCGGCGAGCTGGAGGTCGACGAGCGCTTCGGCGCCGAGCCGCAGCGGGGCGAAAACCCGCTGGGTAAGTACCGCTCCCCCAATCAGCGCTTCTCGGTCGAGGGCTACCTGGACCGGCAGGCGATGAAGCTGCGCAACCGCTTCGACGCCGGCTCCTACGTCACCCTGACGGATGCCCTGAACCGCCACGACGTCGGCCGGGATCGCGGCGGCATGAACGCCGCCCTGGGTAACTCCACGGTCCCCACGATGGTCTGCGGCATCGACACGGACATCCTCTACCCCTATCACCAGCAGGAGCACCTCTCCCGCAACCTGGGAGCCTTCCTGGGGCTGTCCCAGATCACCTCCCCCACCGGCCACGATGGTTTCCTCATCGAGGCCCGCCAGATGGGCAATGTTCTTGAGAAGTTCCTCACGGCCGCCGAGGAGCTGGCCGAGAATCCGGAGCAGCGCGCGGAGATCCTGCAGCACCACAACCGCTAGGAACCGCTAAGGGCGGCCACCGAACAACCGCCACCCAACCCCCCCACGCCCAGCGTCGCGGGATACCCAGCTCCGCGCGACCCTCGCGCAGGGACTTGGTCCGGATGCCCCTAGCTGCCCAGCGTGTCCACGCTGATCGCCAGGTACATCATCAACAACCCCACACCCCCGGCGAAGAGGCAATCGAATTTTCGGCTGCGGACCGCGAAAATCCCCAGCACGTCGGAGTCCA
Organism: Corynebacterium sp. MSK039; assembly: GCF_030232315.1. NCBI lineage: Bacteria > Bacillati > Actinomycetota > Actinomycetes > Mycobacteriales > Corynebacteriaceae > Corynebacterium > Corynebacterium sp. MSK039. The sequence goes on from NZ_JASPJL010000013.1 coordinate 18,197, forward strand.
CGACCCACCGGATCGTGGCCAAGAACACCAGGCTTGCCCCCATCGCCGTGGTGCCGCGGCGCCAACGATCCGCCGCGATGAAGAACACCCCCACCGCCAGAAGCAGCAAAAACACCCCGATGAGCGCCCGCTGCGCGATCACCGGCAGCGGGGAGGCGGGCACGTCCCGGTCGTGCGGGTTGGCCAGCAGCTGTCGGCGATAAGCGCCAATCTGCGCGGCCTCCGCCCGCTCGTTCGGGGTGTCCGGCATCGTGCCCAGCTCCTCCAGCTCTAATCCCCTAGTTCTCGCCCTGCTCCGCGAGGAGCTCGGCGCGCTCCACGACGTTGTGGACCAGGAAGGCGCGGGTCAGCGGGCCCACGCCACCCGGGTTCGGCGAGATCGCGCCCGCGACCTCCCAGACGTCCGGGTGCACGTCCCCGGCGAGCTTGCCGTCCAGGCGGGAGACACCGACGTCGAGGATCGCCGCCCCCGGCTTGACCATGTCCTTGGTCAGCATGTGCGGCTTACCTGCAGCGGCGACGATGATGTCCGCGTTGATGGTCTCCGCCTTCAGGTCCTTCGTGCCGGTGTGGCACAGGGTGACGGTGGCGTTCTCGCTGCGGCGGGTCAGCATCAGGCCGATCGGGCGGCCAACAGTCACGCCACGGCCGATGACGACGACCTTCGCGCCGTTCAGCTCGACGTCGTAGCGGCGCAGCAGGCTGATTGCACCATTCGGGGTGCACGGCAGCGGGGCGGGCTCGTTGAGCACCAGCTTGCCGAGGTTCACCGGGTGCAGGCCGTCAGCGTCCTTGGCCGGGTCGATGCGCTCCAGCACCGCGTTTTCGTCGAGGTGCTTCGGCAGCGGCAGCTGCACGATGTAGCCGGTGCACTCCGGGTCCGCGTTGAGCTCGTCGATGACGGCGTTGAGCTCCTCCTGGGTCACGTCCGCCGGCAGGTCCTTGCGGATGGACTTCACGCCGATCTGCTCGCAGTCCTTGTGCTTCATCCGCACGTAGGAGTGGCTCGCCGGGTCGTCACCGACCAGGACCGTTGCCAGGCCCGGGGTGATCCCCTTGTCCCGCAGAGCGTCGACTCGTTGCTTCAGGTCCGCGAAGATCTCGTCGCGGTATTTCTTTCCATCCAGGGTAATCGCAGCCATGCCCGCCATTATTCCACAGGCCTAGCGCTACCCCACCGGCGTGCGCCCCCATTCCCCCACTTCAGGGCGAAGACCCCGAACGCAGGTCACTGCCCGCCCGGGAAGCCCAGCTGCCGCCAGGCCTCGTACGCCGCCACCGCCGCCGCGTTCGAGAGGTTCATGCTGCGACGGGCCGGCAGCATCGGGATCCGCAGCTGCGCGGTGATCCGGGGGTCCGCCAGGGTCTCCTCGTCCAGGCCGGTGGGTTCGGGGCCGAAGAGGAGGACGTCACCGCGGCGGAAGTCCACGTCCGTAAACCAGGTCTCCGCGTGCGTCGTGAAAGCGAAGACCCTCGCCCGGGGCGAGGCGCCATCCGCTGCCTGCTTCCGGCTCAGCTCTGCCTGCTTCCGACTCAACCCAGTCAAGTGCGCGGCCGCGGCCTCGAAATCCTCGTGGAGCTGCACCTCCGCCAAGTCGTGATAATCCAGACCGGCGCGGCGGACGTGCTTCTCCTCGAAGTTGAAACCCAGCGGGCCCGCCAGGTGCAGTGCCGCCCCGGTGCCCGCGCACATGCGGATCGCATTGCCCGTGTTCGGCGGGATCTGCGGCTGGTCGAACAGGATATGGAAGGGCGGATCGGCGGCCGGCCGGGGTGGCGTCGTTAAAGAAGAAGACCGACCTGCGGCGGAAGCGGGAGTGGAAGGCTGCGAAGACACGCCACTCACCTTAACCGCGCCCGCGGGCGCTGACGGCACCGGAACACGGTAAGAATGGAGGGGAAGAACCCCGACGATCGGGCACGAAGCCCATCAGACGATGAAAGAGGTCGATCAGACATGGCTGATGCACCGAAGGACGCCACACCGCAAGGCAAGAAGACCCCGACCGGCGGAAAGCAGCGCCCGGTGGACATCACCCTGTTCGGCGCGACCGGATTCGTCGGCAAGATCCTCGCGGGCTGGCTGGCGGAGCACGCGCCGAAGGACGTCACCATCGCGCTGGCCGGCCGCAACCGCGAGAAGCTGGTCTTCCTCAAGCAGCAGCTGCTGACCATCCACCAGGGCGTGATGGACTGGCAGATCGTGGAGGCCGATGCCTTCGACGAGGACGCCATGACCGAGCTGGCGAAAAACACCCGCGTGGTGATCTCCACGGTGGGCCCGTTCGTGCGTTACGGCGAGGACCTCGTGCGCGCCTGCGCGGAGGCCGGCACACACTACGTGGACTCCACCGGCGAGGTGCTGTTCATGCGGAAGATGATCGACAAGTACGACGACGTGGCGAAGGCCAACGGGGCGCGCATCATCCACGCCTGTGGCTTCGATTCCGTGCCCTCCGATATCGGCATGCTGCTGATCAACGAGGCCGCGGCCAAGGATGGCAAGAAGCTGGCCGAGGTGACGAACCTGGTCAGCATGCGCGGGGCCATGTCCGGCGGCACCGTAGAGTCCGCACGCGAGCAGTTCCAGGCCGCACAGCGCGACCCGGAGCAGAGGCGTGTGCTGGCCGACCCGTACTCCCTGAGTCCGGATCGCGAGGCGGAGCCGGAGCTGGGCGAGCAGCCGGATTATGGCGTGCTGCAGACCGAGACCGTCGGCGCCCCGGAGGGCTGGGCCGGGCCTTTCCTCATGGCCTCGGTGAACACCCGCGTGGTGCGCCGCTCCAATGCGCTGAGCGGCTTCAAGTACGGCAAGTCCCTGCGCTACCGCGAGTTCCAGTCCACCGGGCCGGGCCTGAAGGGCCGCGCGCAGGCCTACGCGATGGGTGGGGTGCAGCAGACGATGCTGACCGCGATGAAGGCGCCGAAGCTGCGGGACTTCATCTCCCAGTGGGCACCCGAGCCGGGCGAGGGTCCGACGAGCAAGGCGCAGGAGAATGGCTACTTCCGGTGCGTGTTCCACGGCTTCGTGAAGCCGAATCCGGCGCCGAACGTGGAGCCGGATTACATCGCCACCCTGTACTCCCAGGGGGATCCGGGCTACCGCTCGACCTCCCGGATGCTGGGCACCGCGGCGCTCACGCTGCTCAAGGATGAGGCGGAGCTGCCGGGCACTGAAGGTGGCGTGCTGACCCCGGCGACGGGCCTGGGCATGGTGTACGTCCGTCGCCTCCGCGAGTCCGGGATGCGCCTGGACGTGGCGCGGGGTGGGCTCTACCGCACCTCCACGCCGCAGTAACCGGCGAGTACGGCGCTGTGTCGGGCGGGCGGTGTTTTAGGCCTCCGACCGGGTGGAGCCGTTGGCGACGACGAGGTCCGGGGCGGGGCGCCGGGCGATGTGGGCGTGCTCTTGGGCGGCCCACATGTCCCACCAGGGGGCGTAGTAGGGGTCGCGGTGCAGCGCGCGCTGCTTGCGCAGCTGGGTGGGGGCCTCCAGCACCAGGGTCCGGTGCGGGATGCCGCGGCGGCGCAGCACGGCCAAGGCCTCGGGGCTGAGGGCACCGACGCCCTCGACAATTAGTGGGCGGCCGGGGTCCAGGGGCTGCCACTGCGCGGGGGTGTTCTTCTCCCAGTCCCAGCGGCGAAAGCCCGGGCAATTGGGCTGCAGCACCTCGGCGGCGAGCATGCGGGCTGCGGCGAAGAGCCCACCCCAGCCGGGGTAGAAATCCTCCAGGTGCACCAGCTGGGGCGTGGTGTTGGGATCCGGGGGTGTGCTCGGGGATGCGCCGGGCTGGTGGCTGGACGCACCGAGTGTGGTCATGAGGTGTTCTGCGAAGTGGGTCTTGCCGGAGCCGCTGCGACCGTCGATGAGGATCACCCACCGCGGGTCGCGCCTCACACGGCGGTGGGGTGTTTTAGCGGGCTCGATCTGTTTATGTCCGCAGCCTCGCTGGCCGGCGACCCAGGCGGTGAGCTCGCGGGTGGCTTCTGCGGTCGATAGCCACGGCGCGCTAGCCATTCTGCACGCCCAGCAGCACGAAGTGGCCGGTCCACACGGCGATCCCCAAGGAAAGCAGGCTCAGTGCCAAGGAGCCCACAACCACGGCCCAGTCCCAGCCGCCGAAATGAGCCTGCCGAGCCCAGGTGCGCTCGATGGGCTGGCCCTCGGCGTTATGGGTGGCTCCAAACCCACGGGCCTCCATCGCGGTGGCCAGCTTGGCGCCACGACGCAGTGCCAGCACCAGCAGGCTGAAGGACTGCTGCAGCGCACGCTTCAGCTTGCCCTCGTCCCCCAGGCCGCGGGCGCGGCGGGCACGCTCCACGGCCGTCCAGTCCTCTCGGAATAGCGTGACCAGGCGCACGCCCGCCACCGCACCGATGACGAAGCGGGTGGGCAGTTTCCACAGCTGTGCCAGCCCGTCGCCGAGGCGGGTGGGGTCCATGTCCGCGGTGAGCACCACGGCGGGCACGCCCACCGCCAGCACGCGAATCATCACCGCGATGGCCAGCTGCACCGAGTTCTCGGTGATGTGGATGAAGCCCCATTCGAAGTAGCTCTGCCCGCTGGCCCGCCCGTAGAAGAGCATGCTCACACCCGTCAGCGGGGCGAGGAGCAGCAGCGGCCAAGCCCGGCGGAACAGCCGGGCAGGCCCGACCCCGCACAGGGGTGCGACGACCAGCAGGGTCAGCGCGAAGGACACGCTGGCGCTGACAATATCGATGCTGATCAGCAACGGGGTGGTCAGTAGGGCGAGCGCGAGCAGCCGGGTGGATGGGTCGATGCGTTCCAGGATCATGCCCGCACCTCCAGGCCGGGGCCCTGGGGAAGGTGCCAGTGGTGTTGGCCGAGCGCGGCGAAGTAGTCCGCGTCGTGGGTGATGGACAGCAGCCCCATGCCGCTGTCCGCCAGCTGTTGCAGCAACCCGACCAGGGCGGTGAACGTGTTGAGGTCCTGGCCGAAGGTCGGTTCGTCCAGGATCAGCAGGCGCGGCTCAGTGGCCAGCACCGCGGCCACGGAGAGCCGGCGTTTCTCCCCACCCGAGAGGGTGAAGGGGTTGGCGGCCGCGAGGTGACTCAGCCCGAGGGTGCCCAGCAGCTCGTCTGCGCGGCGCTCGGCTGCGGCGGCGTCCATCCCGGCGGCCTTGGGGCCGAGCAGCAACTCGTCGCGGACGGTGCGGGCGGCCAGCTGGTGCTCGGGGCTTTGAAAGACGTATCCGATGCGGCGGACCAGGTCCTTCGAGCGCCAGCTGCGGGGGTCCGGGGTTTCCCGGCGCCTGTGCTTAGCGGGCTGGAGCCCACTGGCGTCCAGCTCCCCGCCCGCCGCGGGAACCAGGCCCGCGAGGGTGAGCGCCAAGGTGGATTTTCCGGTGCCGTTGCCGCCGGTCAGGCAGGTGGACCCCGGCTCCAGGGCAGCGGTGATGCCGGTGCGGATGGTGTGCTGGCCCCAGCCGATGGCCAGGTCGCGGGTGCGCAACAGTGGCTTCCCGCTCGCGTGGGCGTCCCCGTCTGCGTGCAGGGACGCAGCGTCGATGGTTGTTTCAGCGTCGATCGGGTGGGCAACGGTGCCTCGGTTGCCAGCATGGTTCTGGTGATCAGCATGGCCCTGGTTGCCAGTTGAACCGGGCGCGGCCTTCAACGCGCCCAGCTCGGGCGGCGGGGTGCCCATGCGGCGCAGCGCGGGCGAGATGCCCGGCACCCAGATACCAGCCTCGGCGAGCCGCTCGGCATGGGTCTCCAAAATCTGCTCGGCCGGGCCGTCGGCGAGCACTCCCCCGGCCTGCCGACCACCGCTGGCCTGCTCCGCCTCGCCGCTGGGGTTGGTCTCCCCGAGCACGAGGATGCGGTCGACGTGCCCGGCCCAGGTGGCTGCGCGGTGCTCGACGACGATCAGTGTGGCGCCGGTGTCCTCACAGGCCCGGATGACGGCGTCGCGCACCTCGGCCACGCCCTCCGGGTCGAGGTTGGCGGTGGGCTCGTCCAGCACAATCACCCTGGGGCGCATGGCCAGCACCCCGGCCAGCGCGAGCCGTTGCTTCTGCCCGCCGGAGAGCCGGTGGGTGGACCGGTCGAGGTCCAGCTCCCCCAACCCGACGGTGCGCAGAGCCTCCGTGGCGCGCTGCCACATCTCTTCCCGCGGGATGCCGAGGTTCTCGCAGCCGAAGACCACGTCGTCGCCCACCCGGGCGGCGATGACCTGCGAGTCCGGGTCCTGCAGCACCATGCCGACCAGTCCGCGCGCCTGGGCGGGGTCCTTGCCGTCCACGCGGATGGCACCGCGCTGCTCGCCGTCCTCGGCATCCCCCAGCACCCCGGCGATGCCCGCGAGCAGGGTGGATTTGCCCGCGCCAGAGGCCCCGAGCAACAGGACGCGCTCCCCGGGTTCCAGGCGTGCGGTGATGTTCGCGATGGCCGGGTTCTTCCGGCCGGCGTGGCGCCAGCCGAAGTCGGTGATCTCCACGACCGCCCCGCCCGGCGGCCGCCCGTGGCTCGTCATGGCTTTCTCCCCTTGAGCGACCTAAACCAGTTGTTGGCGTTGCCTGCCCGCCGGGAAGCGGTCGAGCGCCCCGGTGGCAGCCAAACCGCGGACGAGCAGCCAGCCCACCAGGCCCGCCAGCACGATGCCGGAGAGAATCATGGTGGACAGGTAGGTGGCGTTGAAGGCCAGGGACTTCGCGTAGTTTCCGCTGGTCGCCAGCTCCAGGATGAATTCGAAGATGGCGGCCACAGCACCGGCGGCCATGGCCACGCCCAGCCCGGCGCGGCGGTAGGCGAAGATCGCGAAGACCAGTTCCGCGCCCAGCCCCTGGGCCAGGCCGGAGTACACGGTCTCGATGCCCCAGTGGTTACCCAGCAGCGCGGAAACGACGGCGGCGAGCACCTCGACGAAGAGTGCCGCGCCCGGCTTGCGGATGATCAGCCCGCCCAGCACGCCGCCGAGCAGCCAGATGCCGACCGCGAGCCCGCCAAGCCCCGGGGTGGCGGCGTCGAACACGCCGTAGGCCGCGCCCCCGATGCCGTTCCAGACCCAGAAGATCAGGCCGCAGGCCACGCCGAGCACGGCGGCGACGATGATGTCCACGACGCGCCAGGACTTGCTGTGCTGGGGTGCCTGCTGCTCGCCTGAGAAGCCGTGGGTTTCGCTGGTCTGTGATGGTTTTTCGGGCGTGATGCTCACGCTTATCCTCCCTATCGCCGGCATGATCCGGATCAGGTTCATCGGTCGGCACCACGGTGCTGGCGCCCTCTCAGCCCGGACGTTCTCCCGGACTCCCGCGTTGGTCGGGTCTAACCCTAGCAGCCGCCCCGGAGGGCCCTATTTCCGGTGGCGGGTGAAGAAACTCAAGATCTCCGCCCCGGCATTGACCGCACGGGTGGGGTTCGCTTCCTGCTGGCCCCCGTCGTTACGCACCCCGGCAATCCCGGACTCACCGGGCCGGGCGGCTTCGCCCTCGCCGGGCCAGGTGTGCCCCATCCCCTTCACCGCGATGTGCATGACGTTCTTATCCGCCGCGCAGTTGCGCCACTGGTAGCGGCGGACAATGGGGGTGACGTTGCGGACCGCGGGAGCCCCGAAGCAGGAGGCACGGTGTGCATAGGCGGAGGTGAAGCTCATCGCCCCGAGGTACGGGGTGCCGTAGCGGGAGCCGCCCTCGTAGTGGATGCGGCTGTCGTCCTCCCCGTGAATTTCGAGGAAGGACGTCGCCCTGCTGCCGTGGAACTGTGGGTGTTCTTTGCCACGCTGTGCCCGTGTTGCACAGCCCTGCCAGGTGCCCTTGTAATAGGCCCCTGCGACCGAGGCGAAGGCGGTGAATTCCTGGGGCATCTCGCAGGCAAGCTTTGCGACGAAGCCGCCGCCGTTGCTCATTCCCGCGGCGTAGATGCGCAGGTCGTCGACCTGGTAGGTGGCGGCAATGCGGTTGATAAGGTCCCGGACCAGGGCCAGGTCTTGCTTCCCGGTGGCCGTGGCATAAGGTGCGCCCGCCCAGGCCTTGTCGACGCCGTCGGGGTAGGCGACGATGGCGCCGTCCCGGGCGAGGTCGCCGAAGCGGGCCATGGCTGCGCCGGACTGCCCATAGCCGTGGAAGGCGAGGATCAGTGGCTTGGGCCGGGTGGTCTGGGACTGGCGGGGCAGGGCGTCAGCGGGCACATGCAACACTGCCTGGCGGTTCAGTCCGCCCGATGTCAGCTGGACTTGGCCATTGTGCCCGGGGCGTGGGGCACCCCGCAGCGGGGCGGAGTGTTGGGTATTGCGCAGCACGGGCGCGGGGCTGGTGCTCGTGGCTGGGTCCGTGGCAGCACCCTGGCTGGCTTCTCCCCCGCGGTGATCGCGAGCGCTGGGTTCGCCCGCGCCGGACTGATTTTCTTTGGTGTTACCAGCCCCCGGGGTGCGGTCGTTGCTGGTCCCCGCCGTCCGGCTCGAGCGTTCCGGGATGGCCACGGCGGATTCGTGTTCGGTGCGTTCGCTGACCAGGCTGTGTCGGCTTTTTCGGGTGAGGTAGTCGACGCTCCAGCCGGTGTTTTTCTGCAGCCACACCCCGGCCCCGGCCGCGAGCCCAATGGCCACGGCTGCCAGCGCGAGGGCGATGATTCGCCGCAGCATATAGCGCCGCTGGCTGGTGGGGCGCCCGGAAGGGCTAGGGGTGGTCATTCCCCCGATCTTGAAGGGTGGGCGCGCTGATTGTCAATCGGTGAATCGCATAAGTGTTATTCCCCACGTTGTGATCGCCCCCGCCTCCCCCGGCCACAGGCACTTCCTCACCGTCGCAGCCACCCACCTGGGTCGTGACCACGGCCGACCCGGTAGCCGGCTCCGGGGCACTTCAGCGGAAATCCCGCGACGGGCTACCCAGCGCCGCGGCACCACCCAGCTCCGGTTCCACGGCCTCCAGCAGGTCGGCGGTAACACTGGCCGCACCCTCCGCGTTATGCACGATCCCCCGGACCACCACGATGCGCGCTGTCATCGCCACCTGCCGCTGTTTCTTCCATAAGCCCTGGGTGAGCATCACGTTCGCGATGCCGGTCTCATCCTCCACCCCAAGGAAGACGACCCCACCCGCAGTGGCCGGGCGCTGCCGGTGCGTGATCACCCCGGCCACCCGGATCCGCGAACCATCCGGCACGTGCAGCAGATCCACGGCGGGCACCACCGCCGCCCCACCCCGGCGTTGCCCGCGACGCACCCCGGCGCGCACCGGCAGGTCGTGCCACTGGGAAAGCTGGCCCCGCAGCAGCTCAACGGGGTGCCCGTCCGGGGTCACCGACGTGGCCGCGAGATCCGCGGCAGCCAGCTCGAAGGCGCTCATGCCAGGCAGCGCGGGAACTGAGGGCGCGGACGTCCCCGGCAGCATGCCCTCCCGCTCCGTGGCCGCCAGCCCCGCGGCCCACACCGCCTGCCGTCGATCCAGCCCGAGGCTCTCCAGGGCACCGGCCCGCGCCAGGGCCGCCACCTGCGCCACGCTGAGCCCGGCTTCCCGGGAGAGGTCACTGACCTGCCGGTACTCTCCTTTCTCTTCCCGCGTGGCGACGATCCGCTCGGCCGTGTCCTCGCTGATCCCCGCGATGGATGCCAGCCCCAGCCGGATCGCGCCGAGGGGCTCCGCGGTGCCCCGCCCCAGCCCGTGCACCCCGCGGGCGCGGTTGACGTCGTCAAAAGAAGAGGAAGAAGACGCGGATGAAGACGCAGCAGAACCTGCCGAGAGATCCATATCCGCCTGCACCCCGGAAGCGTTGACGCACACCGGGAGGATGCGCACCCCGTGGCGGCGGGCGTCCGCGATCAGCGACTGCGGCGAGTAGAATCCCATCGGCTGGGCGCGCAGCAGCGCCACGCAGAACTCCGCCGGATAGTGGTATTTAAACCACGCGGAGTAGTAGACGAGCGCAGCGAAGGACTGCGAGTGGGACTCCGGGAAGCCATAGGCCGCAAACGCCGTGATCTTCTCCCACAACCGGTCCGCGACCTCCCCGGCGATCCCGTTGGTGCGCTCCAGCCCCTCATAGAAGCGCTCCTTGAGCCGCGCCATCCGCTCCGGGGAGCGCTTGGAGCCCATCGCGCGGCGCAGCGTATCGGCCTCCGCGGCAGTGAACCCGGCGGCATCCACCACGACCTGCATCAGCTGTTCCTGGAACAGCGGGATGCCGAGGGTCTTGCCGAGCGCGGGCTCCAGGCACGGGTGGTCGAAGGTCACCGGTTCCAGGCCGTTGCGCCGCCGGATGAACGGGTGGACCGATCCGCCCTGGATGGGGCCGGGGCGGATCAGCGCGACCTGCACCACCAGGTCGTAGAAGCGCCGGGGGCGCAGGCGGGGCAGGGTGTTCATCTGGGCGCGGGACTCCACCTGGAATACGCCCACCGCGTCGGCGCGGCTGAGCATCTCGTAGACAGCTTCCTCGGTCGGGGCCAGGCGCCACAGCTCGATGTGGCGTCCGCGGTGGGTGGCCACCTGGTCAATGGCGTGATGCAGGGCTTCGAGCATGCCCAGGCCTAGTAGGTCGAATTTCACCAGTCCGACGGCCGCGCAGTCGTCCTTATCCCACTGCACCACGGAGCGGTTCTCCATGCGCGCCCACTCGGTGGGTACGACGTCCGCGATGGGGCGGTCGCAGATGACCATGCCGCCGGAGTGGATACCCAGGTGGCGGGGCTGGCCGATCAGCTGTTCAGCAAGCTGCCGCACCCGCTCGGGCGCCTCGGCGGTACCTCGGGTCCAGGCATCCACCTGGCCTGCCGGGTAGCCGTGCGCGCGGGCGGCATCCCGCAGCGCCCCCTTGCGCCGGTAGGTGATGACGTTCGCGACCTGGGCGGCGTTATCCCGCCCGTAGCGGCGGTAGACGTACTGGATGACCTCCTCGCGACGTCCGGATTCGATGTCGAGGTCGATGTCCGGCGGCCCTTCGCGTTCCGGGGAGAGGAAGCGTTCGAAGAGCAGGCCGGCGGCGACGGCGTCGACGGAGGTGATGCCGAGTGCGAAGCAGACGGCGGAGTTCGCCGCCGAGCCGCGCCCCTGGCAGAGGATGTTGTTGCTGTGGCAGTGGTCGACGATGTCGTGGACGATGAGGAAGTAGCCGGGGAAGCCCAGTTTTTCGATGACGTCGAGCTCCCGGTCGATGACCTCCCAGGCCTTCTGCGCCGCTGCGGTGGAGCCGCGCCACCCGTAGCGGTGGGTGCCGTTTCTTTCCACGAGCTCGCGGAGCCAGGACATCTCGCTGTGGCCTTCCGGCACGGGGAAGTGCGGTAGTTCCGGGGCGACGAGGTTGAGGGTGAAGGCGCATTCTTCGGCGACGTCCACGCTGGTTGCGGTGGCTTCCGCGAGCCAGGCGCAGTCCCCGGCGAGCTGTCGCAGTTCCGCCCCGGAGCGCAGCCAGGATCCGCCCACGGGGTGGGTAACGGGTTCGGCGCGGGCGACGTCCCAGCGCCGCCGTAGGGCGGCTTTGGCCCCAGCCAGGCGGGCCTGGCTGGGGGTCGCGCAGGTGGGCTGCGAGGAGAGGATCTCGCGCAGCCCGTGGGTGGTGGCGAAGGTGTGCAGGGCCTCGTTGTGGTCCACGTCGGCCGGGTCCATGCTCAGCTGCAGCTGCACGAGGCAGTGTTGCGCACCGAAGGCGTCGAGCAGTTCAGCAGCCCGGCCGGGGGTGGCGAGTTGGGCGGCGTCGATGAGGACGCGCCAGTGCCCGCCGGCTGCTTCGGCGAGCTCGTCGAGGCTGGGGTATTCGACCGCGTCCTTATCCCGGTGGGTCATCCGGGCGGTGGTGATGCTGCGGCTAAGCCGCCGGTAGCCCTCCTGGCCGCGGCAGAGCACCGCCAGGCCGGGGGCCTGAGCCCCGTCGAGGCTGAGCTCCGCCCCGAAGACGGTCTTGAGCTCGCCCTCTGCCTCTGCGGCGGCGGTGGCGAAGCGCGCAGCACCGTACATGCCGTCCCGGTCGAGGCAGGCCAGCGCGGTGATGCCGAGTGCGATGGCCTGCTCCACCAGTTCCTCGGGTTCGCTGGCGCCGTGGAGGAAGTGATAGCTGCTGGCGGCGCGCAGCTCCGCGAACTCCACGTGCGCTGCGGCTGCGCGCGCCCTACCCCCAGGTTCCCCCGCCGCGGTTCGCGCCCCGCGGATCCCATCAGGCTGCTTCCCGCGCCTGAGGTCAAGCCGCTCCGCGGACTGGGCCTCGCCGGGGTAATCGCCACGTCGGCCACCGCCCTGCTCGCCACGCCCCACCTCGTTCCGAGATCGGGCTTCAACGCTCTCACCTGTGGTTTTCCCCGAAAGAATACGCTCGATCCGCGACCAACTGAGGGCCTTGGGGTTGTTGAATCCGCGCGTATACGTCACGGAAAGAACCCTACCCTAAGTCGAACACCCATTCGATATAGCGCAGCGTTCACCCCTGCCTACCGCCCCAGTACCGCCATTCCCTCAAGGCAGAAATCGACGACACCACGTGCATAAATGACAAGAAAATAGACCAAGTTGTCCATGCTGCCCTACGGTGCTAAATTTGCCTTCAACAAACAGTGACCCGCCAAACAAAAAACACCCGTGCCAACGACGGCGCACGGCGGACACCCCCAGATCTAGGAGGATCACCATGACTCTTCGACGCAAGGCCCTGGCCGCGACGATCGCCCTGACCACCAGCTTCAGCCTCGTGGCCTGCTCCGGCGGCAACGACGACGACACCATCGTCATCGGCACCACCGACTCCGAGCAGAAGCAGTGGCAGGTCTTCAAGCAGGAGCTGGATAACGCCGGCCTGAAGACCGAGATCAAGTCCTTCAACGACTACTCCATCCCGAACCGTGCGCTGACCGACGGCGAGATCGACGTCAACAACTTCCAGCACATGATGTTCCTGGCCGAGTACAACAACGGCAACAACACCGACCTCGCACCGGTCGGCGCCACCGAGATCCTGCCGCTGGGCCTGTACTACAAGGACCACTCCGACCTGAAGGACGTCGAGAAGGCTGGCGAAGTCGCCATCCCGAACGACTCCACCAACCAGGGCCGCGCCATCAACGTCCTCGTCCAGGCTGGCCTGGTCACCCTGAAGAAGGAAGGTCTGCTGACCCCGACCCCGGCTGACATCGACACCGACAAGTCCAAGATCAAGGTCACCCCGGTCGACGCAGCCCAGACCGCTACCTCCTGGCTCGACGGCACCCCGGCCATCGTCAACAACTCCTTCCTGGACCGCGCGGACATCGACCCGAAGACCGCCATCTTCCAGGACGACCCGGAGAAGGAGGAGGCACAGCCGTACATCAACGGCTTCGTGACCACCAAGGACCGCAAGGACGAAGAGGACCTGAAGAAGCTCGTCGAGATCTGGCACTCCAAGCCGGTCCAGGACGCCATCGACGAGCAGACCAAGGGCACCTCCGTCGCCGTGACCATGTCCGGCGATGAGCTGCAGAAGGTGCTGGACACCACCCAGCAGAAGCTCAAGGAGCAGTAAAACCCAACCCCCAAAAAGGCGTGTCTCGCATGGCCGGCCCACCAGCCCGCCAGCCGAGGCACGCCTTTTAAACCGGAAGGCACCCCAATGGCCCAAGGCACATCCGCCGCCCCCGACACGGCCGGCCCCGCAACCCCGCGGGGCGACCGCACGGGAACGGGAATCGAATTTCGCAACGTCCACAAGGTCTTCAAGCAGGGACGCAAGTCCATCACCGCTCTGGAGGACGTGAACATCACCATCCAGCCGGGCTCCATCGTGGGCATCATCGGCTACTCCGGCGCGGGCAAGTCCACGCTGGTGCGCCAGATCAACGGGCTGGACAAGCCGACCAGCGGCGAGATCCTGCTCGATGGGCAGGACATCGTCCCACTGAAGGAATCGGAGATGCGCAAGCTGCGCTCCGATATCGGCATGATCTTCCAGCAGTTCAACCTGTTCTCCTCCCGCACCGTGGCGGGCAACATCGCCTACCCTCTGAAGCTGCAGGGCATGCCGAAGGCCGAGCGCGAGGCGCGCGTCGCCGAGCTGCTGGAGTTCGTGGGGCTGGCTGATAAGGGCCGCAGCTACCCGGAGCAGCTCTCCGGCGGCCAGAAGCAACGCGTGGGCATCGCCCGCGCCCTGGCGACGAACCCGAGCCTGCTGCTCGCCGACGAGGCAACCAGCGCGCTGGACCCCTCCACCACCCGCGACGTGCTCGCGCTGCTGCGCCGCGTCAACGAGGAGCTGGGCATCACCATCGTGGTGATCACCCACGAGATGGAAGTCGTCCGCTCCATCGCCGACCAGGTGGTCGTCATGTCCAACGCCCGCGTGGTGGAGCAGGGCTCGGTCTACGAGGTCTTCTCCAACCCGCAGACGGAGGTCGCGAAGAACTTCGTGGCCACCTCCCTGCGCAACACCCCGGACAACGTGGAGGCGGACGCCCTGCAGGCCGGCGATGGCCGCCTGTTCACCATCACGATGAACCAGGGTGTGGGCTTCTTCGACGCCGTCTCCGAGCTCTCGGCTACGGATGTGAGCGTGAACATCGTCCACGGCGGGGTCACCACCCTGCAGAACCACTCCTTCGGCCGCCTGACCGTGCGCGTGACCGCTCAGGACGCCGCCGGTGAGGCAGCGATCGAGAAGTTCTACGCCGACCTGTCCCAGCGAACCGATATTGAGGAGATCCGATGAGCGCGCTGACTACTTTCCCGACCGCCGCGGGCTCCACCGCCACCGCAGCCGCTACCGCCCCTGCCACCGCGTCCCCGGACACCCTCGTGCTCGCCGCGATGGACTGGGACCGGTTGGGCGGCACCTTCACCCAGGCGATCTACGACACCCTCACGATGGTGCTGGCCACCCTCGTCATCGGTGGCCTGCTGGGCCTGGTGTTCGGCATGCTGCTGTACACCACCCGCCCGGGTGGGGTGCTGTCGAATAAGCCCATCTACTGGGTGATCAACTTCCTGGTGAACTTCGTTCGTCCGATCCCGTTCATCATTTTGCTCACCGCCATCGGCCCGTTGAGCGATGCCCTGGTGGGTAGCCGTATCGGCCTGAAGGCCGCGGTGTTGGGCATGGTGATCGCCGCGACCTTCGGCGCGGCCCGCATCGTGGAGCAGAACCTGGTCACCATCGACCCGGGCGTGATCGAAGCGGCGAAATCCATGGGTGCCTCGCCGCTGCGGATCATCTTCACGGTGATCATCCCGGAGGCCCTGGGGCCGTTGATCCTGGGCTTTACGTTCATGTTCATCGCGATCGTGGATATGTCCGCGATGGCTGGCTACATCGGCGCTGGCGGTTTGGGTGACTTCGCGATTGTCTACGGTTACCGCGCCTTCAACGACGAGGTCACGTGGATCACCGTGCTGGTCATCATCGTTATCGTCCAGGCTGCTCAGCTGTTCGGTAACTGGCTGGCCAAGAAGGTTATGCGCCGCTAGAAGCTCACCCTTCTCCGGGGTTTTGTGCCCCTCTTTTGAGGACGTCGCCCCCTTGCACTTCGGTGCGGGGGCGGCGTTCTTTTTTCTGTCTAAAGCGGGGCTGGGCCTGGACCGAGTGAGCCTGGAGCGAATGGGCTTTGGCCGAGCGGGGGGTGAGCGCGAGGACCGGTGTGCGCTGCCGCGGGGGCGGGCGACGGTGACGAACAGGTTCGGCGGTGGGCGCGGCGTCGTCGTCTAGAAGACGAGGTTGACGAGCAGCACGTAGAACACCGTCCCCAGCAGGATGGACTGGGTGGCGGAGCGGCGCCACAGATGCCAGGCCGTGGTGAAAGCCACCGCGATGAGCAGGGAGGCCAGGCCGCCGGGGGCGTCCATCCGGTCGGCGGCGGTGTAGATCACGAGGATGCTCATTACGCCCACGGGCATGCCCATGCCGAGCCATGCGACGAGCTTGGATTCCCGGAAGGAGCGCAGGGCCGCGAAGGGCAGGCCGCGCAGGGCGACGGTGACGATGCAGAGCGGGAGCAGCACGCCGATGGTGGTGCCGAGGCTCACGCCCGCGGGCAGGCCATAGCTGCTGGTGGCCTCGGCGGCGTGGACAGCCTCGGCGGCCAGAACTGTGGGCTGGGGGCTCATACTTCCTGCCTTTCGTCCCCGGTGCGCCAGCGCAGCTGGAGGGCGCGGTCCAGACCTGGGAGGTAGAAACGGGCGAGCAGCACGGCGAAGTAGAGCAGCATCGCGATCATCAGCATGTTGCCCGGGGAGACCAGCAGCGCCACCGCGGCGGTCACCACGGCCGTGAGGACCAGGGAGACGTCCCTGGTGGCGAGGAAGGACTCGATCAGCAGCACGACGAACAGCGCGGTGAGCGCGAATTCCATGCCCTCGAGTTTCCAGGGGATGGCGTCGCCGAAGAGGGCGCCGAGGACTCCCCCACCGACCCACGCGCACTGCAGGACGATCTGGATGGCGATGACCTGGCGGCCGGTGAAACGCTGATTGGGGTTGGCGCTGACGATCGCATAGGTCTCGTCCGTCAGCGCGTAGATGCCGTAAGCGCGGGCGAGCCTGCTGCGGATGACGTGCAGCGGGTAGTTCAGGGCGTAGAAGACGTGCCGGAAGTTCACCAGCAGCCCGTAGAGCGCGGCCGAGAGCGGCCCCACTCCCCCGGTGACGAGGCTGAGCGCCAGGAATTCCATGGAGCCGGCGTAGATCACCAGGGAGAAGATCGGCGCCCAGAACCACGCGAAGCCCATCTGGGTCAGCAGGATGCCGAAGGCCAGGCCGAGCGGAACCATGCCGAGGCCCACCGGCATGGCCAGCCCAATGGCGTGGCGGATGCTCCCCTGGTCGGGCCCCCTCTGCTCGGGACGCCGCGAGCTACCCAAGGATCTCCTCGCAGCCGACCGCGATCCAGGACTTCGCGCGCTTGGGTTTATCCCCGCAGGAGGACACGACCATGACGCTGTCCCGGCGCTCCATGCGGACCCGGAAGCGCAGCCCGGAGGCGGTGTCTTCCACGACGCGGACGGCGACGTCGGCGGCGGACTGCGTGGTCTCCACGTCGCTGTTCTGCGGGGTTTCTTCCCAGGACGTCAGCGCTGCGAGGCCGACGGACAGACCGCGGTCGTCGAGCTCATGGGCCACGCGGAGTTCGGCGGCCTGGCTGGCGGGATCCAGGCAGCCGCGGCCACGGTTGCCCTGCAGCCAGAGCTCCCCGCGCTGGGCGTGCTCCACCATGCTGCGCGCCCCACCCTCGGCCATGCGGCCGAAGGAGTAGTTGGCGGGCAGCAGGAGCATGGAGGGCGCGAAGCGGTGCCCCTTGGTGTGGGAGGATTCCCAGATGATCGGGTCGATGGGGTCCATCGAGGAATGATCGTCGAATTCGGTGTGCTTCGGGTCGACTGGCCCGGCTCCCACTCCGGCGGCATCGGCGTGATTCTGGGTGAGCGCGGGGTTCGCGGCGGGCTGGCTCCCCGGCATGCCTTCGTCCCCGGCTGCGCCGGGCTCGTCGAAGCGCTTGCTTAGCGCGGCGGCTAGCGGGCGGCCGCGGACGGCGCAGCAGCGGTCACGGCGCCCGTGGGTGCAGACCAGAAGGATGGGGTGGTCGACGCGGCGAGCACCCGGGGTGTTGCCCGGGGTGCTCAGATCGAGGTCCAGGAGGGTCTCCACGCTGGGCAGGTCCATCCTCTCGAGGACGGGTTCGGTGCCGGTGGCCCAGGCGATGTAGAGCACCCGGGTGTTGTTCTGGCGGCGGTCCTGGCCTTCCCGGCCGGGGCGGCGGATGAACTGGAGTTCGGCCCCGTTGTCCTTGAGGAAGGTTTTGATCTTCGCGTTCAGTTCGGCGCCGAAGGCGGTGCCGTCGAGGATGTCGTGCCCCCAGCCGGTGTAGAACTCCAGGCAGAGGACGATTTTTCCGGGTTTTGCGGTGCCAGCGAGCTGCTCTCCGGTGAAGGTGGAGCAAATGGTGGGGGCGTCGTCGAGCTGTTCGGTGGTGAACTCGTGTGGCGAGACTCCCGCGAGTGGATTTCTGCTGGTAGCCATAACTGACAAGGTACCAAACGGAAGGCCTTAGGCAGACCTAAGCGGCCGGATCGGTTGATCGCGGCCGCTTCGGGGTTTACGGGCTCACGCCCGTGGGGCGGGCGGAAGGCCCGCGGGTGCTCTTAGGAGCTGAGGGAGACGCTGCCGGATGGCTTGGAAGCGCCCTTCTTCACGGTGATCTTCGGGCCGTTGTCGAAGACCTTGTGGTTGTTGATGGCTGCGCCGACCTTTGCGCCACCGCCGGTGGCGAAGGTGCCCTCCTCCGAGCCGGCCTTCCAGGTGAAATCGACGACGAGGGACTTGTGGGTGCTGACGGTGCTGTCCCCCTTGAAGAGCAGGCCTTCCTTCAGGCCGACGTTGACCTGCTTGACGCCGTCGTTGGTGGTCACGCCGTACTGGCTCTGGTCGAGCTGCTTGACACTGCCGCCGAGGATGCCGTTCTCGAAGGTCTCGACCTTAACCAGCTGGAAGCTCTCCGGCATGCGCTCGATGAGGTCGCTGACCTTGGTCTCGCCCTTCACACCCTGGATCTTGATGCGGGTCTTGACGGTCGCGCCTGGACGCACGGTCTCAGCACCGGTGACGAGCTGCTTGTAGACGTCCACGTTCCAGGCCGGACCGCCGACGTTACCGAGCTTGTACTCCTTGCCCTGAGCTTGCTCCAGGTCCTTCGGGGCGGAGGAGCCGAGGCTGCTCAGGCTGCCCAGCGGGCTTGCGCCTGCGGCGGTGACGCCGCCCATGGCGACGGCCGTCGCTGCGGTGAGGGCAATGGTGGCCTTGCCGATTGCGTTGATCTTCTTGGTCGCCATTTCTTTGGACCCTTTCATTCTGACCCGCGCCGGCGCGCTGGCCTTTGTGTCTTTGAGGACTGGGAACTGGGTGCGCTAGGCGGTCCCGCCTGTCGCTTGCCGGGGTATCTCGTTCTCTGGAATGACCCCGGTTCGCCCCAGTGTCTGGCAGCTTACTATTTTCTTAGCTCCAGTACATTCCTTTGAAAAACTATTTCCGTTTTATTTTCCGCCGCCACCCCCTCGCCCCACTTTCCAGCGTTAACGCAACTCAGTCGACTCTCAGTAAGTCGCCTCGATTCGCCACTTCTGCCCCTTGCATACCAGCAGGTAGGCACCCTCATCAGTGGCGATCTGTAGGCGCGCGTAGCGCTTTCCTTCGGCCCACCACTGCTCGTCCACGGGCCAGGGGCCAGCCCACCCCCGGATGGATAGTGTTCGGTTACCCCACCGCAGCCGTTGGGGCGAGTCGCTCATCAAACCCCGGCCGGTCACGTGCACGGGCTGTGCGCGTTCGCCGAGCACTGCGATCGCCGCGGCCGGGTGCCCCGCGCTGGGGTTAGCGATTTCCCCCACGGTCGCGGGCAGCGGCGCGGGCAGCTCACCCCGCCATTGGGTCGTGGGCAGCGCGGCAATCTCCTCGGGCGCTTCCTCGCCGTAGGGCAGCGTGAGCACGCGTCCGCCGATAGCGCGCCCACCCCGGTGGACGACCTGCTGCACGGCGGCCATGCCGATAAGGGCCTGTGCGCGCCCAGCGGCGGCGCGGGCTGCGCGCAGCCCCTCGTCCGCCCCGCCCCAGAGTGGTTCGGCGATAGTACCCGCGGGCACCGTCTCGACCGGGAGCAGCTCGATGGCAACCACGCCGGCGGCGGAATCCTCAAAGCCCTCCTGCTCCGGCTCGCCAACCTTGGCGCGCAGCCGGGTGATCCAGCCGTCGAGTTGCCAGCGGACGCGCTGGGCGGTGTCCTCTTCCGTCAGGGGCTCGCGGCAGCGCCAGGCGCGCTCCACCACGGTGGGGCCGGTGTACTCCGCAGGTGGGTTGAGGTGAACCCTTACGGTCAGCCGGAGGCAGGCCTCCCCGCGCCGGAAGAGCTCCCCGTGCAACCGGGCGGCTGCCTGGCGGGCAACGAAGGCCGCGGTTTCGGTACTCCGAATGGGTTCCTCCACCTGATGCAGCACCTCGACGGGCTGGGTGGGGCGCTGCGGGGAGACCTCCCGACCAGGTTCACCGCACGCCACGCGGTGCCAGTACACAGCTTCGGCACCGAAGCGCCCCGCTACGTGCTTCCGGCCCAACGCCGCGAAGTCCCGCAGGCTGCGCACCCCCAGCTCCTGCAGGGTGCTGACCAGCTCAGCGGGGGCGCTCAGCACAGCTTCCACCGCCAAAAACCCGATGGGCAGGGTGGGCACGAAACTGGAGTTCCTGCCGGGCGGGACATGCACCCCGCGACGAGCCGCCCACACGGCGGGCATCAGGTCGTCGGCGGTACCGGCCAGGCACTCCACCCCCAGCCGGGCCGCGGAGTCCAGTAAGAGCTCGACGGCCGCAGCCTCCCCGCCGTAGTAATTCGCCAGCGGGCGGGTGGGCAGCGCGACGAGGCCGGGACGTAGTGTTTCCACTCCGGCAGCCACGTCCATCAGGGCGGCCACGATGTCCTCGTGGATCGTGGCCTCCTGCACCGGGTCGGCGGGCGCGTGCCGAAGCTCCGGGCAGGTCGCGAGCGCGTGACGCTGTTTCATCCCCTGGCGCACCCCCTGCGCCCGGGCAGCGGCATTGCAGGCCTGGACGCGATAGTCCGCGATCGTGGCAGCAGGCCGCAGCATATCCCAGCCGCGGGCAAGCCCCACGGCGTAGACCGGGAAATCCGGGAACCACAGGACAGTCACGCGCTCGGCCGCGGCAGCGCCCGCCTCGGCACTGTTCTTCCCCTGGCCAGTCACAGCGCCACCTCGATCCGACCCCGATCGACCTGGCCACCAGCACCATCGCGGCGGCCCGTCAGTTCCGCCGTGATGCGCTGCGGCGGCTGCCCCTTGCCCCAGACGCGCCCGGCCACGCTGATAGAGCGGATACGCCCGCTCCCCCGCCCCAGTCCGTGGACGCCAGCCACCTGCACGTCGAGGTTCAGCCGCGCACCCGGCCAGGGCGCACCACAGCTGAGCAGCGCGCAGCTGCTCTTGCGCAGCCGCGCCTCTACGGGGCGAGCGAAGGTGGGCGTGACCCGCTGGACGGGTACGTAGACCACCAGATCCACCCCCTCCGCCAGGGTCGAGAGCACCGCCCCGACGTGCGGCGCGGGATCCGGCACGATGATCAGCCGGGAGAGTTCCCCGCCCGCCGCAGCGACGGCCGCCAGGGCAAGGTTCGGATACCCCACCACCGCAGCACACCCGCCGTTCGCGGTGACATGCGCAAGAATATCGACGACCGCGGCGGGGCAATCCGCCATCGCGGTCACCGCCCCACGCGCCAGTCCACCGCCAGCAAGCTGGCCCGCGAGCCACTCGGGCATGCCGAGCGCCCGCGCCCGCCCCACCGCCGCAGGCTCGGGCGCAACCGCGCGCAGCGGCGCCACTGCCCGGGCAGGCTCTACCTCCCGCTCCGCACGTTGCGGCTGCGCCACCACCTGAACCTCAGCCACACTCTGCACCTCAGCCACGCTCCGAGGTTCCACCGTGCTCTGAGAATCCGCCGCCCGCCGAGTCGTGGCCGCAGCTCGCGCCGCCGCGCGCTCGCTTTTGAGCTTTTCGATCGCATGAACAACATTGCTCTCATCGATCAGCATGGGCACGGTGCTCCCTCCTCTACATCGACACCATCAGCTCGAGAAACATGCAGGCCAGCCGGCTCCCGCCGGGATTTAAGGTTGAGTCCACAGCTCCGGCCAGGCCGACCGGATTGACGTCCTAAAAAATAGAAAACACACCAGACAAGTCGAACAGGTGTTCTAATTCAGGGATTCTAGACCCACCTGGCGCGGTTCACCAACGCCCTGCTCACCGCCGAAAAAGACCGCACGCCCGCGAGGAACTAGACTCGTCACATATGAGCAAAAAGAACCAGCCCCGCAAGAACGTCCAGCGCCCCACCCCGCAGCGCTCCTCGCGCGCTCAGCAGGACAGCCCAGCGCAGAACCGCGCAGCGCGGCAGAATAGCGCACCACGGGACAGCGCATCCCAGGACCGCGCAGCGCGGAACAAGCAGGGCAGCGCCCCCAGCGAGGCGACCATCCTCGTCCGCGCCCCCGAGGGCGTGCGTGCCGCCGCGTCTCTCCTGCTCGGGCTCGGTGTGGCGGCGATGGTCATGCCGCTGGCGACGACCTGGCAGGTCATGGTGCTGGTCATCGCCATCGGGGCGGGCTTTCTCGTAACCTTCAGCCACCCCTACCGCAAGAAGGTGCGCGCGGCCGTGGAGTCGACGGGACGGAAGTACAAGACCTCCGTCGCGCAGATCATGCCGCTATTCCCCCTCTGGCTCGCGCTGATGATCCTGCCCGCCTTCCAGATCCACTCCTGGATCGCGGCACTGATCGTGCTCGCGCTGGCCGGGGCCTATGCGTGGGTCTCGTTCCCCAGCATCGACGGCACCCGCTATCTCGCCGAACCTGGGACCGGGCAGGTTCGGGACGACGCTTAAGCCCCACGTTCTGAGCCAGGTACACGGCCCCGCTCAACGCCAGTGCCCCTGCCCCACAGTGCGGACTACCCGCTGATCCTGGCTAGCCCACGCCCCACCCCCACGAACGCGAAAGCGCGCCGCACCTCATCGTGCGACGCGCTTTCTACTTGGGGTACACCCCGCTGGGCGCCTCAAGCTGCTGGGATTACTCCCATTCGATGGTTCCCGGCGGCTTGCTGGTGATGTCCAGCACCACGCGGTTAACCTCCGCCACCTCGTTGGTGATGCGGGTGGAGACCTTCTCCAGCACGTCATAAGGGATGCGAGACCAATCGGCGGTCATGGCGTCCTCACTGGAGACCGGGCGCAGCACGATCGGGTGACCGTAAGTACGGCCGTCGCCCTGCACACCCACGGAGCGCACGTCCGCGAGCAGGACGACCGGGCACTGCCAGATCTCGCCGTCCAGGCCAGCGGCGCTGAGCTCCTCGCGGGCGATCTTGTCCGCCGCGCGCAGCGTCTCCAGTCGCTCCTCGTTGACCGCGCCGATGATGCGGATGCCCAGGCCCGGGCCCGGGAACGGCTGACGGGCGACGATAATCTCCGGCAGGCCGAGCTCGCGGCCCACCGCGCGGACCTCGTCCTTAAACAGCTGGCGCAACGGCTCGACCAGCTTGAACTCGACGTCATCCGGCAGGCCACCGACGTTGTGGTGGCTCTTGATGTTCGCGGTGCCGGAGCCGCCGCCGGACTCGACGACGTCCGGGTACAGGGTGCCCTGGACCAGGAAGTCCACGGTGGAGCCCTCCGGGGAGTCGGCCAGCACGCCAGCGACGGCGCGCTCGAAGGAGCGGATGAACTCCGCACCGATGGCCTTGCGCTTGGCCTCCGGGTCGGTCACGCCGTCCAGGCGCTTGAGGAAGGCCTCGCGCTCATCCACGGTGACCAGCTTCGCGCCGGTCGCGGCGACGAAGTCGTTCTCCACCTGCTCGCGCTCCCCTGCGCGCAGCAGACCGTGGTCCACGAACACACAGGTCAGGCGGTCGCCGATGGCGCGCTGCACGATCGCAGCGGCCACGGCGGAGTCCACGCCACCGGACAGGCCACAGATGGCGCGGCCGTCCTCACCGATCTGCTCCCGAACCTGCTCGATGAGCTCCTCGGCGATGTTGGAGGCGGTCCAGTTCTGCTCCAGGCCCGCGACCTCCGTGAGGAAGCGCTCCAGCACCTCCTGGCCGTGCGGGCTGTGCATGACCTCCGGGTGGTACTGCACACCGGCCATGCGGCGATCCAGGCACTCGAAGGCGGCAACCGGCGCGCCGGCGGACTTCGCGGTGACCGTGAAGCCCTCCGGAGCCTGCGAGACCGCGTCGCCGTGGCTCATCCAAGCCTTGTGCGAGCCCAGGCCCGCGTGCATCACGCCGCCGTCATCGAGGAGCTCAACCTCGGTGCGGCCGTACTCGCGCTGCCCCGTCTCGGAGACGGTGCCGCCGAGCGCGTGCGTCATGGCCTGGAAGCCGTAGCAAATGCCAAACACCGGCACGCCCAGCTCCAGCAGCTCCGGCTGTAGAGCCGGTGCGCCATCGGCGTAGACCGAGCTCGGACCACCCGACAGCACGATGGCCGCGGGGTTCTTGGCCTTGATTTCTTCAATGGTGGCGGTGTGCGGAACGACCTCGGAGTAGACCCGAGCCTCACGCACGCGGCGCGCGATCAACTGTGCGTACTGCGCGCCGAAATCCACCACGAGGACTGGCTGATGATTTTGGTGATTCACGCTGCTCATCCTATCGCATATATGGCTAGTCCCCCACGGGGTGGGTAACACCCGTGGGGGACTTCGCACCGCCTTAGTGCGCGAGGTCTTCCTTCGGCTCGTGATGGTGCTTCCAGTTCGGCACCGCACTATTCACCGCAAGGTCCAGGTGGCCGCCCACCGTGGTGATCTCGGCGTCGATCCCGAACACGCTCATCAGCCGCTCCGGGGTGAAGACCTCGTGCGGGGTGCCGGACTTCACGAGCGCGCCGTCCTCCAACAGCACAATCTGGTCGCAGTAGCGGGAGGCCAGCCCCAGGTCATGCATCGCGACGATCACGCACACATTGTGATCGGCCGCGAGGTGGCGCAACTGCTCCATGAGGCGGAACTGGTGGTGGATATCCAGGTGGTTCGTCGGCTCGTCCAGCACCAGCACCTTCGCGCTCTGCGAGATAGCGCGGGCCAGCTGGACGCGCTGCTGCTCACCGCCAGACAGGGTGTTCCACGTGCGATCCATCAGATGGGCGACGTCCGCGTGCTCCACCGCATGCGAGATGGCGTCGTGGTCCTCGTCTGTCTGCCGGGCGAACGGCCCCTTGGAGGCCATCCGGGACAGCTCGACGACCTGCCGGACCAGCAGCTCGGAGTTCGCGTTACCGTGTTGGGCGACGAACGCGACCTGCTTGACCTTCTCGCGTCGGCTGTAGCTACGCAGCGGGGCGCCGTCGATCATGACCTCGCCGTCGAAGTCCACGACGTCGGCGACGGACTTCAGCAAGGTGGACTTACCGGCACCGTTCGGCCCCACCAGCGCGGTGACCGTCCCCGCCTCGAAGGAGGCGTCCACGTTGGCCACCGTCGGGGTGGACTTGCGGTGGTAGGTGATGGAGACGTTCTGGATTTCGACGATACTCATACTCGCTGCCCCCGATTCAGGATGAAGAAGAACAGTGGCACGCCCAGCAGTGCGGTGAACACACCGACCGGGACCTCCTGCGGCTGGAACACGCTGCGGGCCAGCGCGTCGGTGAACACCAGCAGGATCGCACCGACCAAGGCAGACAGCGGGATGAGGCGCGCGTGAGCAGAACCCACGATCATGCGCACCGCGTGGGGCACGAGCAGACCGATGAAGCCGATCGCGCCGACGGCGGAGACCGTCGCTGCCGTCATGAGGGCGACCAGGATCAGCACAGCGGCACGCACCCCGACGACGGGCACGCCCATCGACTTCGCGGTCTCGTCACCGAAGCTCATGGCGTCCAAGTAACGGGACATCATCCAGATCAGCAGGCTGGTGATGACCACGGTGATCAGCACGATCCACATCGTGTTGGCGCGGGAGGCGCCCATCGCACCCAGCAGCCAGAAGGTGATGCCGCGGACGGATTCCGCGTCGCCGCGGGCAACCAGGATGAGGCTGGTGATGGCCGAGAAGAACTGGCCGACCAGCACACCGGTGAGCACCACGCGGGTGGAGACGAACCCCGAGCCACGCAGCAGAAGCATCAGTAGTCCGAAGCTCAGGAGGGCACCGATGGCCGCGCCGCCGGTCAGGCCCAGCGCGAAGCTGACGGGCATGAGCAGCAGAGCCACGACCGCGCCGGTGGACGCGCCGTAGGAGACACCCAGCAGGTACGGCTCCGCGAGATCGTTGCGGGTGATCGCCTGCAGCGAGGCACCCGCGACCGCGAGGCCCGCGCCGACGAAGATCCCCATGACGATGCGCGGAATACGCAGGTCAAAGAGGATGGATTGACGGATCAGGCTGGGAGCGGGGCGGCTATCGCTGGCGAAGATGCCGAGCTTGTGGGTGATCGAGCCCCAGACCTCGTCGCGAGTCAGGGTGGCCGCGCCCATGAACAGGGCCATGTAGCACACCAGGGCCAGCAGGATCAGCCCGACGACCCACGCCACCCAGGTGGGCACGCGGCGCGCGGGTGCGAGCTTCGTGCCCTCCAGGGGGGATGCCTTCGCGCCCTTTCCGGGCTCGCGGCGAGTGTCAGTGCTCGATGCCATACCTAGTTCTTCCAGTTCTTCACGTACTCAGCGACGTCCTCGAGCGGCTCGTAGGACTGGACGGAGCCAGACAGGCCGATGCCCTTCACGATGACGTAACGCTTCTCCTTCACGGCCTTGAGGTTACGGGTTGCTGGGTCCTTCTCCAGCATCTCGATCTTCTCCTCGGCCTTGTCTCCCGGTGCGCCGCGGCCCGGCAGGTCAGCGAGGACGATGAAGTCCGGGTCCTTGTCGGCCAGAGCCTCCCAGCTGAGCTCCGGCCATGCCTCGTTAGCGTCCTCGAAGACGTTCTTCACGCCGGTGAGGTCGAAGATGTCTTGTGCGATGGAGAGCTTGCCGCCGATGTACGGCGCGCCGTCGAAGATGGAGTACAGCAGGGCGCCGGAGAGGTCCTTCGGTGCGTCCTTGACGCTCTCCTTGGCTGCGTCGACGTGCTCCTTGTGCTTCTTCTCGAGCTCGGCGGCCTTGTCCTCGGCGCCGAAGAGCTGGCCGAGCTGCTGGTAGTCCTTCAGCAGGAGGTCGAAGCCGTTCTTGCCCTCGTTGCCGTCCTTGTCACGGCACTCGACGTTGGAGTACCACGTCGCAACGCCCAGCTTCTTCCACTCCTCGCGGGCGCCGGCACCATCATCGGTGTAGACGGACTCGAACGGGGAGACGATGGCGTCCGGGTCCACCGTGCGGATCTGTTCGGCGGTGGCGATCTCCGGGGAGACCTCCGTGGACTTCTTCATCTCATCCTCGTAGCCCTCCAGCGGGGCGTCCTTCTGGTGGGAGTAGCCGGCGAGCTTGTCGCCGAGGCCGAAGGCGAGGACGTTGTCCGTGGTGCCCTGCTCGACGGACATGATGCGCTCGGCTGGCTTATCCAGCTGCATCGTGAAGCCACAGTTGCTGAACTCGAAGCCCTCCCCCGAGGCGTTGTTCTGGGAGTCCTGTGCCCCGTTTTCGCCGGCATCCGAGCACGCCCCGAGGACGAGAGCTCCGGAAGCCAGAATGCTCATGAGACCAGCGGTGCGGAGCTTGTGTGCGCGCTTCATATATTCCTCCAAAAGAAGTTGAATCAATCGCCCGTTGCAATAAGGCAGACAGCTCTCAACTTACCGAGCGAATATTTGATTGTCATGTTGGAAATGAAGAAAGCGGTCGAACTCACAAACAGGAGTTCGACCGCTTTATTCTTCTGAGTTTTCCGGCGCCGCGCAGCGCCATTAATCAGGCATTGATTCGCGCTGAGTTAAGCATTGCTGCGCGCTCTTTTCGTGGCTCTAGCGGACCACGATATCCACCTTCTGGAAGGCCTTAACCTCGGTGTAACCGCACTTCGCCATGGAGCGGCGCAGGCCACCCACCAGGTTCTCGTGACCCAGCGGGTCCGGGGTCGGGCCGAAGAGCAGCTGGTTCAGCGGCACGGAAGTCGGCGGCAGCAGCGCATCCACCGTGCCACGTGGCAGCTTCGGGTGTGCTGCGCTGGAGGGCCAGAACCAGTTCGGGGCGCCGGCCTCCTCCGCGGCAGCCAGGGGCGCGCCGAGGGCAACGGCATCCGCGCCGCAGGCGATGGCCTTGGCGATATCGCCGGAGCAGGAGAGCTCGGAGTCCGCGATGACGTGCACGTAGCGGCCACCGGTCTCGTCCAGGTAGTCGCGACGGGCAGCGGCGGCGTCGGCGATGGCGGTGGCCATCGGGACGTCGATACCCAGGGCCTGGCTGTTGGTGACCGGGCCTGCGCCCACGATCACGCCGGCCGCGCCGGTGCGCATCAGGTGCATGGCGGTGGTGTAGTCCACCACTCCCCCGGCGATGACCGGAACGTCCAGGGAACCGATGAACTCCTTGAGGTTCAGCGGCTCGCCGTCGGTATCCACGTGCTCCGCGGAGATCAGGGTGCCTTGAATGACCAGCAGGTCGAGCCCGCCGGCGATCAGCGTTGGGGCGAGCTCACGGGCGCGCTGCGGGGAGACGCGCACGCCGAAGCGCACGCCAGAGTCGCGCACCTGCTGCAGGCGCTCCTGGAGCAGGTCCAGGTCCAGCGGCTGCTGGTGCAGGCGCTGGAGCACCTGGTTCGCGGCGAACTCCGGGGTCTCCAGCGCCTCGGCCGCGACGTCCTCGTCCGCGCCCTCGTTGAAGGAACCGAAGTAACCGCGCTCGGCTGCGGAAACGATCTCGCCGAAGGCGGCGTCGAGATCCTTCGCACGGCCCCACAGGCCCTCCGCATTGATGACGGGCAACCCGCCGGCCTTGCCGAACTCGATGGCGAACTCCGGGCTGACCACGGCGTCGGTCGGGTGCGTCATGATCGGGAAGTCGAACTCATAGGCATCGATGCGCCAGGAGGTGTCCACGTCCCGGGAGGAACGCGTGCGCCGCGAAGGCACGATGTCGATCTGGTTGAGTCCGAAGACCTGGCGTGCGGAGCGACCGCGGCCGATGTCCTTGTATTCCTGCATGTTGGTCCTTATTTCGTGGGCCAGCGGGGTGCGCTGCGGTGGTGTGGGCGGCGCACCCCGCTGGTCAGGGGTGGGAGGCTTATCTCTAGAACGAGGCTAACCGGTAGCGGCCGGCTCCGGCGGTGTGCGCGAAGCCGGCCGATGGGGTTTTAGCGGTTCGGGTCGTAGTTCGGTGCGGTGGCGATGCCCTGCACGTCGTGCGGGTGGGACTCGCGCAGGCCAGCGGAGGTGATGCGCACGAAGCGAGCGTTGTTCAGCTCCTCGATCGTGGCGGCACCCGTGTAGCCCATGGCGGCGCGCAGGCCACCGACCTGCTGGTGGAGGATCTGGTCCAGGTGCCCGCGGAACGGCACGCGCCCCTCGATGCCCTCCGGCACCAGCTTCTCCTCAGACTTCACATCGGCCTGGAAGTAGCGGTCCTTGGAGTAGGAACGCTTCTCGCCGGTCAGGCCACGGCCCTGCATCGCGCCCAGGGAACCCATGCCGCGGTAGCGCTTGTACTGCTTGCCACCAACGGTGACGACCTCGCCCGGGGTCTCGGCGCAACCCGCCAGCATGGAGCCCAGCATCACGGTGGATGCGCCAGCTGCCAGGGCCTTGGCGATGTCACCGGAGTACTGCATGCCACCGTCCGCGATGATCGGGACGCCAGCGGCGCGGGCTGGGACGGCTGCTTCCATGATCGCGGTGATCTGTGGGGCACCGACACCAGCGACGACGCGGGTGGTGCAGATGGAGCCCGGGCCGATACCGACCTTGATGCCGTCGGCGCCGGCGTCGATCATCGCCTGCGCGGCCTCACGGGTCGCGAGGTTGCCGCCGATGACGTCCACGCGGTCGCCGAACTCCTTCTTCACGCGGGAGACCATGTCCAGCACGCCGCGGTTGTGGGCGTGCGCGGTGTCGACAACGAGGGCGTCCACCCCAGCGTCGACGAGGGCGGTGGCGCGCTTCCAGGCGTCCTCACCGGTACCGATACCAGCGGCGACGAGGAGGCGGCCCGAGGAATCCTTCGCAGCGTTCGGGTACTGCTCGCGCTTCGCGAAGTCCTTGACAGTGATCAGGCCGGTCAGCTTGCCCGCACCATCGACGATCGGCAGCTTCTCGACCTTGTTCTCCGACAGCAGGCGCAGCGCGGCGTCGGCGGAGACACCCTGCTCGGCAACGACGAGCGGCATCGGCGTCATGACCTCGCGGACGGGGCGGTTGATGTCGCGCTCGAAGCGCATATCGCGGTTGGTGATGATGCCCAGCAGGGTCTGGTCGGCATCGACGACCGGCAGGCCGGAGATGCGGAAACGACCGCAGATCTCGTCGACTTCCTCGATCGTCATATCTGGGCTCGCGGTGACCGGGTTGGTGACCATGCCGGCCTCGGAGCGCTTCACGATCTCGACCTGCTCGGCCTGTGCCTCCACGGAGAGGTTGCGGTGCAGCACACCAATGCCGCCCTGGCGAGCCATGGCGATGGCCATGCGGCCCTCGGTGACGGTATCCATCGCTGCGGATGCGATTGGGACGTTCAGCTTGATGTTGCGCGAGAACTGAGTCGCGGTGTCCACGGCGGAAGGAATGACCTCGGACGCATCCGGGATCAAGAGGACGTCGTCGAAAGTGAGCCCGGTGAGAGCGACCTTGTTCGGATCGTCGCCCCCGGTCTCCACGCGCTGGGCTGCCTGAGAGTTGTTAGTGGACTGTGGGTTTGCCATAAGGCCTGATCCTTCCATCGCATTGTCAGCGCACGATCCGCACTGGCGAAGGTCTTCCGCTTTCCCCGCGAGACACGCACCTGCCTGCGGGTTGTGCCGGAATCGCTAGCGCAGCTTCGGTTACGAGCTTTTATTAGCCCTTACTTTAGCGCTAAACGTCTGGAATGTGTTTTCCGGGTTGGCTTGCGGGTACGGTGGGTTTCGTGAGCTTTAGTAACTATCAGATGCCGCCGGATCCCTTCGCGGACGATCCGAACGATCCGGCGTCCCTTTTGGGGCCCGTCGAGGGCGATGATGTCATGGAGCCGATCGACGCGGCTGAGGAGGCCGCGCTGCGTGAAGACCTCGCGAACGTGCGGGTTTTCCGGGAGCTGCTGGAGCCGCACGGTGTGCGGGGCGTGGCGATGCTCTGCGAGGACTGCGATGAGCAGCACTACTACGACTGGGGGATCATCGAGTCGAATATCCTCTCGATGCTGAACCACCAGCACCTGCCGGTGCACGAGCCTTCGGCTTCGCCATCCCCGCAGGATTACGTGACCTGGGATTACTGCCTGGGTTATGCGGACGCGATGGATTTCGCCAACGAGCAGCTGCGCGCCCGCTTCCCCTGGACCGGGCGCCTGTAGCTTTTAAAGCCCCAGGCATGGCCAGCCCCCGTTTTGGGCTGTGCTGTGCCACAATTCGCACGTTTCCTGACACACCACGGCCCAAAACCGGATGTACCCCTCGGAGCCCGACACACCACGGCCCAAAACCTGGCTCCGCTCAGGGGTCCTCACCGAGGTCCGACCTACACTCCCAGTTTTGGGCTGTGCCGTGCCACATTTCACGCGTTTCCTGGCCCGCCACGGCCCAAAACCCCGCAAGTGTCCGGGATCTACCGCTCCCCCCTCCACTGGTCCCCAACCCCCGTCCTCTTTATGTTTTGCAGAGTTTAATGCCGGTTTTCCATGATTTTCCGACATCAAACTCTGCAAAACGTCCCGCAAGGCCTGGAAAACCGGAGAGCCGACCCCCACAACCCAGTTTTGGGCTGTGCCGTGCCACAATTCGCACGTTTCCTGACACACCACGGCCCAAAACCGGATGTACCCCTCGGAGCCCGACACACCACGGCCCAAAACCGGGTGCGCCCCTTGGGCTGCTGCCCCAAGCGCCGCGCGGCTGTAGGGGCCGCTGACCCCAGCCCGGGCGCTCTTTATGTTTTGCAGAGTTTAATGCCGGTTTTTCACGATTTTCCGGCATCAAACTCTGCAAAACTTCCCGCAAGGCCTGGCGCAAGATCTGGAAAACCGGAGAACCGACCCCCCACAACCCCGTTTTGGGCTGTGCCGTGTCACATTTCACGCGTTTCCTGACACGCCACGGCCCAAAACCGGGTGCGCTCCGCACCGGCGGAAGCAATACCCAAAGCGAAACCCCCGGGACAGTTCACGATGAACTGAACTGCTCCCCATTAGTTGGACTGAGAAATCAGTTACCGACTAGTGGGGAGCAGTTTCCATTGAGAGCACGAAGTTCGCTGAGCGAGCATCAGCGCGAGCAGTTGGTTGAACTATTTGAGCAAGGCATGGGCTATACAGCCGCTGCCAAGGCTCTTGGTGTCTCCAAAGACGCCGTCCGTACGTTGTACCGTCGGTTTCAACTGCATGGCAGGCTATGTCTTGTGGAGAAACCGACTAAGCAGCAGTACTCGTTCGACATCAAAAAGGAAGTTGTCCAACGCTACCTTGCCGGCGAGACAAGAATGGATCTTGCCCGCGAGTTTGGCCTGTCGTCAGACCAGCTCGTCAAAGATTGGACCAGGAAATGGCGCAGAAGCGGCGATGACGCGTTGACACCGAAACCGAAGGGCAGACCCAAAGGCTCGGTCGCACCGAAGCAGCTTACAGAAGAAGACAAGCTGCGCCGTCAGATCGCGCGGTTGGAAGCGGAAAACGCTTATCTAAAAAAATTGCGGGACTTGAGGAACCAGGGACACGCCTGAAAGTCCAGGCGATTGTCATCCTCAAGTCGCAGCACCGCTTGGGATACCTGCTAGAGGCAGCAGGTATCCCACGATCGACGTTCTTCTACCACCAGAAACGCCTCAACAAGCCGGATAAGCACGCAGCACTCAAAGCCGCGATCCGGGAGTGCTTCGAACGGAACAAGCATCGCTACGGCTATAGGCGAGTGCTACTTGACCTGCGGAACCAAGGCTGGGTGGTCAACCACAAGCTCGTGTACAAACTGATGCACCAGATGGGTCTTCGAGCCAAGGTTCGCCAACGTAGGCCCTATGTTTCCTACGCTGGGACGATCAGCCACATCGCTGACAATAAACTTGACCGCAAGTTCACCCCGGATAAGCCAAACACCGTCTTTGTCAGCGACGTCACCGAGTTCAGGGTCCAAGGCCGCAAGGTCTACCTGTCACCGGTGATGGACTTGTTCGACCGCTCGATCGTTGCCCACACTGTGGCTACATCGCCGTCGACAGCGTTGACCACCGATTCTTTGTCCAAGGCGATCACAGCGTGTGCACCTGAACCCGGGTGGATGATGCATACCGATCAAGGTTTCCAGTACCAGCATGCCTCGTGGCGTGACCTGATCGGCGACAACGGTGGTGTTCAGTCGATGTCGCGTAAAGCCAACTGTTACGACAACGCTGTCATGGAGAACTTCTTCGGGCACTTGAAAACCGAGATGTACCACGGTGAAGTCTTCGACACGGTCGCAGAGTTCAACCAAGCGATCGACGAGTACATCGGGTGGTACAACACCGAACGCGTCCAACAACGACTCAAGGGCCTGACCCCGATGCAATATCGGAATCAGACCCTTGAACCCCTCACCGCCTAGAATTAAACCAGTCCAACTTTCGGGGGCTAGTTCAG
>NZ_JASPJL010000014.1:0-39404 GCF_030232315.1 Corynebacterium sp. MSK039
TTCCGAACCCGGAAGCTAAGCCTACCTGCGCTGATGGTACTGCACCTGGGAGGGTGTGGGAGAGTAAGACGCCGCCGACATTAAACTTGATAATAAGAAGCAGCGAGTTGGATCTGGTCCTTATGGACTGATTCAACTCGCTGCTTCTTTTTTGTGTTCTTAGTGGAACTCAATATCCAGCCGGGCCCGTTGAACCCTCCGTGCGAAGAGGCTGGATTGTCCGCAGCATGATTCAGTTTTTGCTGCTTCCGAGCTCGGTCAACCATACTGGTCACTACCAACTTGAGTCAGCTAACCGGGCTACGGAGGCAGAAGTATGAATACGCAGGGGAAAGAGCACTCTCTTCCCGAGGTTGCGAGCGGCTACGCCGCCCGCGCCATCGACCTGGTCAAAACATATGGGCACGGCGAGGCCAAGGTAACCGCCTTGGACCATGTAGAAATCGGCTTTGAAAAGAACCGCTTCACCGCGATCATGGGGCCTTCGGGATCCGGCAAATCAACGCTCATGCACTGCATGGCGGCCCTAGATAGCCCGACCAGCGGCCAGACCTATATCGGCGACACCGAGCTGTCTGAGCTGAACGAGAAGCAGATTACAACCCTGCGCCGCGACCGCCTCGGGTTCATCTTCCAAGCTTTCAACCTCGTCCCGACCCTGACGGCCGCGGAAAACATCACCCTGCCCCTGGATGTTGCCGGCAAGAAGGTTGACTCATCCTGGTTCCAGGAAGTCACCACTCGCCTCGGCCTAGCAGAACGACTTAGCCACCGGCCCAGCGAACTTTCCGGCGGCCAGCAGCAACGCGTTGCCTGCGCCCGCGCACTCGTTGCCCGCCCTGAGATTATCTTCGGCGACGAACCAACCGGCAACCTAGACTCCAACAGCTCCCAAGAGGTCCTCGACATTCTCCGCACGGCGGTGGACCAAGACGATCAGACCGTCGTCATTGTGACTCACGACCCAAAGGCAGCCAGTTACGCCGACCGGGTGCTTTTCCTCGCGGACGGCAAGGTTGTCCACGAATTGGAAAGCCCAACTGCCGAAGACATCCTCTCGACGATGAGCCGAATCGAGGACTACTGATGCCACAGAGCGCCAATGGGTCCTGCATCAGCGGGGCAGCTGCGGTGGGGCGCTTGAGCTTTCGCTCCATTGCAGCACACAAGGTCCGGCTGCTGCTGACAGTCCTCGCTGTCATTCTTGGAACCGCGTTTATCGCCGGCTCCCTGATGTTCACAGCGGGGCTTTCCCGAACCTTTGATTCGCTCGTCGACGGGGAGATGAAGAACGTCGACGCAGTGGTCAGTGCCTCGCCCTCGCCACATGAAGGCTCCAGCGGCGGTGCGGACGGACAGTCCACAGGTTCGCAATCACGCAACTCTGGTGACACCGCTGAAACCGTTGCCGGGGGTCAAGCGACGCGCGCTGGGGAGGATGCTACGCGGGCACCGGCTGACCGTGCAGCGGGTCAACCCCAAGCGCCCTCCAACCGACGCATCAGTGATGACGATCTGCGTCGTATCCAACAGATGCCCGGTGTCAGCCAGGTGAACATCGCTGACCAGGTTCAAGCTGTTGCCGCCACGGCAAGCGGCGAGACTTTGAAGTCGGCCCCCGCGCCAACGATGCTGCAGCCCTTCTACAATGGCGAAGAATCGGTGAAGGGCGAGACGCACATTATCGACGGTGCCGCGCCCACAGCCGCCGGCGAAGTGGCCATCAACGCCAGCGCGGCAGAAACTCATGGCGTCAAGGTCGGGGACCGGCTGAAGGTCGTCACTTCGCGGAACCAGGACGAGGTGACAGTCACCGGCATTTACGATTCCGATATCGAAACCGGCGGCTTCATCGGTCTATCGGTTGCCGCTGAGACCTTCAAGGAGAAATTCCTACAGTCGGGGGAACCGCGCACTCTTTATGTCGGCTCGGCCCCCGGCACCACCGCAGACGAGCTTGTTGACCGCCTGGCTGCCGAATTCCCCTATAGCGTTCAGACGGGGGAGGAGGTCTCCGAGGAGCTTTCCGCTGAGATTTCGAAGGCGCTGAGTTTCGTCAGCTACTTTTTGATCGCCTTCGGGCTCGTGGGCCTGCTGGTAGGGACCTTCATCATCGCCAACACCTTCTCGATGATCGTGGCGCAGCGGATGCGGGAATTCGCTCTGCTCCGCGCCCTGGGTGTCTCCCGCGGCCAACTCACGGCTTCCGTGGTTTTCGAGGCCGCGGTGGTGGGCGTCCTCGGCTCGGCTCTCGGTGTGCTTGCCGGAATGGGGCTAGTGAAGGCCATCTATGCGGTTCTCGAAAGCACTGGTGCGGGGCTCCCTGCGGGCGGGATCGTCCTGACACCTTTGGCGGTCGCGCTCCCCATGATCGTCGGAGTGCTCGTCACCATCCTCAGTGCGTGGGCACCCGCCCGCAGTGCAGGGGCCACTCGCCCCGTCGAGGCCATGCGTTCCGGTGACGCCAGCAGCTCCAGCTCCCTGGTGGGGCGCACCATTGCCGGAGGGCTCGCCTTCGCGGTCGGTGTCGCTATTGCCCTCGCCGGGGCGCTCGGCGACGGCTGGAGCACGAAGACGCGGGCCATTCTGGTCGGGGTCGCTGCGGTCCTTGTCATCCTGGGGACGTTCCTGGCTTCACCGGCGGTCGCGCGTCGCGCTGTGCCAGCGATCGGCCGGGTTGTTGGGCTGCCTTTCGGCACCGTCGGCGCACTCGCGCGGAAGAACTCCGCCCGGAACCCACGGCGCACCGCCACCACCGCCTTCGCCCTCACCCTGGGACTGGCGCTCGTCGGAGCCGTCGGGATGCTGGGAGCGTCGATGAAGGCCTCCGTGGCCGAGGTGACCGAAACCGCAGTGAAGGCCGACTTCGTGGCGACGGGTCCGTCGAATAGCGGCTTCCCCGTCCCCAACGGTGCCGTCGGTGCGGTGCAGGAGACCCCGGGGGTGGGTACCGTCGGAGTGATGGGCAGCTCCCTCGTGAACATCGAGGGCATCGGCGCTTTCGCCGGGCAGCCCTTCGCGAACTACTACGGGGGTAACCCCAACGACGGCATCGTGGTCGAGACCGTCGAGGGCACAACAGATCTCGCGGAAGAGGGCTTCATCGCGGATACCAAGACCGCCGCCTCCCACGGCTGGAAGGTCGGCGAAAGCTACCCAGCCCACCTCGGCAAGGTTTCGGCTGGAAAGAAACTCCCTCTGCTCGGCACCTACGAGCCCAATCAGGCGCTCGGCCCCTACGTGTTGAGCCGGGCCGGAGTGGAGAGCGTGCAGCCCTCCGCTCAGGGGCAGTGGCCCGGCCAAATCATGGCCCTTATGGTCACAGCGGTGCCGGGGGAGGGCGGTGGTGACCACAGCGCTCCGGGCGAGCTTCAAGAAGCGCTTCGGGAGGCAACCAAGGACTACATCGTGGTACAGGTCCTCACCCCAGCGGAGGCTTCGGGTGAGGCTGCCGTCATGGTCGACCAGATGCTCAACATCCTCTACGCGCTGCTGGCGCTAGCCATCATCGTGGCCATCCTCGGGATCGTGAACACGCTGGCATTGAACGTGATCGAGAGGCGCCAGGAGATCGGTATGCTTCGCGCGATCGGCACGATGCGCGGCCAGATCCGCCGCATGATCACCCTGGAGGCCGTGCAGATCGCGGTGTATGGGGCGATCGTTGGTGTCCTCATCGGGCTCGGCCTGGGCTGGGCTTTCGTCACGGTCCTCGCGGGGGAGGGGCTGGAAGAACTCGCCGTCCCGTGGCTGCAACTGGTGCTTATGCTCCTTGGATCCGCGCTCGTGGGCGTGGTTGCCGCCGCCTGGCCCGCGATCAAGGCGGGTCGTACCCCTCCGCTGGAGGCCATCGCGGATTAGGGAAAGCCGGCCGCCACTGTGGGGGGGGGTGGCTGGCAGCCCACGGTCATGTTTGGGACGGGGCACTACCAGCGCAAATATAGTTTTCTTAAAGCAATTACTTCGTTTTGCCAACAAATTACCAACGTGTGATGTTTAATCCCCCCTATGACGAAGATCACACGAGGGGGACGGCCGTGGCGAGCTCGTTCCGCATCTTTCATTGCCACCAGTATTCTTTCCACCACTCTGATCGCAGGGGCCGGGTTCGTCGCGCACGCTGACGAATCCTCCTCGAAGGACCAGGATTTCGGCGCAACGCTGTCCTCCGTTGGTTCCAGCGAGGGCGGGGCCCTCGGTTCCTCCGGCACGGGGAAGGCGCCGGAGCAGGGCGATCATGACGCCTTCTACGACACTGATGGCGTCACCACGACCACTCCGGGTGAGATCCTCAAGACCGAGACTGTGCCTTATAACCCCGCACCGCGGGGCATGAAGGGCTACGTCCCGAAGACCGTCGACCGCATCATGTACACCACCACCAACGCACACGGCGAGCTCACCCCGGTGACTGGCTACATCATGGAGCCGCGCGCCGAGTGGAAGGGTAAGGGCGAGCGCCCGACCGTCATTATCGGCCGCGGCACCGTCGGCCAAGGCGATAAGTGCGCCCCGACCCGCAACTGGCCGCTGCACAACCTCCAGGACCCGGTCCAGAGCGGGCGTGGTGTCAACCTCGAGGGTATCTACGACGTCGCGTTCGCCAAGTACGGCGTGCGCGTCATCGTCACCGACTACATCGGCATGGGCACCGACGAGGTTCACACCTACATGAACCGCCTCGACCAGGCCCACGCGATGATCGACGCGGGCCGCGCGGCGCGCAACATCGTCGAGAAGAATGGCGGGAAGTTCGGGAAGGTCGCCTTCTACGGCCACTCCCAGGGTGGCGGCGCGTCCACCGCGGCCGTCGAGGAGGCCCCGAACTACGGCAAGGACCTCGACGTCGCGGGTGCCTACGCCTCCGCGCCACCGGCAGACCTGAACGCCGTGCAGCAGAATATCGACGGCTCCGACCTGATGGGCGCAATCGGCTTCACCATCAACGGCATGCTGGCCCGCTACCCGGAGCTGCGTCCGCTGCTGGAGGAGCACCTCAACGAGGAAGGTGAGAAGGCCCTGGCCGCGACCGCCGAGATGTGCACCGACGAGATCATGGACAACTTCGGCCACCAGGAGACCCGCAACTGGACCAAGGATGGCCGCTCCCTGACCGAGCTGCTCAAGGACATGCCAGCGGCGCAGAAGGCGCTGGAGGATCAGAAGATCGGTAACGGCAAGCCAGAGGCTCCGGTGATGATCGTCTCCGGTCGCTACGACCGCAACGTCGAGTACAACCAGGCGAAGGTCCTGGCGAAGACCTGGCGCGATAAGGGCGCCAGCGTCGTCTACAAGGATGACTTCATGCCGCCGATCGGCGAGTACAACCACCTCGCCCAGGCTGCAACTGGAGCTCCGTATGGTCTGGACTTCATCATCGCCCGCTTCAACGACCTGCCGGTCAAGGGCGAGGGTGGGAACTACACCACCGAGTCTTCCCTGCAGGGCTCGAGCCAGTCCTCCTCCGAGGGGTATGGACTCCTGGGGTCCAGCCAGCCCTTCCTGGGCAGCTCCGCCCGGGACTAAGTACTAGCCGAAGCTAGTGCCAGCGGGTCGCAGGCCGGCGGCTCCGGCGAAGCCCGCAGCGTACGCTGCGGGCTTTTAGCCGTTGAGCTCGCGGCTGGCGATCTCCGCACCCTCGACGAGGGACTGCAGCTTCGCCCATGCGATCTGCTCGTGGAGGCGACCGCCCAGGCCACAGTCCGTCGACGCGATGACGTTCTCCGGGCCGACGAGCTCAGCGAACTGAATGATGCGATCCGCGACCAGGCGCGGGTGCTCCACCACATTCGTGGAGTGGGAGACTACACCCGGGTAGATCACGGTGCCCTCCGGCAGCTTGTGGTCCTGCCAGACACGCCACTCGTGGGCGTGGCGTGGTGAAGCGCCCTCGAAGGAGTAGCCGCCGACCTCGGCGCGCAGGATCTCCTCGACGATATCGCCGAACGGCACGTCGGTGACGTGCGGGCCGTGCCAGGAACCCCAGCAGATGTGCAGGCGGGTCTGCTCGCGCGGCAGATCCTTCACGGCGTGGTTGATGGCGTCCACGCGGGTGCGGATGTACGCCCGGTAGTCCTCGATGGACGGCTCCGGGTTGATCTGGTCCCAGGACTCCGCCAGCGACGGGTCGTCGATGGATACCGTCAGCCCAGCATCGGTGATGGCGCGGTACTCTTCCGCCATCGCGTCGGCACAGGCCCAGACGACGTCCTCATCCGTCTCGTAGTACTCGTTCTTCAGTCGGGCCGCGGACCCCGGGGACAGGGCGGCGACGAAGCCCTCGGTGGCACCGGTCTTCTTCATGGCGTTAGTCAGCAGCTGGACGTCGGTGTCGATCTGGTCCTTGCCGATGTAGGTGATCGGGCCGGTGATCTTCGGGTTACCGACGGAGGCGCGGTTGGCGAGGATGCCGGAGGCCGGGTCCTCGTATGCCTCGCGGAAGAGGGTGCGGTCACGGCGGTCGGCGAAGCTGGTCAGGCGGATGTTGCCCGGCTCGGAGCGGATGGCCTCCTGGTTGGCCCAGCGGTCCTCGTCGGTCATCGTCAGCCCACCCAGGCGGGAGAAGCTGTAGTTCCACCAGGCGCCGTAGTCGACGGCACCGCTGGTGACGTGGCCGTATTCGCCCTCATTGATGATGCTGATGCCCATCTCGTGCTGCTTGGCGACGACCTTGTCGATGGATTCCTGGAGGATGCCCAGGAAGTCTTCGCGCTCGATCTCGCCGGCGGCGAACTTGTTGTTGACCTCGAGTAGTTCCTTCGTACGCGGCAGGCTGCCGACGTGCGTGGTTTTGATGTTGACGCTCATCGTCTGTTTTCGCTTTCCTTGGTCGTGGGGCCAGCGTTGCCACTGGCTGTGGGTGTTGCCCAGTCTATCTGTGCCGGGAGGCGGCCTGAATGAGTGGGGCTGGTAGACCGCCGGGGCAAGCTGCTGCCGCGACCAGAGCCGTGTCTGGGAGGGGAACTAAGATCGAAGGCATGACCGATGGTGAGAAGAAAAGCACTGATCAGAACGCCAAGACCCTGGGGGCCACCCCGAACTCCGATATCGCGAGCCTGCCGGGGGCGCACCGCGATGTGCAGGAAGGCGTGGCGCCGCTGACCCCAGCCGAGCAGCTGGTGCAGCTCAATAATTTCTTTGAGGACAATTACCCGGAGATTTTCCGCTCCCTGACAACCGACGAGGGGGCGGAGTATACGCAGCAGGGCCAGCCGGTTCCGCAGGAACTTACAGCGGCCACGGAGCGCATGTGGTCGAAGGTCCCGGACTTGCTGACTCACAGCAGCCAGCTGGTGTTGGGCGCAGGTCTGGATCACGCGATGCCGCACGTGGCGTTCTGCCGGGAAGGTATTAGCTCCGCGGCGTGGCCGGTGGGGCAACCTGGCGTCGCCGAGTTTCCGCAGGGCGTGGGCGCGACGGTGCTGCGCCCGGACGAGCCCACCGGTGCGCTCGCGATCTCTCTGCACGGTGGGCCGGGCTGGTTCGGTGATCAGCAGGCGCACGAGCAGCTCTGGCAGCCGTTGTTCGCAGCGCTGGCCCAGCAGTCCGGCGTCACCATCGTGGATCTGACCTATCCGCTGCCCCTGGCTGGCGGCGATGGCGCGCGGGGCTGGGAGGCGACGGTCGCGGCCGTGGGACAGGCCTTCGACGCCGTGCGCGGCAGCGCCGAGGCCCTGGGCTGCGATGAGGCTCGGGCCGGAATCGTGGCATTCGGCTCCGGATTGGTCGCTGCAGCCCAGGCCCTGCGCGAGGCGGCGTGGGTGGCAGCGCTGAGCCCACGTATCGCGGGCTCGCTGGAGGAACTGGAGGGGGAGAAGCTGGGTATTCCGGCACTGCTTTCTATTGCCAGCGAGGACTCGCGCGCCACCCCGGCGGAGCGCGCGGCCAGCTTCGCGGAGTCGGTGTTCTCCGAGGTCGACACCCAGGAGTTCCTGAGTGAGCACATCATCGCTCCGCCGACCGTGTGGCGCGAGCGGGTGAGCGCGGCAGGGCAGTGGCTAGCCCGCTGCTAAGCGTCGAGCGCTGCACGTTGCGGTAGGGGCGCGGTAGCGGCGCGGCGCTGTTTCCTGCCCGGGGGTTTGTGCAGGCTGCTTGTTAGGTGCCCGGTCGTCTATCGGGTGCCATCAGTAACCCGACGTGGGGAGAGTGACATTACCCCCGCCCTTGGTCTTCGTTGAACAATCCTATAAAGTGACCTAAATCACTGATGGAAAGGTGCGACTATGACCACGAATCCCAACCAGGCTGAAACACAGCCAGGAGCAGCCTCTACCCCAGTGGATAGCACTGACGCCAAGGCCGCTAAGGCAAAGCGTCGGGCCACCCGCGCAACCACGATGGGCGCCATGTTCCTGATGGCCACCAGCGCCATCGGCCCAGGCTTCATCACGCAGACCAGCGTGTTCACCGTCCAGCTGGGCGCCGCCTTCGCCTTCGCGATCCTGGTGTCGATCCTCGTGGACATCGCCATCCAGCTGAACGTCTGGCGCGTCCTCGGTGTCTCCGGGATGCGAGCCAATGAGCTCGGCAACGCGGTCGTCCCAGGCCTCGGCTGGGTCATGGGCGCGTTCGTCTTCGTGGGCGGCCTGATCTTCAACATCGGCAACATCGGTGGCGCGGGCCTCGGCACGAACGCAATGCTCGGCATAGACCCCATCATCGGTGGTGCGATCTCGGCGCTGGTCGCCGCCCTGGTCTTCCTCTCTAAGTGGGCTGGTGCAGCTCTGGACCGCATCGTCGTGATCCTCGGTGCCCTGATGATCCTGCTGATGATCTACGTGGCCATCGTATCCGCCCCACCCGTCGGTGAGGCGCTGAAGCAGACCGTGGTTCCGGATCAGATCGACTTCGTCATCATCACCACCCTCATCGGCGGAACGGTTGGCGGCTACATCACCTTCTCCGGCGCCCACCGCCTCATCGACTCCGGCCTGACCGGCCCGGAGCACGCCAAGGACATCACCCGCGTCTCCGTCACCGGCATCCTCGTCACCGGCGTGATGCGCACCCTGCTCTTCCTCGCCATCTTCGGCGTCGTCGCTTCCGGTGTGGCCCTGTCCGGCGACAACATCGCCGCCGATGCCTTCCGCGCCGCCGCCGGCGAGATCGGCGTCCGCTTCTTCGGCATCGTCCTGTGGGCCGCCGGCCTGACCTCCGTCATCGGCGCGTCCTTCACCTCCGTGAGCTTCGTGACCACGCAGAAGATCGCACCGCGCACCCGCAACCTGCTGACCCTCGCATTCATCCTGGTCTGTGCCGTCGCCTACGTCGTGCTCAACCAGGCGCCGCAGAAGCTGCTGATCTTCGCCGGCGCATTCAACGGCCTGATCCTGCCGATCGGCTTCGGCGTGGTGCTGTGGGTGGCCTGGCGCCGCCGCGACCTGCTGAAGGGCTACAAGTACCC
Source organism: Corynebacterium sp. MSK039 (assembly GCF_030232315.1). NCBI lineage: Bacteria > Bacillati > Actinomycetota > Actinomycetes > Mycobacteriales > Corynebacteriaceae > Corynebacterium > Corynebacterium sp. MSK039. The sequence continues at coordinate 9,404 of NZ_JASPJL010000014.1, forward strand.
GGTGTGGCTGTGGTCCATCGGCGCGATCACCTGGCTACTGACCCTCTGGCTCGGCTGGCGCTCCCTGTCCGGAATCGCCGCCATGTGGGCCTAAGCGAGGTGGGGTTGAGATGAGCACCAGCACGCACGAGATGTCGCCGGCGGCCGCCCGTGCCGCCTTCCGCAATGGCCTGGCCGTCCCATCCGCCGGTTACTCGGATGGTTACGCGCAGGCCAACCTCATGGTCCTGCCGAAGGAATACGCCTTCGACTTCCTGCTTTTTGCCCAGCGCAACCCCAAGCCCTGCCCCATCCTCGGGGTGCTCGAGCCAGGGCAGCTGAACTCTGAGCTGCTGCCCGGCGGGGACATCCGCACCGACATCCCGAAGTACCGCGTCTACCGCGACGGCGAGCTGACAGGCGAGTATCCGGACGTCACCCAGTTCTGGCGCGACGATCTCGTCAGCTTCCTCATCGGCTGCTCCTTCACCTTCGAAGGTGCCCTGTTGGACAACGGCATCCCGGTCGCCCACATCGAGCAGGGGCGCAATGTCCCGATGTATAAGACGTCCATTCCGACCACCCCCGCGGGGAGGTTCCACGGTCCGCTGGTCGTCTCGATGCGGCCGATTCCGGCATCCCAAGTTGCGGACGCCGTCCGCGTGACCTCCCGCTACCCGGCAGTCCACGGTGCGCCAGTGCACGTGGGGGACCCCGCCACGATTGGCATTAGCGATCTCGCGTCCCCCGACTACGGCGACGCCGTCGACATTCCGGACGGGCATATCCCGGTGTTCTGGGCCTGTGGCGTGACCCCGCAGGCCGCAGTGATGGAAACCAAGCCCAGCCTGGCGATCGCCCACGCGCCGGGACACATGTTGGTCACCGACGCCCGCGACCTGCAGTACCAGGTGCCCTAAACCGCGCGTCGCTGGTAGGGGGCTAGTTGGCGAGGTACTTCTGTACCGCGGTGGGGGTGGAGACCAGCGAGTCCTCCAGGATGTCTGCGGCCGCGTCGAAGTCCATCCGCTCGAGGGCGTCCATGATTTCGCGATTCTTCGCCACGAACGGGGCGTGAAATTCGGGCTCCGCCTCCAGAACTTGGAGGAAGGCCAGGCGCATCAGCGCCAGAATTCGGTCCATCATGTCCTCGACCATCGAGGAGCCCACCCCGGCGACGATGACCCGGTGGAAGCGCTGGTTCGCGTCCGCGACCTTCGCCAGGTCACCATCCTCGAGGGCCTGTTCCGCCGCGGCGACGATCGTCGAGAGGCGGGGAACGTCCACATCTGCGGTGCGCAGCGCGTTCGGCTCGATGAACGCGCGGGCGGTATAAAAATCCGCCACATCCGCCACCGTGGGCTTGGCGATGAACACGCCACGGTGGTGGATTCGGGTCACCAGGCCCTGGCTCGCGAGCTCAGCGAAGCCTTCGCGCAGGGTATTTCGAGACACGTCCAGGCGCTCGGCGAGCTGAACCTCGTTGAGCTTTTCCCCCGGCTGATAGCGCCCGCGGGAGATTTCCTGGCGGAGTTGATTGGCGACCGTTTGGGACCTCATGATGAATTATCCTAGGCAACGCCACTGCCAGGAACGAAGCCAGGATGTGCTTAAGGGGCAGCCCAGTGCAGAGCCCCAGCGCAGAGAAAGAGGCCCAACGGGCGTATCAACACCCGTTGGGCCTCCGCGCGGGGAGAGGTTGGCTCCAATGACGCGCCGCTGCCAGCCTCTTTTGATCCGCTAGCTGATGCGGGCCAGGACCTCACCCTGGGCCACAGAGCCTCCCTCGGCGATATCGGAGCGGCGCAGCATGCCCGCAGCCGGCGCCTTGACCGGGGACTCCATCTTCATTGCCTCGATGATCGCCACGGTGTCGCCCTCCGCGACCTCCGCGCCGTCCTCGACCTTCCAGCTGATGAGCACACCGGCATAAGGGGAGGTAATGGTATCCGCGCCCGTCGGTTCGGATGCAGCGGAACCGGCGGAGCTCTGCGCTGCCGCGCTCTCAGATCCGGCCGCCCCCTGCGCTGGGGCCGCGCCCAGCCCGGAGAGCACGCTCATCGGCAGGCCCACTCGGTGCAGCTTGCCGTCGATCTCGATGTTGACCTCCGTGCGCTCCGTGTAGGCGGCCTCCACGTCGGTGTTGCCATCCCCGAAGCCCGGGACGTACTCCTTATCCACCCAGTCCGTGTACACATCCAGGTGATCCTCGGCGAAGGCCGGGTGGTGGATGATGTCCTTGTGGAACGGGATGACCGTGCGCACGCCCTCGATCTTCAGGTCCCGCAGCGCCTCCTCGGAGCGGCGCAGCGCCACCTGGCGGTTCGGGCCCCACACGATGAGCTTCGCGATCAGCGAGTCGTAGCTGCCTGGGATGGTGGACCCGGAGCGCACGCCGGTATCCACGCGGACGCCGGGGCCGGTCGGCGGCTCGAAGGTCCGGACCAGACCCGGGCAGGGGACGAAGCCGTTCGCGGCGTCCTCGGCATTGATGCGGAACTCGAAGGCGTGGCCGGTCGGGGCGGGGTCGGCGTCGAAGGAGAGCTCCAGGCCAGCGGCGATGCGGAACTGCTCCTGGACGATGTCCACCCCGGAGACCACCTCGGTGACTGGGTGCTCAACCTGGACGCGGGTGTTGACCTCGAGGAAGGAGACGGTGCCGTCCTCGGCGACGATGAACTCCACCGTGCCGGCGCCGGTGTAGCCAGCCTCGCGGCAGATCTCGCGGGCACCCTCGTAGATGGAGGTGTTCTGCTCATCCGTCAGGAACGGCGCCGGGGCCTCCTCGACGAGCTTCTGGAAGCGGCGCTGCACGGAGCAGTCGCGGGTGCCGACGATGTGGACGTTGCCGTGGGTATCCGCCAGCACCTGCGCCTCGACGTGGCGCGGCTTGGTGAGGAACTTCTCCACGTAGCACTCGCCGCGACCGAAGGCTGCCTTGGCCTCGCGGCCCGCGGAGGCGAAGCCCTCCTCGATATCCGCTTCCTCGTGCACGACCTTCAGGCCGCGACCACCGCCACCGAAGGCAGCCTTGATGGCGATCGGCATGCCGTGCTCGGCAGCGAAGTCCCGGGCCTCCTCCCAGCTCTCGATCGGCTGATCGGTGCCGGGGGCCAGCGGGGCGCCGACCTTGGTGGCCAGCTGGCGGGCAGCGACCTTATCGCCCAGGGTCTCGATGGCCTCCGGGGAGGGGCCGACCCACACCAGCCCGGCGTCCTGCACCGCGCGGGCGAAGTCCGCGTTCTCGGCGAGGAAGCCGTAGCCCGGGTGCACGCAATCCGCGCCGCTGCGGGCCGCGATGTCCAGCAGCGCCGGGATGTTCATGTAGGTATCGGCGGCGGACTCCCCACGCAGCGGGTAGGCCTCGTCCGCGAAGACGGGGTGCTGGTTATCTGCATCCGCGTCGGAGTACACCGCGACCGATTCGATGCCCAGGTCGCGGGCGGCGCGCGCGATGCGCACGGCGATCTCGCCGCGGTTGGCGATGAGGACCTTCTTCAGCGGCAGGGCTGGGGTCGGTTGTTCGTTGTAGAAGGTGCTCACTGTTCTTCCTCCTGGGTATCGGTGTTCTGGTCGGTGGGGTTGATCGGCAGTTCTGCCAGCGTGTCGGGGTCGACGGCACGGAAGGTGACGGTGCTGCCGGGCGGGAGCTGACCGGCGGCGTCCATGTCCTCTGGGATGACCGTCGCGATGACGGGGTACCCGCCGGTGACGGGGTGGTCGGCGAGGAAGAGCACGGGCAGGCCATTGGGCGGGACCTGAATGGAGCCGGGCAGCATGCCTTCGCTAGCCAGCTCCTCCTCGCGGTCGCGGGTCAGCTCGGCACCCTCGGGGCCGGTCATACGCAGCCCGATGCGGTTGGACTGGCCGGAGACCTCCCAGGTCGTGCTGAGGAAGTCCCGCACGGTCTGTTCGGCGAACCAGTCGTCGCGGGGGCCGAGGACGCAGCGCAGGGTTGCGGCGTTCGTGCTGTCCGCCGGGTTGAGGATGGTGGGGTCCGCCGCGGTGCGCGTGGCTCGCCCGGCCTTGAGCAGGTCGCCGTCCGCAAGTGGTGCCGGTCCCATACCGGATAGGACGTCGCTCGCGGCGGAATCGAGGACGGTATCTGTGGCGAGTCCGCCGCGGATCGCCACGTAGTTGCGGGCCCCGGTGCCGGTGGGGCGCACGGCGAGCTCCTCGCCCGCGAGCAGTCCGATCGGCTGTGCGAGGGCCTTGGCCGCCTTGTGACCACTGCGGGTGCTGACCTCCACCGTGGCCTCTGCACCGGTGACCGCGAGGACGGTGTCCACGTTCGCGGTGATGCGCAGTCCGCCGATGTTCTCAATCACGGCGGCGCTGGAGCTGTTGCCCACCGCGGCGTTGGCTGCGCGGGCGCTCGCCCGGTCGAGCGCGCCGGAGCGGGTCACACCAATATCGCCGTGGCCCGGGCGGCCGCGGTCCTGCACGAGGCTGAGCAGGCCGGCGTCCGTGAGGGTCGCGACCGGGCGACCAAGGATCGCCGCCTGGGTGCGGTTGTGCTGGGAGGCCGCCTTGCCGGACCCCGCATTCGAGGACGCCGCGCCGCTGGCCTCGGCGCGGACCGCGCGGTAACGCACGATATCGCCGGGGTTCAGCAACGCCGGGTGTTCGGCGCTTGGGTCCCACATGGGGGTCTTGGTGTGGCCGAGCAGCTGCCAGCCACCGGGGGACTGGCGCGGGTAGACGGCGGAGAACTCGCCGGCCAGGCCGACCGCACCCGCGGGCACCGCGGTGCGGGGGTTGGCGCGCCGGGGCACGTTCCACTCGAAGTTCTCGGCCCCCTCGCTGGTGCTGGCGTCGGCAGGCACGCAGTAGGTGAAGCCGGGCGCGAAGCCACCGAAGGCGGCCATCCACGCCTGGCTGGTGTGGCGGTTGATGAGTTCCTCGGTGCTGATGCTCAGGTGCTCGGCGGTGCTGGCCAGGTCCTCGCCGTCATAGATCACGTCGATCGTGACCTCACGTGGGGTGGTCTGGCCAGCAGCAGCGGGGGAGAACCCGGCCAGCGTTTCCACCGCACGCTGGGCATCACGCGGGGTGGCGAACTCCAGCAGCACGGTGCGGGCGGCGGCGATGGCCGAGGTCTGACCGGCCAGCGGCTGGGCCGTCAGCGCGGCGTGCCAGGTCATGACCTCCGCGAGGTCGGGTAGGTCGACCAGGAGAGCGCGGGTGCCCGCCCGGTGGATGGTGCGCGGTGCCAGGGATGCGTCGGTCATAGGAAGGACCTCACTGCAATGCCTTCGCTATCCAGTCGGGCAGCGATGTGCTCGGCCATGGCGACCGCGCCGGGGGAGTCCCCGTGGATGCATACGGATTCGGCCCCGATGCTGATCTCGCTGCCGTCCACTGCGGTGAGAGTGCCCTCGGTGGCGAGGCGGAGGACACGCTCGGCCACGGCGTCCGGGTCGTGGAGGACGGCGTTGGACTCGCGGCGGGAGACCAGGGTGCCGTCCGGGTTGTAATTGCGGTCAGCAAAGGCCTCACGGACGGCGCGCAGCCCGGCGGCCTCGGCCTTCTCGATCGCGATGGAGCCGGGGAGCAGCAGCAGGGGCAGGTCGCCGAAGGCCTTCACTCCGTCGACGACGGCCTGGGCCTGGGCCTCGTGGTGCACGATCGTGTTGTAGAGCGCGCCGTGGGGCTTGACGTAGGAGACCTTCGTGCCGCGCGAGCGGGCCAGTGCGTCGAGGGCGCCGATTTGGTACAGCACCTCGTCTGCAAGCTCGGCGGGAGCGTAGTCGATGAAGCGGCGGCCGAAGCCGGGCTTGTCGCGGTAGCCGACGTGGGCTCCGATGGTCACGCCGCGCTCGGCGGCAGCCTCGAGGGTCTTGGCGATGTCGTGCGGGTCACCGGCGTGGAAGCCGCAGGCGGTATTCGCAGAGGAGACGACGCGGATCATGGCTGCGTCGTCACTCACCGGATTGCCGGCGTTTGATTCTCCGAGATCGGCGTTTAAGTCGATGAACTGTGCGGAGGTCAAAAGGATCAGCTCCTCCAGAAATTGTTGAACAGTACCTCGAGTGTACGCTGCGTCACGTTTCTGGCGAAGCTGGATGCTGCTTCTCGGGGGTTCTACCCCGTGCGCTGCTGATGAGTCGCCGGCGATCCCATGCCGGCTGCGAGCTACTTGCCCTGGTCGGACTTGAGGAACTGTTCGGCAAGCCCGCGGAGGATGCTGATTCCTTCGTGAAGGGCCGAATGCTGCTCATCGGAGAGCTGCTCGAGCGCTGCGGCGACGACCTCGTCGCGGGCGCGGTTGGCCTTTTCTGCGACCTCTTTGCCGTGCTGGGTGAGTTCGACGCGGACGATGCGCCCGTCCTCCGGCGTCGAGACGCGGCGCACGTGGCCCAATCCCTCGAGGCGGGAGACATGCTGGCTCATCGTCGGCTGGGCGACGTCCTTAGCCTCGGCGAGTTCGGACATCGTGAGCGGGCCGTCTTCCAGCGCGTTCAGCGTGGCGAGCTGAGAGGTGGTGATACCGGAGACGTGATCGACGCGGCGGAGCATATCGACGCTTAAGCGGATCGATTCGCGCGTTTCGGCGGCGAGGTCAACGAGGCGATCGTTGGAGTTCATGGCACCAGGGCTTTCGGGCTCAGGGTGTGGTCGCCTGCTAGGGCGGTGTGGTGAGGGGGTGTGCGGGGCGGGCTGGCCCGCCACGCTTGGGAATTGTCATCCCGTTGTTGAGGGTGTTTATAGCCTATTTGCGTTCGTCGCGCAAAACCACGAGGCTGTGGCGATCCTTCTGGACTTCCTCCCAGCGGTCAACCAGACCCTCCAGGCGGCGCCACTGATTCGACGGGATCGCCCGCTCGGCGTCCTTCCACACCTTCTCGTCGCTGGTTCCCCAGGCCACCGGCATCGGCAGAACCTCCTGGAAGAGCTCTGAGCGACGGGAACGCTGTGCACCCGTCACCGCCATCGACGGCACCCGAGCCCCAACCTCGCGCGGCACCCCGGGGATGGAGGTCACCGTGCGGGCGGCCAGTGCTGGCTCGATCAGGTTCGGACCCGGGTTGGCCTTCGACTTCGTGCTGGCGTCCACCAGGGAGAGCAGCACCATGTCGCGCGGATTGACCTTCGCGATGACTGCCGGGGCCAGCTGGTACATGTCGTAATACTGCTGCGGGCTGCCCATCGCCTTCGGGAGTGCGGGGATGATGATCCAGCACAGGGCGCCGAAGATACCCAGCGAGATCGTGAAACCGATCGTGCGCCCCTGCCAACCATTGACGGCCACCAGGATGGCGATGATCACGAACATCAGCGCGCCCAGGATCGCGGCGGAAATCTGCAGGCGCTTGGCATCCCGGAAGAACTCATTGTGCTTCCGCGCGTAGTCCTCCTCGACGGGGACGTGAAACTCAGTCATTGCTGAAATGTGCCTTCCTTATTAATTATTTTCCACCGGATCCGGCAGGTCCGCCGCATCCATGATGCCGTAGCCATAGCCCTGCTCTGCGAGGAAACGCATGCGGTGGGCTGCGTAGTCAGCATCGAGCGTATCCCGGGTGACGACGGTATAGAAAAAGGCGCCACCACCGTCCGGCTTCGGTCGCAGGATGCGACCCAGGCGCTGCGCCTCCTCCTGCCGGGACCCGAACGTGCCCGAGATCTGGATCGCCACGCTCGCCCCCGGCAGATCGATCGAGAAGTTCGCGACCTTGGAGACCGCCAGCGTTGTGATCTCCCCGTCCCGGAACTGCTGGTAGAGCTTCTCCCGCTTCGTGGTGCTGGTCTTGCCGTCAATGACGGGCACATCCAGCTCCTCGGCGATCTCCTCCAGCTGGTCCACGTAGGCGCCGATGATCAGCGCAGGCTCCTCCGGGTGCATCGCGAGCAGCTTCTTGACCACGCGGTTCTTCGCCGGGGTGGTGGCCGCTAGCCGGTACTTATCGGCCTGCTCGGCGGTCGCATACACCATCCGCTCGGATTCGCTGAGCTGCACGCGCACCTCAGTACAGTCCGCCGGCGCGATCCACCCCTGGGCCTCGATGTCCTTCCACGGCGCGTCGTAGCGCTTCGGGCCGATGAGGCTGAAGACATCGCCCTCCCGACCGTCCTCGCGCACCAGCGTCGCCGTCAACCCCAGGCGGCGGCGGGACTGCAGGTCGGAGGTCATGCGGAACACCGGCGCGGGCAGCAGGTGGACCTCGTCGTAAATGATCAGCCCCCAGTCGCGGGAGTCGAACAGTTCCAGCGCACGGAACTCGCCCTTCGTCTTCCGCGTGACCACCTGGTACGTGGCGATGGTGACGGGGCGGATCTCCTTCTTCTCGCCGGAATACTCGCCGATTTCGTCCGGGGTCAGGCTCGTGCGGCGCAGCAGTTCGTCGCGCCACTGGCGGCCCGCGACGGTGTTCGTCACGAGGATCAGCGTGGTGGCCTTCGCCTTGGACATCGCGGCCGCGCCCACCATCGTCTTACCAGCACCGCAGGGCAGGACGACGACGCCGGAGCCACCCTCCCAGAAGCTGTCCGCGGCGAGCTGCTGGTAGTCGCGCAGCTCCCAGTCCTCATACTCCGTGGACAGGTCGATCGGGTGCGCCTCGCCGTCAACGTAACCGGCCTCGTCCTCTGCCGGCCAGCCAACCTTCAGCAGTTCCTGTTTGAGCCGGCCACGTTCGGAAGGGTGGACGATGACGGTGTCCGCGTCGATCTGCTCGCCCAGCATCGGCTTGATCTTCCGGTGTCGTTGGATCTCCGCCAGCACTGCTGGGTCCCGGGACTCGAGCACCAGGCCGTGCGCGGGGTGCTTGACCAGGGTGAGCCGACCATAGCGCTCCATCGTCTCCGCGATGTCGATCAGCAGGGGCTGGGGAACAGGGAAGCGGCTGTACTCCTCCAGTACGTGGACGACCTGCTCGGCGTCGTGGCCGGCGGCGCGGGCGTTCCACAGAGCCAGTGGGGTGATGCGGTAGGTGTGCACGTGCTCTGGGGCGCGCTCCAGCTCCGCGAATGGGGCCAGCGCGTTGCGTGCCTCCTGCGCCTGTTCGTGGTCGATTTCCAGCAGCACGGTCTTATCCGACTGCACAATGAGCGGTCCGTTTCCAATGCCCACGCTGTGTGTCACTTCCTTTTTGTTTATCGACGCCACCGCGACGGTGTTGCTCAAGCCAAAGACATCATTTTACGCTGCAGTGGTGCGAACTCGTGCTCCACTATGCTGAGACCCATGATTGCTCAGACGGGAAATCTGCGCCAATGGCAGTATTTCGTGGCTTTAGCGGAGACCGGTAGTTTTACAGCGGCGGCAGCGCGACTGGGAGTGAGTCAGCCGCCTGTCTCCAATGCCATTAAGCGCTTAGAAGCTGGTGTAGGTACACCGCTATTTATCCGAGGGGCGGGGGAGGTGAAACTAACCGAGGCAGGGTTGACCTTGCTTCCATATGCCCGGGTGATTAATCGCGATCTTCAGACTATGCATTCGATGATTGACGGTATCCGAAGTGGTGCGCAAAGCGGGTTTCGTTTGGCCATCAGTAGTGCGCTTCCAAGCGAGATAGGATCGCGTATTGCAGCAAAGGCACAGCAGCATGATGGAGTAGTTTTGTCGTCACTGCCTTCTGTTGAGATTCTTGCCCGTGTTGAAGAAGGCGCTATTCATGCGGGGCTTGTTCAAGCTCCGGTTCCCTTGGGTACTCACCGCAGTGCGAGGCAGTTTTCTCTGTCACGTGATCTAGTGGTGCCGCCGGGGTATTCAAGGTTGGATAAGACCTTGTCTCAATTGAATCTGCTGGTGGAGAACCTGAATGACAATTCAAGTGCAGCCAGTGGTTTGGCGAGAGAGCTATTTCGGTCGGGTGTGTCTTGCGAAATTAATGATTCAGAGGATGCTCTAGGTAGGGGCTTATTGATTGGAAGAGGGGAGGGGATGTCTTTGGTATTTCGCGGTTTTCACCAGTTTGACAATGCTATTGAGCTTCCTTCCCGTTTCGATTTTTCCGTGGATGTAGTGGTTCGCCGAGGTGGGATGGACAATGGCGCCGAGGCCATGGCGGTCGCCGAAAGAATTTGTCGAAGGATTAACCAATGACTGCACGGATGGAGATGGCCCTGGAAAACGTGTTGACGCGGTCGGGGTGTGAGGGATGGTGGTGTGCATCGCGACTGCACGATGGGGTGACTATCGGACGCAAACAAGACGAGAAAATTCCGGTGGCATCCTTATATAAAATCCGGCTCCTCCACCTCACTTTGGAAGCGATTCAACGAGGTGATCTGGATCCTCGTCTTCGTGTTGACGTTGCACCGTCCAAAGGAACTTACGAAGGGTATGGGTTCGCTGCCTTTGATGACGCAGTGAACGTGAGTCTCCGAGACTTAATGAAACAAGTCGCATCGGTGTCAGATAACGTGGCCGCCCACGAGATTTTGCGTCTACTGCCTGCGTGGGCTCGAGAAGCATTTCTTAAACGGTTTCCACCTCATTATGACTTGCAAGATCGGAATAGCTTAGTGACGGCGGAGAAACAATTGCGTCAATATGTTCAATCCCAAGGGGGGAGTAGTACAGATATAGCGTTTTCTGCAGTCTCTTCGTTGGCGGAAATAACTAATGACTTGGAACAGGTTTGGAAAGACGATAGTGCAGCGGTACGTCGATCTATGTGTGAACTCTTGGGGTTGCAGGTGTGGCGTCACCGTGTTCCTTCAGGCTTTCCTCCAAGCGGCGTTGATATCTATGGAAAAACGGGCACTGTAGGACTTCTCCATGGTGAAGCTTCGATTATCCAGGTTGAGGGCGAGGAGCCCATTGTGGTGTCCATCATGCTGAAACAGGTGGTGCCAGAACAAGCAATGAGTACTCACGATGGTGCTATTGGCGAAGTGGCTAGACTGCTCGTGGACGCTCTTCGTTAGAATTTCTGCCACTTGAATACACACTTCTACCAGCGCCTATATGTGAATGAAATGAGACAATTGCATTATGTGATATTGGTGGCATCCAATGCGTCTCACTTAACGTCACTCCCATGATGACTAAGCACAATCGTTTCCGTCAGTCGGTGATTGCACTCTGTTCGCTCTCCGCAGTGATGTTGAGCAGCTGTTCAGCTCTACCGTGGGAATCAGACTCAGACGTATTTCTCAAAGCTTTCAACGCGGGAGATGACAGCAAGGCTGCACGGTATCTGGATCATCCAGACCCGGAGCGCGCCCTTCATGAATTTCGGCAGTCACTTCATGGTGTGAAGGTCAACATCGAAAAATCTGATATTTCCAATGGAAAGCAGAATACTCATGTGACTTGGTCCAAAGATGGTGTGGAGTTGGAGAGCAATGGTCGGCTCGTCCTTAGTGGACAGGATGGTAAGCCTCAATGGTTGCCTTCGATCTTCGAAGCTCAGTTGAGCGATGATTCCGCACTCTTTTTTGCTGAAGATAAACAGTACGATCTTCCAATTAAAGATCGCTTGGGCAATGAATATATGACCTGGACGAAAGTTATTCAGGTACGAGGTCGCAAAGATATAGCCTCTAGAGCGCAGGAATTGGCCCAGATTTTTGCACCAGTGTCTCCCACAACGACTAAGGAGTGGATCGAGCAGACCTTGGGAGAGTCTCAGGATGAAGACACCGTGCTCCTCACTTTGAGGCAGGAAGAATTCCGGAAGATACAAGAGCAACTTAGGACCTTTGAGGGAATTTCCACTGTGGAGCAGGGGCGTCTCTTAAGCGTGTCCAAAACTCTTAACTCTCCGCTGGATGCTGAATTGAACAAATATTGGGAGTCAGTGCTCGATGCTAATTCAGGATGGTCGATACGCGCTGAGAGTTCACAAGGTATGACGACGGTAGCCTCTGAGCCGCCTCGCCGAGTTCAGCCAATCGCAACCACTCTGGATAACACACTGCAAAGCGCAGCAAAACAAGCAGTGGACAGTGAGCAACGTGCCGCAGTTCTAGTCGTGCTCAATCCTAGAACAGGAGGTGTCCTTGCCGTTGCGCAAAATGACAAGGCAAATAACCAAGGGCCAATCGCACTCACCGGGCTATTCCCACCGGGATCGACGTTCAAAACTGTGACCACAGCGGCGGCACTAGAGGCAGGGGCAGTCAGCATGGATGAGGAACTACCTTGTCCTAGCAATATCACCGTCGCTGGACGCAAGATTCCCAACGATCATGACTTCGATCTAGGTAGCGTTCGACTGGAAGAAGCTTTCGCCCAATCATGTAACACAACCCAAGCGGTCATTTCGGATCGTTTGGGAGAAGATGATCTGCAACGGACTGCTTTAGAACTCGGAATTGGCTCCGACTTCGACGTACCAGGGATGACCACACTTACTGGTTCGGTGCCGCGGACACCGGCTGGAGCTCCTCGTGTGGAGGCTTCTATTGGACAGGGCGAGGTTCTAGCTAGTCCATTTGGGATTGCGCTCATGCAATCGACTGTCGCTAACGGCGGCTTGCTTGTTCCTCCACAGCTCATTCAAGGCGAACAGACAGTAGTGAATAAACAGGCAGACCAGCATGTCAGCGATACAACTATTCAAAGCCTCCGGACGATGATGAAATCAACAGTTGACCACGGTTCAGCTAGGTCGTTGAGTGATCTTAGTGCACTTGGCGGAAAGACTGGTACAGCAGAAATTGATGGCAAGCTTTCCAATGGCTGGTTCGCTGGAACGACAGGGGAATTGGCGATTGCGTCCCTTGTAATCGAAGGAGATTCTTCTCAGCCAGCTGTGGAAATGGCCGGGCGTTTCCTTCGCTCGCCGGATGTTCAGAAATTCTCTGGAATTCAATAAACTTGCGTCATAACCTCTAGCACGGCACGTCCACCGCAGCGATGCGGTGGGGTTGGATCGTGAGGCTCTCCCCGGTGGATTCGAGCACCGCGGAGATGGTGGAGGGGGTCATCATCACGATGGAGATCCAGTCATGGCTGGTGGCACCCGCATAGTCCACGTAGTGCAGGCGCACCTGTGTGCCCGCGGTATAGGCGCGGCGCAGCTCGGACATGATCTCCCGCGGCGAGCGGAAGGTCCGGGTGTCCGAGGCCTTCGTGCCGTCCGCCGGGTCCACGGCGATGGCCTGGTCGTGGGCGCGGCGAAAACCCTCCACGGCGCCGTCGATCTCCGAGGCGATCTCGGTGGAGTCCCCAGTGATGTCCATGATGTTGCGCTGGGGAGTATCCACGCGAGACGGGACACGAGCCGAGTGGGGTTCGGTGGCGGAGCCCTGCTGGAATGCCCTGGTGGCGTCGTCAATCAAATACCGCAGGGACTGGGGAACGGACGAGAGACCGCCGGGGGACATGCGATCCAGGAAGGCCTCGATGTCCTTCCATGGGGCGTCATAGCGCTTCGGCCCGATCAGGCTGAATACGTCGCCTTCGCGGCCGTCCTCGCGCACCAGGGTGGCGGTGAGCCCCAGACGGCGGCGAGACTGCAGGTCGGAGGTCATGCGGAACACCGGGGCAGGCAGCAGGTGAACCTCGTCGTAAATGATTAAGCCCCAGTCGCGGGAGTCGAACAGCTCCAGCGCCCGGTATTCGCCCTTCGACTTGCGCGTGACCACTTGGTAGGTGGCGATGGTCACGGGGCGGATCTCCTTCTTCTCTCCGGAGTATTCGCCGATTTCATCCTCCGTCAGGGAGGTGCGTCGCAGCAGCTCGTCACGCCACTGGCGGCCTGCGACGGTGTTCGTCACCAGGATCAGGGTCGTGGCCTTCGCCTTGGACATCGCGGCCGCGCCGACCATCGTCTTACCAGCACCGCAGGGCAGGACGACGACGCCGGAGCCGCCCTCCCAGAAGCTGTCCGCGGCGAGCTGCTGGTAGTCGCGCAGCTCCCAGTCCTCGTGCTCGGTGGACAGGCTGATCGGGTGCGCCTCGCCGTCCACGTAACCGGCCTCGTCCTCTGCTGGCCAGCCGACCTTCAGCAGCTCCTGCTTGAGTCGACCACGCTCGGAGGGGTGGACGATGACGGTGTCCGCGTCGATCTGCTCGCCCAGCATCGGCTTGATCTTCCGGTGCCGTTGGATCTCCGCCAGGACGGCGGCGTCCCGGGACTCGAGCACCAGGCCGTGCGCGGGGTGCTTGACCAAGGTGAGCCGACCATAGCGGTCCATCGTCTCCGCGATGTCGATCAGCAGGGGCTGGGGGACAGGGAAGCGGCTGTACTCCTCCAGTACGTGGACGACCTGCTCGGCGTCGTGGCCGGCGGCGCGGGCGTTCCACAGAGCCAGCGGGGTGATGCGGTAGGTGTGCACGTGCTCTGGGGCGCGCTCCAGTTCCGCGAACGGGGCCAGCGCGTTACGTGCCTCCTGCGCCTTCGGGTGGTCGATCTCGAGCAGCACGGTCTTATCCGACTGCACGATCAAGGGGCCGTCGCCGATGGGCAAAGCCGTTGTCCTTTCCTTGGAAGACGTGTTTTCCCGGCGTGAAAACGGGTTTCACGTGCCGGGGCATGCGTGGCTTTTGAGTCCCGCGGGTGAGGCAGGGGCTCAAAAGCGTCAAAACTCCAGGCTAGCGCGATGGGACGGAGACTGCGACCACTCGGTGCGGGTGCACCGTGAAGGTCTCACCGTCCGGCTCGCTCACGGCGGTGATCTGCGTGGCGGTCACCATCACCACCGAGATCCACGCGCTCACCGTGGAGCCATCCGCCTCCGCGTAGCTCAAACGCACCTGGTGGCCCGAGGTATAGGCCTGACGCAGCGCGGATAGCGCGGCGCGGGGCTCGGTCAGCGTGGCCTCGTCGCCCTCGTGGGCGTTGCTCTCGATATTCGCTGCCCGGCGGTAGCTTTCGATCTCGGCTGCGATGGCTTCCCGTAGCTGCGAGTCGGTATGCCGGCGGGATCTTCCCTGCACGCGGTGCGGCACGGAGCTGTCGCCGCTAGCCGTGGCGTCCTCCGGGGTGCTGCCCGAGAGCTGGAGGCCTCGTTCGGCGTCTTCGATGAGGTAGCGGATGGACTGCGGCACCGCCGGCAGCCCGCCCGGGGTCATGGTCGAGAGGAACTCCGAGATCTCCTCGCTGCGGTGCCCGCCGCGGAACGCGGACTGCAGGCTCGCCTTCGTGATCCGCCAGACCGACGCGATGCCGGAGGACTCCTGAACCGCGATGGCGCGCAGCATCGCCGCGTCCGCCGGGGCCAGCAGGCCTGGCGCCATGACGGTGTGATCGCCCTGAATGATGAGGTATTTCACGGGGGAGGGGAGGAGCTCGTCTAGGCGCGCTGCCAGCGCGGCGACGGGGTCGTCGTCCGTGCCGTGGGGACCAACTGGGACGTCGACGTCAGCGTCGTCATCGTTGTTGTTCGGGGAACCGCCGTCGTCTGGGGCACTGGCGGCCGCAGCTGCGCTCCGGGCGGCCCGCGCCTCAGCGGTCTCGCTGGCGATTTTCAACGCCGACAGCGCTGCCGTGGGCTCGCCCAACGCGGTGAGCCCAAGATCCACCGACTCCGCGACGATCGCCTCCAGCCCCGCCGCGGTCGTGCCCCAGGCCTGGAAGGGCTGCACACGCCACAGCTGATCGGCCAGTTGCGCGGTGCTCGTCGTCGTACCCGTTGGCGTCCTAAAAAGGAAGGGGAACAACTGACGGAGGTGTGCCGCATTCGGGTCCAGCAACTCCTCCTGGAAAGCGCGGACGTCCAGCGCCTCAGCGTGCCAGGGGGCGTAGGGGGTAGCGTGCCAACCGAGCAGCAGCATCGCCCACTGCGTAGCCGGTGAGGATTCAAGGAAGTCCATGGCAGGCTCGGTCGGCGCCCAGACTGGGCCGTCTCCGGCGGGAGGGTGCGCAAAACCAAGATCCACCAGGCCGGCTTCGTATGCCAGCGTGAGGCGGCGGGCGACCTCCTCGGAGTCGGTGCCCCAGCGGCGAGCGATGCGGTTCATCTCACGGACTCCGATGCCGCCGGACATCAGCGGCTGAATGGGCTCGGAACCCAGCTCCTCCAGCAGTTCGGTTAAATCCTGGATCGTCTGGATGACGTTCGCGACCGC
The DNA here is from genome assembly GCF_030232315.1 of Corynebacterium sp. MSK039. Classification (NCBI taxonomy): domain Bacteria; kingdom Bacillati; phylum Actinomycetota; class Actinomycetes; order Mycobacteriales; family Corynebacteriaceae; genus Corynebacterium; species Corynebacterium sp. MSK039. Next base: position 25,350 of record NZ_JASPJL010000014.1, read on the forward strand.
CGTGGCCGAAGCCTGACTATTCGGATCGGTGGTCGAGGGCTCGGGCGCCGAATCCTCAGAAGCTGCCGGGTCAGGGGCCTCGGTATCGCCGGTAGCTGGGTTGATAGGGCGCGCCGGGCGGAAGTCCCCGCCGGGCTCGGCGATGAGGGTGCCTCGCAGGTACTGCGCGACCCGGCCGCTTAACCGAGCGGTGTTCTCGTCGATCTGGTCCAAGATCCCGGTGCGCACCAGCGTGGGTAGTGGTTGGTCGGGGTCTGCACCCGGCCGCAAGGACTCGGAATGGCCCACCCCACCCGCGTTGTTGAGGGTGCTGAGCAGGCGGCGCTGGCGGTCGGGGAGGGCCTCCACCGCGCCGGGTAGTTCCGCCGTGGGGATGGGGCAGCGGTTGCAGTCAGCGAGCCGCCACAGTTCCCGGACCGAGGGGTGGAACATGGACGTGAGGGGTCCGGGCAGTTTGAGCAAGAGCTCGTCCAGGGCGTCGGGGTCGGAAGGCTGCTCCGACTCGGGGGATAGCGACCACTCGGGGCCGTAGATCAGGCCCCACGACGCGCAGGAGCGCATGGCTGCCAGCAGATCCGACTGGCTGGGGCGGCGCTCAGCCGGTGTGCCAGCGATGTCCAGCAGTTCTGTCGCGGTCGCGATGATGTCGCTGGCGCTGACCCATTCGTGGGTGGCGTCCAGCTCGAAGCCGGAGTGCAGCACCAGCAGCTCGATGGCAGAGAGGAAGCGCACGCTGGCGCTATCGAGCAGCGTGTCGTCCAGCGCCCCCGCCGCGCCTGCCTGCGTGTCGGAGCCGGCGTGATAGGACGCCCCGCGGGCGGTGGAGCCGAGCTCGGAGAGTGGGGTGGGGGCAAGCAGGTCTATCGCCCCGCGGCTGTGGAGCCGGCCCAGGAGCCCTGCTAGTGACGCGTAATCCTGCCCCAGCAGCCATGCGGGATAGCTCAGGGGTGGGTTAAACGCGTCGTCACGGGGAGATTCGGGGCCAGTCATAGGCACACCATTCTAGTGGACTCGCCCAACCCGTGCCCGCTGACGGCTTAGCGCGGGGTTTTCCCAAACGGGTGGACCGGTCAGCCGTTTTTCGGCTCCTATGGTGCGATTTTCGGTGTGATATGAGAAACTCAAACTATGGCGAACGTTGAAAAGAAAAAAGGCTATGTAGACCCGGCGTGGCCGACTGATATTCCAGAGGGTCAGCACGCTGTCACCGAGCTGGTGGCTTTCTCGGCAGGCGCTCTTTCCCCTTATGGCGAGATCGAGTGGCCGGTGGACTCCTCCACTCTCCCGTACGTGCACCCAGACACGGTGATCAACCGCTAAGAGCGCATTCACGCCGTGGGGTTCAAGCACTCCACGGCGGTTTTCGCGTTCCCTGCTGCCAGCATCAAGTGCTAGCTGCCACTGGCACGAGCGGTTGGCAATAACAGGCAATAGCAGCAGCCCCGGTCGGCGAGTTCATTTCTCGCTGGCCGGGGCTGTTTGCTGTTCGGCTTTGAAGCGTTGAGCTTAGAGGCCGAACTGGTTCAGGATCTGCTGGGCCTGAGCAACGCGGGCGTTGTGCGCGTTGAGGTGGTTGTTGAGGGTCACGCGGTGAGCCTTGTAGAACTCCTCGACCGGTGCCGGGATCGCCAGGCCGGCTGCCTCGAAGCGGTCGACGATCTGCTGGTAGACCTTATCGATAGCCAGGACGTCCTTCTGCTGGGCGAGCTGGGAGACAGCCTTCTTAGCCTCGGCCTGCGGTGCGGCCTTCTTCGGGGCTGGCTTCGCGGAGACGTTGCGCGGAGTCGGGGCGGAGTTCAGACCCAGCTGTGCGGAGCATGCCGGCCATGCGCCCCAGCCCTGGCCAGCCAGGACCTTCTCTGCGACAGCGATCTGCTGCTCGCGGGTTGCCTGGTATGCGTACGGCGCGTACTTCTGGCCACCGTATGCGGACCAGGTGGACGGGGAGAACTGCAGGCCACCGTGGTAGCCGTTGCCAGTGTTGATCTGCCAGTTGCCGCCGGCCTCACACTGAGCCAGGCGGTCCCAGTCGGAATCCGGTGCAGCAGAGGCTGCCGGTGCGAACGCGGCGGCGCCTGCGGAGAGTGCGGCACCTGCGACGGCGATGCGGCCGACGGTGGAGATGGAGTTGCGCTTCGAGTGGCGTCCCATTTTTCTTGAGTTTCCCTTCCGGTGGCCGGTCCCGCGACCAGGCCGAAAACCGTTCGTTTCGTGTTCTCTTACTTCAATGGTGCGCCGTGCGAATCTGCGCGACGCTGTGAGCTATTGCTCTGTGCTGAGAACACACGCTAGCCGTTTATAACGAAATAGTCACGTTCTTCGGAAAGAAAACCCGCCGCCCGCCCTGCGATGCGCCCTCATAAAACGCCTCTGACCTGCCGATTAACGGAAAATAACGAATCGTAACTTTTTCCTGGATTGTGACGTGTTTCACCGGGTGAGGTGGGTTCTCGGCGCATTGATGCCCCACGCAGTGGCCTGCATTACGGATTGTGCACTCGCTGGGCCGGCCTGCTAATTTCAGCTTCTTCAGTAACCCAGGGGTGCGCGCAGAAGCGAGTATCCTGGAGGCTTAACGCCGGGCGGGACCGCACACCCAACGTGCGGAAGCTGCCTGTGGCACCCGCCCCACGGCGCGTGGAACTTCGCGGGAGAGACCGCACAGCGCGCCAAGGTAAGGAAGAGAAGAAAGGTGAGGCAACATGCCAGTCGGTAAAGTTCGTTGGTTCGACGCCGACAAGGGCTTCGGCTTTGTATCCAACCCTGGTGAGGAGGACGTCTACGTCGGCCGCCAGGTTCTGCCCGAGGGAGTCACGGAACTCGTCCCAGGCCAGCGCGTGGAGTATGAGTTCGTCGCTGCCCGCCGCGGGCCGCAGGCGCTCAGCCTGACCATCTTGGACGACGGCCCTCGCCGCGCCCAGCACCGCTTCAAGCCGGAGCAGCTGGCTGGCATGGTGCAGGACACCATTAATCTGCTGGACTCCGAGGTCGTCCCGGTCCTGCAGGCGGGGCGCCGTCCGGATCGCCGTGACTCTCGCCAGATCGTGGAGATTCTTCGCACTATCGCGCGCGAGCTCGATTCCTAAGCCCCCATCAGCCCCCATAGGGTCCCTGTGCCCCGGCATCGCCGGGGCACTTCTTTTATCCTTGGCCGTTACTTTCCGGCCGGGGAGATAGCCCACACCGTGGCCACGGGGGTCTCCTCACCATCAGCGTCGCGGCCGACGAGCAGGGAGTGGATCTCCACCACGGTCAGCTCGGGGTTGCTGCCGTCGGACTTCTTCTTCTCTGACTTCAGGCGCACCGTGGTCTCGGTAGTCTCGTTGGCCTTGTGGTACTGCTCGTCGTTCGCGCCCGGGTCGTCGAAGATGCTGAGCATCGCCCAGTCGTGGTCGTAGACATCCTCCGGGATGCGCAGGGTGATTTCGTCCTGGCCCTTGAAGTCCAGCTCGAAGGGCTTTCCTGGCTTGCAGTCGGGGTCGTCGATCTCGCAGGCCGAATACGGTGGGATTTCTACCTCTTCATCCCCGACGACGGCGACGACGCGCTGGTCTTCCGGCAGCGTGCCCTCGCGGTTGTTCTGCCACCAGTTCACCGCCAGTACGGCGCCGACGATCACGACGACGAGCGCGAGGATGCTCAGCATGGTGATCAGCTGCTTGCGTTGCTCCGCTTTGCGGCGCTGCTTCGCGCTGGGGCGGGAGCGCTGCGGTGCGCCCTCCGCCGGGGTCGGCTTGCTTGCGTTGGCTCGCTTGAGGAACTGCTCGGTGTCCTCGGGGCGCGGTTGAGAGTTAGAAGAGTTCACGGCTACTCATGCTATGCGAACTTGCGCTAGCTCAAAGTCGCAGCGCTTGGTGGTGTTAGCCGTACCCCCGAAGCAAGCAAGCGGGGAGGGGGCTGCCGGGCTGGTGGCACCGTAGTCCCTACGCGGGCTCGAAGGTGACCTCGTACATCGTGTCCCACAGCTTCCCGGTCAGGTAGAAGCGGTCGGTTCCCGGTACGTGGGCGATGCCGTTGAGGACATCGACGCCGGCCTGCCGAGCGGTGGGCACCAACCCCGTCATGTCCACGACCCCGGTGACCTCGCCAGTCGTGGGATCGATGCGGTAGATCTCGTCGCTCTGCCAGACGTTGGCCCAGACCTCGTTGTCCCGGCAGTCGAGCTCATTGAGCATAGTGGTGGGCTCGCCGCCGCGCGTGACATCCACGCTTCCCGTGGCGGCGAAGCTCTCCGGATCCCGGAAGGTCAGCGTGCCGGAGCCGTCGCTCACCACCAGTTGCTCCCCGGTGGAGCAGATTCCCCAGCCCTCACCGTCGTAGTGGACCTGGTCAAGTTCCTCGAGGGTGTTGGCATCCCGCCGGAATGCGGTGTTTTCCTTCCAGGTCAGTTGCCAGACGGTGGCGTGACCGTCCTTACCGACGTGGCGGGTGACTCCTTCGCCGAAGTAGCGGCGCTCCAGGTCGTGGCTATCGGACTGCTCGCCGTCGACGGTGCTGTGGTAGATCCGGGATTCGCCGTTGCGGCCCGTCCCCACCAGGATTTTTCCTTCGTCAACGACCTCCACGCCCTGGGTGAAGCTGGTGGCATCCCACGGGTGCTCGGCGATCACGGTGGCCTTGAGCTGCTCCGGCTGACGGGCGCCTTCCTCCATCGTGGCGGTCCCAGTGACTTGGGCACCCTCGTCGTCGGCGGAGCCGCAGCCGGTCAGCAGGCCAGCGGCGAGTACCGCACCGATCGTCAGCCGGACAGGCCGACGCGCGGAACGGGCAAAAGCTGCAGTGATCATGGCCTCCATTGTGCCCCAGGCGCTGGGCTGTGCCCCGCTCGGTGGTGTGCAGGGCATAATGGGAGTGATGACTAAGCACAGGAAACAGCGTGACCAGCTGCTCTTTAGCGCCGAGGCCCGGGAGGTCGCCCGGGAGGTAATCACGGAAGCCGCCGAGGGGGAGGTGGGCGAGCACCTTGGGGTGAAGGTTCCGCCGCGCCAGGGGCAGGACTCCGGGCACGTGGCCATTCACCGCTTCGCGAGCCTCACCCCCGGATATAAGGACTGGGAATGGATCGCGGTGCTCGCCGCGGTGCCGGGCAGCCAGGAGATCACCGTCAACGAGGTCGCCCTCCAAGCGGGGGCGAAGGCCGAGCTCGCGCCCGAGTGGGTTCCCTACGAGGACCGCGTGCGACCGGGGGACCTGGGCCCCGGCGATACCCTCCCGCCTCGGGAGGACGACGAGCGCCTGGCGTCTTGGGGCGAGCTGGAAAAGGACCGGCGCGCTGAGCTGGAGAACTTCCCCCGCAACCAGAAGGCACCACAGGCGCTGAGTGCGAAGGGACTGGCCGAGACCCTGCAGCGGTGGCGTAAGGGCAACTTCGGCCCGAACTCCGAGTTCGCGGAGAAGGCAGCGATGAGCTGCAAGACCTGCGCTTTCTACCTGCCGATCAATAACCCCGATACTCAGTTCGGCATGTGTACCAATGAATATTCCGCCGATGGGCGCGTGGTGCACGCGACCTACGGCTGCGGCGCGCATTCGGAGACGAAGGAGGAGTTCGACTCCACCGGTGGCCGCGAGTACGGCGCCTTCGACGACGGGCTCTAAAGGCGCCATGCTTAGCGCAGCGCTAATGCTGCCCGCTGCCGCATCCCTACCTCACCGATCGGACACGCCTTGAGGCAGGCGCTGACCGCAGCCCTGCCACCAGCCCCGGCCACCCCCGAGGCGCTCGTGACGATAGTTGCAGAATCTTGGGGCGAAGTGAGAATCTCTTAGGCGAAATAACACTGCGTCCGAAGGGATTTTGCTCGTCCATGTCCACCTCCGCCGCCTCATCAGATTCGGCTCCACCACAACAGCCCGCCCGCAGCGGGTTGGATCGCTTCTTCCACATCACGGAGCGTGGCTCCACCATCCCCGACGAGATCCGCGGTGGTGTGGTCACGTTCTTCGCGATGGCCTACATCATCATCCTGAACCCGCTGATCCTGGGTACGGGAGCGGACGTCAACGGTGACATCCTGGGCACCTCCCGCGTCGCTGCGGTGACGGCCTTCGCTGCTGGTGTGATGACGATCGCCTTCGGTGTGATTGCCAAGTATCCCTTCGGCATCGCTGCCGGCCTGGGCATTAACACCCTGGTCGCGGTCACTTTCGTCGCGACCGAGGGTCTGACCTGGCCGGAGGCCATGGGCCTGGTGGTCATCGACGGCATCATCATCGTGCTCCTGGCCGTCACGGGTTTCCGTGAGGCGGTCTTTAACTCGATCCCGGCCAGCCTGAAGGCCGCGATCGGCGTGGGTATCGGCCTGTTCATCGCCATGATCGGCCTGGTGGACTCCGGCTTCGTTCGCCGCGTCCCGGATGCCGCTGGCACCACCGTCCCGGTCGGCCTGGGTATCAACGGCTCGATCGCTACCTGGCCGACCCTCGTCTTCGTCCTCGGTCTGCTGATCTGTGGCGGGCTCGTGGTCCGCAAGGTCCGCGGTGGCCTGTTCATCGGCATCGTCATCAACACCATCATTGCGGTCGTCATCGAGGCGCTCGCGCCGTCGGGCGCGTCCTTCGAGAACGGCGAGCCGAACCCGAAGGGCTGGTCCCTGTCCGTGCCGACGCTGCCGGACTCCGTGGGTGGCCTGCCGGACCTCTCCCTGCTGGGTGCGGTCGACCTCCTCGGTGCTTTCTCCCGCGTGGGCGTGCTCGCGGCGTCCCTGCTGGTGTTCACGCTGGTGCTCGCGAACTTCTTCGATGCCATGGGAACGATGACGGCGCTGGGTAAGCAGGCCAAGCTCATGGATGACGAGGACCGCCTGCCGAACCTGAAGACTGCCCTGGTCGTCGAGGGCGCAGGCGCGGTCGTCGGTGGCGCGGCGTCTGCCTCCTCCAACACCGTCTTCGTGGACTCCGCATCCGGTATCGCCGACGGTGCCCGTACCGGCCTGGCCAACGTCGTTACCGGCCTGCTGTTCCTCGCCGCGATGTTCCTCACCCCGCTGTACGAGATCGTCCCGATCGAGGCCGCGGCACCCGTGCTGGTGATCGTTGGTGCGATGATGATGTCGCAGGTCAAGGACATCGACTTCGGCGACTTCTCCATCGCTCTGCCGGCGTTCCTGACGATCGTTGTCATGCCGTTTACCTACTCCATCGCCAACGGCATTGGCGTGGGCTTCGTGACCTACGTGGTGATGTCCGTGATCGCGGGCCGCGCGAAGAAGGTCCACCCGCTGCTGTACGTCGTGGCGGCCCTGTTCGTCGTGTACTTCGCCGTGGATCCGATCCTGGGGGCGATTAACTAGTGCATCTGGCCCCGATCGCCATCACCGACCCGGCTGACCCGCGGCTGGACGATATCCGGGACCTCAATTCCTCGGATTCGCGGCCCGATCTGCCGGGCGGCAAGGGGCTGGTCATCGCGGAGGGCTCGCTGGTCGTGCCACGGCTGTTGGCCTCGGGGTACCCGGTGCGGTCGGTGGTCGGTTTCGAGGGCAAGCTCTCCGTTCTGCAGAACGTCACCTGCTCGGCGTCTCAGCCGGCCGGCGGACCAGTGGTCTACCAGGTCTCCCGCGACGTGCTGCGGGAGGTTGCGGGCTTCGACATGCTCCGCGGCCTGGTAGCCGCGGCGGACCGCATCCCGGAGCGTACGGTGCCGGAAGTCCTGGCGGGGATTCCCGCAGGGTCGAGCGTGATCGCCATCCTGGAGGGCGTGGGAGATCACGAGAATATTGGCGCGGTGTTCCGCAACGCCGCGGGCCTGGGGGTGGATGCAGTGCTCTTCGGGGCGGCAACGGCTGATCCGCTGTATCGCCGCGCGGTGCGCGTGAGCATGGGGCACGTGTTGCGCGTGCCGTGGGCGCGGTTTTCGGGGAAGACGACGAACTGGCAGAACGGCTTGGACGCGGTCCGTGAGGCGGGCTTTCAGATCATCGCGATGACCCCGGACACGGAGCTGAGCTTGGCAGACGCGGTGCATGCGGTGCGCCGCGAGCAGGGGGAGGGGGCGCGCATCGCGATCATGGTCGGTGCCGAAGGCCCGGGTTTGACCGAGCACGCGATGCGCGCGGCTGATGTGCGGGCGAAGATCCCAATGATGCCGGGGACGGACTCCCTGAACGTGGCGACGGCCGCCGCAATCGGCTTCTACGCCAGCCGTTACTAGGGGAGGGCTGTAGGCCCTAGAACGGGCCGATGCGTGCGCTAGTTCCGGCCGGTGTTGCGCGCCAGGCGCTGGGCCTCGTCGCGGAGCTTGCGGCCCATGTTCTTGATCCCATAGCGGCCACCCCAGGCCTGCTTGGCGCCACGCACGGCGAGCCTGCCGGTCGCGGCGGCGACGTCCTTTGCGAGCTCGGCTGCCGGCTTGACCTCAGTATTCGAGGTACCACCAGGGGTGTAGTCGTCGTAGCTGGCGCCGTCGTCGGTGTCGGACAGCCCGGAGTCCTCGGCGGAGGACGAACGCACCCCAGCGATGCGGGAGGGGTCGGTGGTCCGTGACTTCGTCTCCGGGCGGCCGTCGGTCGCGAAGGCGCTGATGTGGATGCTGGGGCCCGAGCCGTCGGTGCGGAAACCCAGCCACTCCTCGGCAGCGGCCGCGGCGATCTCGTGGGGGATAAACGGCAGCTGGATGCCCGTGGCCTCGGCGTTGCCCTCCCAGAAGGGCATCTCAAAGGGCATGGGAAGGCCCACGTCTTCCAGGATGTTTTCCCGGGTAGCACTGAACGCCCGCTTGAGAGTGCCGCCGGACCAGTGGGCGAAGCCACCCAGGCCTGCGTAGGTCTGGGAGTCCTCGGATTCGCCGGCGTCCTCGGGCACGTAGGCCGTGGCGTACACGTCCGCGGCAGCGACGAGGTTGCGGTAGTTCTCCGGGATCTCGGAGAGGCGCAGCAGGCCCGGCATGATCGTCTGCACGACCGAGACCTCAGGGAACGCACCGATGTAAAACTCGTGGACATCGGGGGAGGTGCTGCGCGTCATGTCGAAGTCCCCGATGTGCGTCAGCGGCCAGGCCGGGTTGACTTGGGAGAGGTACTTGCGGGCGAAGCCACGGTCGGGGGCGGGCTCGGCGTCCAACACGCTGCGGGGATCCGCCACGTTAACGAACCACAAGGTGACCAGCGTGTGCGGCTGGGTGATGACGTCACCCTGGTTGGGGTTCGCGGTGTCTTCGGCCATGGCTTTACCCTATCGACGGTGTGCTTTAGCGCTTCTTCTTCGGATTGGTGCGCACGCCCAGCAGGACGTCCTCCCAGTGCGGGGTGACGGCCTTACGGCGGCGCTTTTTACCCTGCTCCTCTGTCGGGTGGAGAAGGAAGTCTTCACCCTGCTCGGCACCGGACTCGGCAGCGTCGCCGCCCGCCGGTGCGTTGCTGTGCTCCGGTGCGCGCTGATCCTCGCGGTGCGCGGGGGGCGTGCCACCCTGGGTGTTGGCGAACAGGTCATGGGCGCCAGCGGCCGGGTGGCCACCACCGCCTTCGGCGTTGTCCACGGGATGCAGCGGGGTCACGCTGCGCACCGGCTGGGAGAATCGCGGATCCACCAGGTCCCGGGCCACGGAGTCCAGCGGGTGGACCAGGTTGTGGCCACCGGTAGCGGAGGGCTCGAAGAGGAACTCAGCGGAGTGCGTGTTGGTCTGGCCAGCCGCGGCCTTCGCCCAGCTGACAGTCACGACCCACTGTCGGGACTGATCCTGGTGAGCATCCCACTGGGTATCAGCGACGTTCTCTTCGCGCGCGGCGAAGGCGGTGGCCAGTGCCTCCCACAGCGTGTGTTCAGATGTGCCCTCGCTCGTGGCTGGGCGAGCCGAGCGGGCCAGCTCCGCGATGCGGGAGCGTTCCTGCAGGATGGGCCACGCATAGGGCTCGATGCGGGACTCGTCCGTATCTGCTTCCTCGGCGAGCTCCGCGATGCTCGCGCCGTGGCGAACCCGGTCCTGGATCACGCGGGGGCTCAGTGCGATGCGGGTGCGGTGCGGTCGCCCGCTGCCCGCCTTGGTTCCGAAGCCCTTGCGGACGCGCTCCTCATCTGCGGACTCCTGTTCGGTTTGGCGGGCACGCTCGCGCTCGGCACGGGCCCGGGATTCGTTTTCCCGCAGCTCGGAGAAAGCGGCGGCCAGCCCGTCACCAGAGGTGCCGGAACCGGCGTCGTCCTCCGAAACATCCCGCGCTTCGGCATCCGGAGCCTCGGTGCCTGCTACCGAAACCCCAGTAGCGTCCACGACCTCCTCAGAGCCGTGCTCGGAGCCCGACTCGCTGTTCTCAGCCGTGCCCAGCAGCTCGCGGAGTTCGTCGGTGACCGCGAGGAAGAACTCTTCGGCGGGCTCAGCCCCCGCCGGTGCCTCGGCGGGGACGAAAACCAGCGACTGAGCATCGCTGTCAGTCGTTACCAGTTTCAGTTCCCTCATTGGGGCCTCCTCACGCCTAAAAATCACTCTTAATAACTTTAACGGAGATTGCCTGCCGGTGTGCCGCAGTCACCGTGGTTGGCTGGGTGCGAACCCCAGGCAGGTACGTCGGCGCCGGCCGGGCCCGGGTGATTCTCGGGCGCGCGGCCGGCGCAGGGGAGGGGCTAGAAACCAGCCCCGTTGGATCAGTTACTTCGCGGCGTGGCCGTTATCGAGGATCCAGTCGATCGCGGCGGTCAGCTTCTTGACATCCTCCGGGTCGATGGCCGGGAACATGCCGATGCGCAGCTGGTTGCGGCCCAGCTTGCGGTACGGCTCGGTGTCCAGGATGCCATTGGCGCGCAGGATCTTGGCGATCTGGGCGGCGTCGATGGACTCGTCGAAGTCGATGGTGCCCACGACCAGGGAGCGGGCGGAGGCCGGGGTGACGAACGGGTTGGCACCGTCACGGCCCTCAGCCCAGGAGTACAGGTGGTTGGAGGACTCAGTGGTGCGCTTGACCATGCCGTCCAGGCCGCCATTGTTATTCATCCACTGCACCTGGTTGTCGAGCATCACCAGGGTGCCGACGGCCGGGGTGTTGTAGGTCTGGTTCTTGCGGGAGTTATCGACGGCGGTCTTCAGGTCCAGGAAGGCTGGGATGTAGCGGTCGGAGGCGGCGATCTCCTCGACGCGCTCGATCGCGGCAGGGGAGAAGGCTGCGAGCCACAGGCCACCGTCGGAGGCGAAGCACTTCTGCGGGGAGAAGTAGTAGGCATCAGTCTGGGCGATGTCCACCGGCAGTCCGCCGGCGCCAGAGGTGGCGTCGATCAGGACGAGCGCATCGCCAGCCGGGCGGGTGATGTCCACCATCGCACCGGTGGAGGTCTCGTTGTGGGCCCATGCGACGACGTCGGCGTCCGCGTTATCCAGCTGGGACGGGGACGGTGCGGTGCCTGGCTCCGCCTCGATGATCTCCGGGGCGTCGAGCCACGGCGCCTTCTTGGAGACGGTGGCGAACTTGCCGGAGAACTCACCGTAGGTGAGGTGGGCCGACTTGTTGCGGATCAGGCCGAAGCTCGCGGCGTCCCAGAATGCGGTCGCACCACCCAGGGAGAGGACGATCTCGTGGCCCTCCGGGAGGCTGAACAGTTCGCTCAGGCCCTCGCGGACGCTGCCGACGACGTCCTTGACCCCAGCCTGGCGGTGGGAGGTGCCCATGATGGCTGCGCTATCGGCGATAGCCTGCAGCTGGGCTGGGCGAACCTTGGATGGGCCACAGCCGAAGCGACCGTCGCCGGGGATGAGTTCCTGGGGCAGAGTTGGCAGTTCGTTATTTGGGGTTGCCATAGATGCGGACCTTCCTTGCTGTCCTAACTGGCCTCACTGCGTGGCCGCGTGAGGTGGTGGGCTTTTGTGGTTCAGTTCTCATTTTAGCGGGCGGCCTTCCGGGGGTTGCCACCCGCTGGGGGTAGTGGCGACGCACCCCAAGAATGTCGCGTAGCTCACATATGACGTAGGATACTGGGGTATCCCACGGCGCTGTGGAACGGCAGCGGCAGGGAGCTTCACTAGAGTCGCCTGGCGGCTCGGTGCCCGCTGATGCGGGTGCAGTACGCAAAGTTTCAAGGTGTACGCCGCGAGACGAGCCACAAGCGCTATACACTGTTAGCTACGGACGTACTCCGCGTGTGGAGATATCGCACGTGAACTTTTAGAAAGGGATGGCAATTGGCTACCGATAATCAGGACAAGGCCGTTCTCCACTACCCAGGTGGAGAGTACGAAATGGACATCGTCAAGGCGACCGAGGGTAACGACGGCGTCGCGCTTGGCAAGATGCTGGCCGAAACCGGTCTGACCACCCTGGACCCTGGCTACGTGAACACGGGCTCCACCAAGTCCGAGATCACCTACATCGACGGCGCAAACGGCATTCTGCGTTACCGCGGTTACGACATCGCTGACCTGGCTAACAAGGCCACCTTCAACGAGGTCTCCTACCTGCTGATCAACGGCGAGCTGCCGACCCAGGATGAGCTCAAGGAGTTCTCCGAGCGCATCCGCCGCCACACCCTCCTGGACGAGGACTTCAAGGCCGCATTCCGCGTCTTCCCGCGCGATGCTCACCCGATGAGCGTGCTGGCTTCCTCCGTGAACATTCTGTCCACCTACTACCAGGATGACCTGGACCCGCGTGACCCGGAGAAGCAGCAGCTGAACACCTACCGCCTCATGGCGAAGGTTCCGATGCTGGCTGCCTACGCTTACCGCGCATCCCAGGGTAAGCCGTACATGTACCCGGACAACTCCCTGAATGCTCGCGAGAACTTCCTGCGCAGCATGTTCGGCTACCCGACCGAGCCTTACGAGGTCGACCCGGTCGTCGTCGACGCGCTCGACAAGCTGCTGATCCTGCACGCTGACCACGAGCAGAACTGCTCCACCTCCACGGTTCGCATGGTTGGCTCCTCCGACGCCAACATGTTCGCTTCCGTCGCCGGTGGCATCAACGCACTCTCCGGCCCGCTGCACGGTGGCGCTAACCAGGCCGTTCTGGAGATGCTCGAGGACATCCACGCGAACGGCGACAACGCCGACGAGTTCATGACCAAGGTCAAGAACAAGGAAGACGGCGTGAAGCTGATGGGCTTCGGCCACCGCGTCTACAAGAACTACGACCCGCGCGCGGCAATCGTGAAGGAGTCCGCTCACCAGATCCTGGATCACCTGGGCGGCGACCACCTCCTGGACCTGGCTATGAAGCTCGAGGACATCGCGCTGAACGATGACTACTTCATCGAGCGCAAGCTGTACCCGAACGTCGACTTCTACACCGGCCTGATCTACCGCGCGATGGGCTTCCCGACCGACTTCTTCACGGTTCTGTTCGCCATCGGCCGTCTGCCGGGCTGGATCGCTCACTACCTGGAGCAGGTCAACGACCCGACCGCGCGCATCAACCGCCCGCGTCAGATCTACACCGGCCAGAGCGAGCGCAAGCTCGACCGCTAATTGCTGCTAGCCGAGCTGCGTGAGAACGTGGTTCGCGTGGGCATTACCGGCTACGTACAGTCGGTGCTGTGACACCCCGCCTCCTGCATAGGGCAGGGGCGGGGCTGTTCTTTGAGAAGGAAACTTGCCGGCCTGTGAAGGCTGGCGTGAGGAGAGTGGCAAAGAATGTCGAAGCCGCAGATTGACGCTGGATCTGGTCCGGCGCCTGAGGAGCTCGTGATCGAGGACCTGGTGGTTGGCGACGGTGCTGAGGCTGTGCCTGGCGGCATGGTTGAGGTGCACTACGTGGGCGTGGACTTCGAGACCGGCCAGGAGTTCGATTCCTCCTGGGATCGCGGTGAGTCGATTCAGTTCCCGCTCTCGGGCCTGATCGCTGGTTGGCAGGAGGGCATCCCGGGCATGAAGACGGGTGGCCGCCGGAAGCTGACGATCCCGCCGGCGCTGGCTTATGGCCCAGCCGGTACCCCGCACCCCCTCGCGGGCCGCACGTTGGTCTTCGTCATCGATCTTATCGATGCGAAGTAGCTGGCTCAGCGTCGTCCTGCTGGGTGACGCGAGCTAGCTGGAACGCACACAACCCCCGCCGGGTTTCTGTGAACTAGCCCCCGAAAGTTGGACTGGTTTAATTCTAGGCGGTGAGGGGTTCAAGGGTCTGATTCCGATATTGCATC
>NZ_JASPJL010000015.1:0-39278 GCF_030232315.1 Corynebacterium sp. MSK039
CTTGCATGTGTTAAGCACGCCGCCAGCGTTCGTCCTGAGCCAGGATCAAACTCTCCATAAAAGCCATGAGGCCCAAACAATGAAGAGCCAACATCAACTGGCTAAACAAAAAATAATAAAAGAACTACTGACAAGAAATTAACATCGTCACTCAGAAACACATGACAACAATCCTTGATAAGTAGACACGAAAACCGCACCAAACAAAACGTTCAGCGTAGCTTCAGGCGTATTCACAACCAATCACCACACACGAGCGTGTCGAGCTGGTTATGCACCACATTTAACGACCATCACTACACAACAAACCATTGTGTAGACACCTGCATCAAGGACCTTTTCGCAAAGCCCCCGAAACACACTAAACAGTGCATCAAGCGACAGTCGGTGGCATGAACAACACCCACGTATCAACCACTCCCCACCACCACAGAATCGGTGGCGCGTCAGAGTAGACTGCATCATCATGTTCCAAGTCATGTATAAAAAATCAAACAAATTCCACACACACAATGTGTGTTAGAACCGTTGATCTGCTTGGTTCATCACGCTATTGAGTTCTCAAACAACATATGCACACAACAATCCACAACCACAACACTGTGGCGCTTCACGTTGAGGCGGATTCCGAGCTTATCACCCACATGAACCAGAAGCAAACCGGAGAAAAACTCACGATCACTTCAGCGTTCACCAAAGACGGCGATAAGAAAACAAGACCGAAAGGGAAATCCAACCACCCGGTAATAACCGGCGATCTTGCAGGATTGCTAAGCTACACCATCCAAGAACCAGATGCAAACACAGAAGCAAAACCCTTCTCAAGGATCTTGATTCCCCCGTTCGCACCGGGCCGGTCGGCCTCGCTTGCAGATCAATAATCTACACACACCCCACAACAAACACAAAACCCCAGCTCAACATCGTTTTTGAGCTGGAGTTTCTCTGTGGGCACGGACGCTATTCAACCAAAGTCTGGATGTGGTCGGCATTCCGAGCATCCTGCTTGATGATGCGGGCGTAGAAGACCCACACCGCTATCGCCGCATAGAACGCAGAGATAAGGACACCGATGGCCGCTCTCGGTAACGGATCAACGTCACCAGAGAAGAACAACTGGAAACAGAGAACTGTCACCATTGCCAAGCCGTAGGCGAGAAAACCCCCAAGCGTCAGCGCACCGGCCTTTGGCCACCGCAGCGTGGCGAGTGCAGTTAACAACGTGGTGCCCAGAATGAGGGATAGCATGATCAGCCCCAGCATCGGTGCACCTGCCAGAATCTCTGTTCCGCTGAACTGCTCCCGGAGCACACTCTCAGTAGTCAGCAAAGAGGGATATCCGATCAACAGGATGGCCAAAGGCAGCGACCAGCTGTTCTTGATCGTCCCCTCCAGGACCGCTCGGCGCCATGCCTGCCGGCTGCCGCCAAAGGCCAACCACTGGACGTAATTCTTCGGCAGCCCGTACGCAGTGAGCAGCCACCTGCTCCCGATGAGGGCGCCAACAAGTGCGATCCCTAGGTAGGCGCCGATCGTATCTGCCGCCCAGGGCCAGAATGCCAACACGAGGCCAAGAGCCAAGGCGATACCGCACTCCCATTTCGCCAGGGTGCGCCCCAGCAGGCGCAGTGGTTGGATCACCGCCGCGTCGAGTGCCGTGTCTGCTTCGAAAGCCGCCCGCTCTTCGCGGCTCAAGTCCTCCGCATTCGAGCCTGCCGGGGTAACGGCTCCACCTTCAGAGCTCGACGCCGCCTTCCGCGATTTCGCCTTCTCCGCTCGGACCAGGATGTCTTGCTCACCCACCGCGTCATTGCGGATGTCCACTTGCCAACTCCAGCCCCGATAGACGGCGTAAGCGAGAAGAAGCAAATAGCCCACAAGGCAGGAGAGCAGAAGCTTTCCCGAGGTCAGCATGCCGCTAGCGGTCCGAGAAATCACCACGACAATGAGGAGATAAAGCGCCGAGGCCGGCAGCGCCATCCCCCACATAGCTGCCGCTAGTCGGCGGATCTGCGCCGTGGTCAGCCCGAACGCCCGCAGTTCTTCGCCCTTCGGCTGGAATACCAAGTGCACGCTTCCCACAGCACCGCCCAGGAAGATGGCATAAAAGAAGTTCATTGGCCGGTGTTCCGCCTCGCCAACGATCGCGAGGAAGCTCATGAGAACTACGAGGAGCACCCTCCACAGCACGCTCCGCCACGACGCGAAGAGGAAGACCCGGCCCATCACTCGGGTGTTCACTCGCTGGACCTGGGCCGAAGCCTCGCCCGCTACCCCCTTGCTTTCCGCCACCTTCATCCCACCGTCCAATGGCTGGGCATGCCGATCACTCGTCTTATTACTCATCGCCGGCCACCTCTCCGGTGAGCGCGAGCACCGCCTGCTCCAAGTCCGCGGCCTTGAGGTGGACACCGGCGCGTTGCGCCGCCGCCTCTGCCGCCGCGGCCTCCGGAGCCTCGGGGTCATAGCTGAGGGTCAGCCTGCGCAAACCGGTGCTGGTGACGTCCTTAATAAGGAAGGAAGAAGGGGCGACGGGCAAGGACGCAGACCACTGGTCGAGGAAGGCGGACACTGCCTGGCTCGGACCGGAGACCAGGTGGATGCGACCGGAGACGGTCTCGAGGGGGCCGGATTCCAGGAGCTTGCCCTCGTCAATGATGATCACCTGGTCCAGCAGGCGGGCGACGTCCCCGAGGTGGTGGGTGGAAAGGATCACCGTGCGGGGATTGCGTTCCAGGTCGGCCATGAGGAATTGGTAGAAGGCCTCGCGGCTCTGCACATCGAGGCCGAGATAGGGCTCGTCCAGCAGGGTGATCGGGCACTGCGCTGCCAGGCCGAGGATGATGCTCACCGCCGAACGCTGTCCGCGGGACATCGCACGCAACCGCTTGCTGGTATCGATGCGGAAAGCCTGGATCATCTCCTCCGCGAAGGCCTGATCCCAGGTTGGCCAGCGAAGTTCCGCGATCCGCAGCACGCTACGCACCGGGAGGTCCTGCGGCCACGTGGCATCCGGGCCGGCGAGAATGATGCGCTCCAGCGCCCACTCGTTATCGCGGATGGGCTGACCGTCCAGGGCCACCGTGCCGGAGCTGTTCAGCTGCTGCGCGATAGCCCGGAGCAGGGTGGTCTTCCCCGCTCCATTCCGTCCGATCAGTCCGTAGACCTGGCCGCCCGGGATCTGCAGGCTGATGCCGTTGACGGCCGGGTGGGTTTTCTTGCCGAAGCTGACCGTCAGCTCCGATAGCTCGATGCTGGGTGTAGCGCGGGGCGGGATGCTCGTTTCAACGCTTTCTTTCAGGTGGTTCATTGTTGTGCCTTCCTGTGTGGTGGGACGCGTGGTGCGTCGACTTAACGGTCTAGCGTGATGCTCTGGGCTGGTTGCCGCTCGAAGGGCAGTGTTTTGCCTGCTCGCCGGTGCTCTGCATTGGCGGCTGGAGTAACCCGCGGGGCACGGGCTTCGGTGCGTTGTTGGGGTCAGTCATAGAGCCCCCGGCTTTCAGCGACGCTGCCCAGCAGCTCGCGGAGCTCGCTGGCGGTCATGTCCAGCTTCGCGGCCTCGTCGACCAGCGGCACCAGGTAACGGCCGGCGAAGGCCTCCTTGCGTTGCGCGATGACCTTCTCCCGCGCGCCCTCAGTAACGAACATGCCGATACCTCGCTGTTTCTGAAGCACCCCGGCATCCACCAGCAGGCTCAAGCCCTTGCGGGCGGTGGCCGGGTTGATTGCGTGGAAGGCCGCGAGCTCGTTCGTCGACGGTGCCCGCTCCCCCTCTGGCAGGGAGCCGTCCACAATGGCATCTGCTACGAGCTCAGCCACTTGCTGAAACAGCGGCGTGGTGGCTTCCTCCATGGCACCTCCCTGTATTCGTGTTCGATCCCCTCGATGGGGCTTGGTTGACGTTCACCGTGCGACCAGGTTGCGGTTCAACACCGCGCCCTACCTAGTCGGTTAGTTACTTGTGTAACCAACCATACAACAACTCTTTGATGCACACTAGAGGGGAAAGCGCCACGCGCACAGGCGCTCAAGAAGTACAGTGCGCAATGGATAATGCACTGAAAATTGTGAAACTAAAGAAACGGACAACCGACCCATCATGCTCGAACGAACACAGATCTTCGTCGATACCTCTTATCTCCTAGCTAGCTTCTATAACTCCTGGGAAACCGGCGCCCGCGCGCAATTAGAAATCGACCTTCCGGAGGTCGTCTGTACCTTGGGCCGTATCGCCCAGGACCAGCTCAAACAGCCCATTCACCGACAATTTTGGTACGACGGCATCCCAGAGTCCGGACCACACCGCTACCAGCGTTCCCTGCGCAGCGAACCTGGCGTGCAGCTACGCAGTGGCCAACTCATCGAGTGGGGAGACCGCCGCACGCAGAAGGCAGTGGACACCCGCCTGGTCGCGGATATGGTGCTCGCCGCCGTCCGTGGCAACGTCTCGGATATCGTCCTCGTCTCCGGCGACGCGGACATGCTGCCCGGCGTGGAAGAGGCCGTGAATGCGGGCATTCGCGTGCACCTCTACGGCTTCGGCTGGGACTCCATGTCCTCGCAGCTGCGCTTCGCCTGCGATACCACCACGATCCTCGACCCTCGCGAGGATTTCCGGGACACGATGCGGCTGCAGATCCTGGAGGGACCGCTGCCCGCCAATGCCAGCACCACCCCAATCCCTGGGGAAACGCAGGGCGAGGACAGCCCCAGCCCGGACTTCAAGCCCCTCGGCGATGCAGAAGAGCCCGAAGAGTCCGGACCGAGCGTCATTCCGGAAATGGAGCACAACAAGCAGGTCACCGAGCCCACGGCAGAAGCGGGCAACAACACCGCGGCCGGGGACAACGCGCCGGCCGAAACCGCCACGGAGCCGACCTCCGCGGCAGCACCCGAGCAGGCTTCGGCCACGGCCGCAGGATCCGAGGATGCACCGGCGAGCGCTGTACAGACCAACGCTGCTGCGGCAACCACCACGACGGATGAGCAGGCAGAGTCCCCGTCGGCCGCCCCAAGCCCCGCGGCGCACCCCGCCGCACCCAAGTCTGCGCCGAAGCCCGGACCCAAGCCGGGTCCGGCACCTACTGCCTCCGCCGAACCAGCGACGTCCGAGCCGGCCGCCGAAACGACGGCACAACCGACCCCCAACACCGTCGCAGCTCAGGGTGCTGCGGCACCGAACGACGCGGCGCCGGACAACAAGACGCCGGACAACGCGGCTGAGCAGAGCGGGGCAGCCCAGTCCCAGGCACAGGAACCAGCCACGGCCACCGAGGACACACCGGAAGCAGCGCGGAAGCCAAAGCCAAACCCATCCATGATGGCCCGCCACCGCAAGCTGCGCTCCCGCTACGTCCCGCTCCCCAACGAAGTCTGGGCGTCCGCGGGAGAGCAGAACCCCTACGACATCGGCCAGCAGTACGCCGTCTGGTGGTTCGACAACGCCGCGAGCGAGGCCCAGAAGGATAACGCCCACCTACTCTCTGGCGGCGGCCTTCCCCCGGAGATCGACCGCCCACTCCTGCAGTTCGCCTGCGATACCCTTCACGAATACACCCTGACGGAGGCGCAGCGCGTCGGCCTGCGCGATGGTTTCCACAGCGGGATCCGCGGCATCATGCTCCGCGGCCCGCGCGGTTAAATCCGCCCTTCGGTGTGCATGTGTTTTGATATACGCATGCACACCGGAACGACCGTCGAGCACAACCAAGCATCCGTCACTGGATTCAGCACTGCGGAAACGCAGCCCGATGCCCTGAGCCCGCTGCGCACAATCGTGCACATGCTGGTCACCGGCGCGGTCGCGGCAGTGGCGACGGTCGTGGCCTGGTTCATCATGTCCAGGCCGAGCCTTCCGGCGTATAACACCAGCTACGTGCTCAAGGCGCTGAGCAGCGTCGGCTCTGTGCTCGTGATCCTCTTCGCTGCGGTGTCGGTGTACTACGTGCTCCACCCGCGAACCAACTGGTCGAATTGGCAGCGCCGAGTTCTCGCCGTGCTGCTCTACCTTGCTCCAGCGGGCCTGGTGATCACCAGCATCGGTATCCCGCTGGCCGCCACCAGCCTGTACCTGGATGGTGTGAGCGTCGATCAGGCTTTCCGCACCCAGTTCCTGACCCGTCTGACGGACACTCCGGGCTGGGTGGACATGGCCTACCCGAACATGCCGAGCTTCTACCCCGGCCTGTGGTTCTTCACCGGCGGTCTCTTCGCACGCATCACCGGGTTGGCGGGCTGGGCTGCCTACCAGCCCTGGGCGTTGATGACCCTGGCTGCGGCCTTCTCCATGCTCGTTCCCCTGTGGCGCCACCTCACCGGCTCGCTGGCCTCCGGCGCGACGGTTGCGCTGGTCACGGCGGTAGCGACCCTGCACGTAGCCCCGGAGGAGCCCTACGCGGCCATCGTCGCGGTGGGCATGCCAGCCGCAATGGTGATGACCCGCCACGCACTGCTCGGCTCCCGCTGGGCACTGTTCGGCGTGATGGTCTACCTGGGACTTTCTGCCAATCTGTACACCCTCTTCACGGCACTCTCTGCACTCTCGGTGGTGGTCATGGCCATCGCCGCCGCGATCCGGCAGAAGGGAATCCGCCCGCTGCTGAGCCTGCTGGCCATGGGGGTCGGCTCGATCCTCATCGCGCTGCTTGGCTGGTTCCCCTACCTGCGCGCGCTACGCACCCAGCCCCACGGTCCAACGGGCAAGGCACAGCACTACCTCCCCGAAGATGGCACCGCGTTGATGATGCCCTTCTTCGACCTCTCCGCGCTCGGTGTTCTGACCCTGATCGGTCTGGTCTGGCTGGTTGCCCGCCACCGTCAGGACGACGCCCGCGCCCTGCTGGTCGGCATCCTCACCGCCTACGGTTGGGCGGTCGCCTCCATGGCCATGCCGCTGCTCGGCACGACCCTGCTGGGATTCCGCGTGGCGCTGCCGATCGCGCTGCTCTTTGCCGTGGCCGGCGCGCTGGCGATCATCGACCTGCGGGGTGTGGGGATGCCGAAGTTCTACCCGGCGACCGTGGACCCCGCGAAGTCCCGCGGTGTGACGCGCGTGTTCGCCGCGATCCTGGCATTCGGGACGCTCTACTACGCGATCGATATCCCAATGAATCACGAGAAGAAGATCGATACCGCCTACACGGACGCTGACGGCAACGCCATGCGCGGCGATCGCATGCCCGCGGACGCCACCGTCTACTACGCGCAGATCGACGAGCACCTCGCCGAGAAGCTGGGGAAGCGCTCCGGGGCGACCATCCTCACCGATGAGCAGCACTTCATGAGCTTCTACCCCTATCACGTGTATCAGGCGATGACTGCCCACTACGCCAACCCGCTGGGAGAGTTCGAGCGGCGCAACGAGGAGATCGAGTCCTGGACACAGATCACCGACCCAGATGAGCTCATCGCCGCGATGGATCGGGCAGCCGAGGAAGAAGGGTGGACCGCGCCAGACGCCCTCGTCCTGCGTGGCGAGGTGCCAGCCGAGGAAGGTGGGCCGGCGGGTCGCGACGCCACCCCGATGGAAGAAGCGGAGTTCTCCTACCTCATCGCGGATGACATCTACCCGAACCAGCCGAACGTCCGTTTCCGCACCGTCCACTTCCCGGCGAGCGCGTTCCAGAAGCACTGGGATGTCACGCAGATTGGGCCGTTCGCCGTCGCCGTGCGTAACTAAGGCCACGCGCGTACTAGTCCACATTTGACCGGCGGTAACGTACAGTTATTAGCCGTGTCTACGGTGCAGCAGCAGAATAATAAACAGCCAGATCAAGGGCCCGGAAGCGGGGCGAACTCCGCCCCGCCGCCACAGGCGAGCCAGGCCCCGAAGAGTGGCACCAGCAGTCGGATCACGACCCTCGCGATCGTCTCCGGCTTGCTGGGCTTCTTGCTTTTCATCGCCACTCCATTCTTGCCGGTCAACCAGGAGCAGTCCTCCTTTTCCTGGCCACAGAACGGGGACCTGCGTAGCGTCACCGCACCGCTGATCAGCTACTCCCCAGAAAGCCTGGACGTTTCGATCCCGCTCTCCGAGATCGACAAGCTCAACGATGGCCAGAGCAACGTCCTATCCACCGTGCCGGAGGGCTCGAAGGAGGAGACGCTGCGCGGGCTCTTCGTCCGTAACACCGACTCCGGCCTGGACGTCATCATCCGCAACGTGGTGCCGCTCTCCCTCAAGGAGAAGGACCTCAAGGAACTCTCCGATGATGCCCTGCTGCGCATCACCTCGGATGCCGAGGTCACCCGGGTCTGGGTGGACGGCACCACAACCGACGGCGAAGAGCTGGACCCTGCGGTGTACTCCGGCGATATCGACCGGGATACCCGCCCGATGCTGACCGGCATCTACACCGAGTTCGAGAACACCCCGGACAACGCGAAGGCCGCAGCCGATGCGGGGCTCAAGGCCGACGTCAAGGTGGATTCTCGCTTCTCGAGTACTCCGACGCTGCTGAAGAACATCGTCATGTGGCTCGGCCTGGCCTTCATGGTCGTCTCGCTGTGGGCGCTGCACCAGATCGACAAGTTGGACGGGCGCACCGGCTCCGGTCGCCTGATGCAGAAGGACTGGTGGAAGCCCCGCTGGGTGGACGGCTTCGTAGGTGCCGTGCTGCTGATTTGGTTCTTCATCGGCGCGAATACCGCCGACGATGGCTACCTGCTGACGATGGCCCGGGCCAGCCACGAGTCCGGCTACATGGCCAATTACTATCGCTGGTTCGGCGTGCCGGAGTCCCCCTTCGGCTGGCCGTTCTACGACCTGCTGGCGCTGATGGTCAACGTCTCCTCCACCTCCCTGTGGATGCGACTTCCCGCCCTGCTGGCTTCCGCGGTGACCTGGCTGGTGCTCTCCCGCGAGGTGCTGCCGCGCCTGGGCGTGAAGGTTAACCAGCGCGCCGTGGCGCACTGGACCACCGCGGTGGCCTTCCTGATGTTCTTCATCGCTTTCAATAACGGCACCCGCCCGGAGCCGATCATCGCGGTCTTCTCGCTGCTGACCTGGGTCTCCTTCGAGCGAGCCATCGCCACCCACCGGCTGCTGCCGGCGGCGATCGGTACGCTGCTGGCCACCCTGGCGCTGGGTGCGGGTCCGACCGGCCTGATGGCCGTGGCGGCGGTGCTGGTCTCCCTGAATGCCCTGATCCGCATCGCGGTGCGCCGCCTGCCGTGGCTGGGCGCGGAGAAGGGCGCGAGCCGCGGGAAGGTGATCCGCGGGATGCTCGCGCAGATCGCACCATTCCTCGCCGCGGGTACCGCGATCCTCGTCGGCGTGTTCGGTGACCAGACGTTCAGCACCGTGCGCGAGGCCATCGCCGTGCGCTCCGACCGGGGCCCGTCGCTGTCCTGGTACCAGGAGTACGTGCGCTACACCTCCCTGCTGGAGCAGTCCACCGACGGCTCCTTCGCGCGCCGCTTCATCGTGCTGATGATGATCTTCAGCCTCGGCGTGGTCGTGGCCTCCATCCTGCGCAACGGGCGTGTTCCGGGCGCGGCGAAGGCCCCAACCATTCGCCTGATTCTGGTCATCCTCGGCACGGCCTTCTTCATGGTCTTCACGCCGACGAAGTGGACGCACCACTTCGGCGTCTACGCGGGAATCGGTGCCGCGCTCATCGGGCTCGCGGCGGTGGCCGCCTCGCAGTTCTCGGCGAGCTCCGCGCGCAACCGCGTGCTCTTCCTGGGCACCACGCTCATGCTTTTCGCGCTGGCGCTCTCTGGCACGAATGGCTGGTGGTACGTCTCCAGCTTCGGTGTTCCGTGGTGGGATAAGACGATCCAGGTCGCTGGTATTGAGGCCTCAACGGTGATGCTGGTCATTGCCCTGCTCACCTTGATTTGGGGCGTGCTACTGGGGTACCGCACGGACGCTCAGAAGGCGCGCGCCCAGTCCGCGGGCGAGGCTGCCGACGTCGATAATGGCACCGATGACGGTGCGGCGAAGGACGTAGCGGAGCGGAAGGGCAAGTACCGCATCACGATGGTGACCGCGGCACCGATCGGTGCGCTGACCATGCTGGCCCTGGTGTTCTCGATCGCGTCGATGGGCAAGGGCTTCATCTCGCAGTGGCCGGCGTACTCGATCGGCAAGGGCAACGCCGTCTCCCTGGCTGGGCACAGCTGCCAGCTGGCCGAGGATGTCCTCGTGGAGACGAATACGAATGATTCGCTGCTCAAGGTGGCCGATGGTTCGCCGATCGGTGACTCCCTGACCACCGAGGACTCCACTGGCTTCCTGCCGAACCGCATCCCGGCGCACATCGACCCGGATGGTCGTGGCGAGGATGCCGTGAGCCAGAACTCGGTGGAAACCGCGATGAAGCTGGATGGCGATCAGCCGAGCAGCGGCACGAATCTGAGCGAGGAAGCCAGCCAGGCCAGCAGCGAGGACACGGACGGCACCGCTGGCGCCTCGTCCAATGACCGGAACGACGACGCCGCAGCCTCCGGAGACCGCAGCGGTGGCGCAGAGGCTGCGGACGGTGGCCAGGATTCCGGCACCGCCGGTGGGCTGCTGCCGAAGCCAGGCGTGAACGGTTCGCACGCGCGTCTGCCGTTCGAGCTGGATCCCCAGCGCGTGCCGGTGGTCGGCTCCTTCCAGGAGGGGCCGCAGTTCTCCGCCTCGACGACGACCAAGTGGTACTCCCTGCCGGAGAACCGGGAGGATCACCCGCTGATCACGTTGAGCGCTGCGGGCACCATTGGTCACTTCGATTCCGACAATGTTTTCCAGTACGGGCAGCTGGTCAAGGTGGAGTACGGCAAGTCGACCGGCAAGGGTCAGGACGACTTCGAGCCGCTGGGCGAGGATCTACCGCTGGACATCGGCACCGCCCCGCAGTGGCGCAACCTGCGCATTCCGATGGACTGGATCCCGGAGGAGGCGGATCAGATCCGCATCGTCGCCGTGGATACGAACCTCACCCCATCCGAATGGCTGGCGCTGACCCCGCCCCGCGCCCCGAAGCTGGAGCCGCTGAATGACTACGTGGGTTCCGAGGCTCCGGCGCTGCTGGACTGGGCCACGGCTTTCCAGTTCCCGTGCCAGCGGCCATTCGACCACAACGTGGGCGTGGCTGAGGTGCCGGAGTTCCGCATCTCGCCGGATCACTCCGCCCGCCGCATCCTTACCCCGGTGATGGACTACGCCGGTGGTGGTTCCGTGGGGCTGGTGCAGATGAGCACTCAGGCCACGGAGCTGCCGACTTACCTGAAGGATGACTGGCTGCGGGACTGGGGTGTGCTGGACCGCCTGCGGACCTTCCCGGATGCCACGGGCGAGAAGCCGCGTCCGGTTGAGGTGGACGTCGAAGAGAAGACCCGCTCGGGCTTCTGGTACAACGGCCCGATGAAGTACAACGATGAATAGTTAGCGGCTGGCCTGCCGGCTCAACGGCAGGCTGGCAGCGCATGTGGGTGAGAAACACTAGCTGTGCGCGAGCAGTCCTAGCTGCCTCAAGCGCCCGCTGCCTCAAGCGTTAACTGCCCCGGCAACGACGAAGCCCGCGGCTCCTCGTACCTCGAGAGGAGCCGCGGGCTTTAACTTTGGCGAGCGGGTGTGCTCCGGCGTTTAGCTCAGGGCGCGTAGGAGACCCTGGAGTGCGTTCGGGTCGACGTTGAGCTGACCGTTCTGCAACTGGCCTGCCCAGTCCTGGGTGCCGCCGACGGTCTGGATCACCCGGAGCAGCTGGCCCAGGTCAACGCTGGAGCTGCTGCCGGCGCTGCCCAGGGCACCGGACTGGCCCGCCATGTTGAGCAGCTGTTGGATCGCCTCGGTGGGCACGCCACCGTTCTGGCGTGCCTCGCCCAGGGCGCCGGCCAGCGCGGTGAGTGCAGGCAGGAGCTCCTGGCCCTGCTGGATCTTCTCCGCAACCTGGTCCTGCGGCACGCCGAGCTGCTGGGAGATCGCTGCGGCCACCGGGGCGGTGAGCTGTGGCAGCGCGCTGTTGATGAAGGTCTCCGGGGACACGCGACCACCGACGACGCCGAGCAGCTGGACCACGAAGTCCGAGGTGATCGGCATGTTGACGCCGGTCTGGTGCTCGATCTCGTTGACGATCTGAGCTTCCTTCTCGACGATCGGCTGGGTCGCTGCCAGCTGGTTGGAGGTCTCGCCGGCAGGGGAATTGTCCGCCATGTCGCCGGCGAGGGCCTGGAGCTGGGCATCGTCACCGTAGTACTCGTTCAAGTCGACGTCGGTGATCACGCCGTCGACGGAACCGTTGCCGCTGTACTGCCAGAAGGTGACCTTGTCCCAGCCGCCCGGGATGTCTCCCGGCAGGCTGTTCGAGTAGTAGGCCAGCCACAGCGGGTACTCGGAGAACTCCGTGGTGTTCGCCATCTTCTGCTTCCAGAAGGAGTAGTAGGTGTAGATGATCGGCTGGCGGCCGGTCTGGATCTTGATCTCGTCGATCCATTCACGCACCCAGTGCTGCAGCTGCTCCGGGCTAAGGCCCTGATCTTCCTCGAGGTCGAGGACCGGCGGCAGGGAAGGCTGCGGGCCGGTCGCGATCACGGAGGCATAGAACCGGGCCTCGGCGCGCGGATCATTCCAACCCGGGCGGGCGTAGTGGTAGCTGCCCGGGATGATGCCGGCCTGCTGGGCCTTTACCGAATCCGAGGCGTAGTAGGGGTTGGTGTAGTTGGTGCCCTCGGTGGCCTTCACGAAGGCGAACTTCTGGCCGCTGGCAGCGACGGTGTTCCAATCGATGGCTGCGCCACCCGGGTGCTGGTGGGAGGCGACGTCGATACCCGGGATGGCCCAGGAGGGCACCGGGATTACGTGGCTCGCCATCAGCGCGGCGACGGTGGCAGAGGTGCCCAAAAGGGCAGTTGCCGTGAGGCGTGCAGGGGTCGAGGTACGGCGCGTGCGGCGCCAAGGCAGTGAACGCATGTGGAATAGAGTACCCAACTTTCACTCTTTTCACACCTGTATCGCACGTAATCCCCAGCACCTTACACCACTGTAATTAACAAAAGCCCCATTGCGGGGCTATGTTTTTTCCCCGTCGCGGCGGCACCGCGACCCAGGGCGAGGCGCCCGCTAGGGCTCGCTGAAACCGCCCTCGACCTGCCGCAATGCCTTCTCCTCCCGGTAGAAGCACGTGGCTAACGCGGCAACCCCGGCGACCCATACGGCCGCCATCGCGAACAGTGCCGCTGGCTCCGGCCAGCTGATATTCCACAAGAAATGCAGCGCAAAACCGGCGAAACCCCAGCCGAAGACCTGCCCGAAGCGCCACATTCGGCTCCGTTCGCGCGGCCCCCACAGCGCCCGCCCGATGCCGTATCCAACGAGGCCGCTGAATACCGCGTGCAGGCCGATACCGAACAGCAGCCGCATGCCGTACGCAGAAGCTGCCCCCACTACGTCCGAGGAGGGATGCAGCACGCCGAGGAACAGCGCGTAGAGCGAGCTCTCGTAAACCTCCATTCCGAGGCCAACGAACACACCGGCGAGCAGGCCATGGTGCGGCCGGTTCCACCAATCGCGGCCGATCCACAGCAGCATCCAGATACCCAGGGCCTTCGTGATCTCCTCCGGCCAGGCCCCACCAAAAGCCGTCGAGAGGATGGGCAGGCCAAGCTTCTCCGGAATCTCGCTGGCCGCATCCGCCGCGGTGAATATCGCAAGCACGCTGCTGGCACTAGCACCCCACCACAGCGCCATGGCCACCAATCGTCGCGGCGTACCCCGGTAGCAGCGCAGATGGCTGAGCCCCCACCAGGCCACGGCAACCAGAGCAATGGAGATGCCAAGGGCAACCAGCAGTGGCAGCCCAGGGGCCGACGGCGTCGCAAGCAGCAGCGCGAAGATGGCCAATACTGTGCAGAGCACCGCCAGCAGGGTGAAGCAGATATAGACCCCACCACGCCGAATGCGGGGACCCGAGGCAGCCTCCGGCGACATGCCCAGCGCGGAGCCAGCCTCGGAGATCGGCAGTGGCAGGGCGCTCCTCTGCGGTGTCGAGTCGGCAGGGTTGCTGCGCCCCTGGGTTTGCTGTTCCGGCAGCATCATCGGCCTCCCTCCTGCTGCTGTGGAGAGACCTCGGTGACGGCCTCTGGTCGCAGCTCGGCGGTCTTCAGCAGCTCGTTGACCATCGCCTTCGTGCTATCCACTCCCCGGGCCGTGACCTGCAGGCTAACGAGAGTGCCCTCACCGCCCCCGCCGTCATCCTCGCGGAAGAACCCGACCGTCCGACTGAGGTCGGCATCGGAAAATGGGTCGACGTCCTCGCCCTCGTCGTTGGCGGCGGCTACCTCGTAGTAGTCGGTCACCCAGACGTCAGTCACCCCGGTGCGCTCCTTCAGCTCCGGGGCGATCTCGAGTGCGGTCTCCGTGTACCGGACGGGTCGCATGCTCTGCAGATCCGCGAAGTTAATCGCCCGGATCGCCCGGTCCACCGCCAGCGCCTGGTCCTTTACCGAGAGCATGCTCACGACCTCCACCTGGGAGGAAGGGCAGGAGAACTCCGGCGTGACCATCGCATCCTCGGTGATCGGTGCGGCGCAGTCACGCAGCACACCGAAGTCCAGGGGCCAGTCCGCGAAACTCATCAGGTTTTCATCGAAAGCCTCCGCCGGGTTCGCGTAGTGAGCCGGCGCCTCGGCGCTCAGCGCGGCGTTCACCGCCACCGGCCCCGCGAGACCCACCACGGCCGCTGCTCCCACCGCGGCGACGTAGCGGTTTCGCCGCGCCTTCCCGAACGGCACGCTCGGGGCCGTCAACTGTCTCCGATCCATTTTTTCATCGTAGCCCCCGCCCCAGACACACCCCATGTCCACCAACACTGGTCCGGCGGGTGGCACGGTCGCCGACCGGGGTGACGTCCTAAAAAGAGAAGACGACGCCGTGTCTGCAGCGCGCACTACAGTGGGGGAACATGAGCGAAAAGAAGACAACATCCAGCCAGCCGGAACTGCCGGATAACATCACCGAGGCCGCCGCGGGCGAGACTATTTCGCCTGCTCAGGACCTGTACCGCCATGTCAACGGGCAGTGGCTGGCCAGCCACGAGATTCCCGCAGACCGGGCCGTCGACGGCACCTTCCACCAGCTGCGTGACCAGTCTGAGAAGGACGTCCGCGCCATCGTCGAGGCCCAGCCCGCCGATTCCCAGATCGGGGCGCTGTACTCCTCCTTTATGGATGAGGAGGGCATCGAGGCGGCCGGGCTCGCACCGCTGGACGCCGACCTGGCCGGGATCAACGCCGCCGCGGACATTCGCGAGCTGGCCATCGAGCTGGGTGAGCTGGACCGCGCTGGCGTCGGTGGCGTGGCGGGCTACTTTGTCGCCAAGGACGCCGAGGGCGATGCCGAGCGCGCCTACCTGGTGCAATCCGGGCTAGGCCTGCCGGACGAGGCCTACTACCGGCAGGAACAGCACCAGGAGACGCTGGCCGCTTACCGCGAGTATGTGACGGACATGCTGGAGCTCTACCTCGCTGAGGGGCGGGCTCTGCCTGGGAGCCACGCGGGTGCGGGCGCCGCGGAGGCCGCCGAGGCAATCCTGCGCTTCGAAACCACGCTTGCCGAGGGTCACTGGGATAACGTGACCAGCCGCGATGCGGATAAGACCCACAACCCGATGGCGGTGGCGGACCTGCCGACGGGCTTCCCCTTCGCGGAGTGGTTCGAGGCCACCGGCATTGCCGCTGGTAGCGCGGCTGCCGAGCGTGTGATCGTGAGCCAGCCGAGCTTCATCGAGCACGTCGCGAAGCTGGCTGGCAGCGTGCCGCTGGACGATTGGAAGCTCTGGGCGACCTGGCGCGTGCTGAACTCCCGTGCGCCTTACCTGCCTGCGAAGTTCACCGACCGGCGTTTCGAGTTCTACGGCCGCACCCTGAGCGGTTCGACGGAGCAGCGTGCCCGTTGGAAGCGCGGCCTGGGTCTGGTCGAGGGCGCGATCGGCGAGGAGGTCGGCAAGAAGTTCGTCGCCGAGCATTTCCCGCCGGAATATAAGGAGAAGATGCTCGAGCTGGTGGACTACCTCATCGAGGCCTACCGCGAGCGCATCTCCACCCTGGAGTGGATGACCCCCGCCACCCGCGAAAAGGCGCTGGTGAAGCTGAGTAAGTTCAGCGCGAAGATCGGCTACCCGGAGAAGTGGCGCGAGTTCGATGGGCTGGAGTTCGCCCCAGGCGGGGCCGAGCTGCTGGATAACGTGCGGGCGGCCAGCCGTTTCAATCACGACTACGAGATCAACAAGCTGGGCAAGCCCACGGATCCTGCGACCTGGTTCGCCACCCCGCAGACCGTCAACGCTTTCTACAACCCCGTGATGAATGACATCACCTTCCCCGCCGCGATCCTGCGCCCACCGTTCTTCAGCATGGACGCCGACGCCGCCAGCAATTTCGGCGCGATCGGCGCGGTCATCGGCCACGAGATCGGGCACGGTTTCGACGACCAGGGCTCGAAGTTCGACGGCGACGGCAACCTGCATTCCTGGTGGAGCGAGGAGGACCGTGCGGCGTTCACGCAGCTCACGGACAAGCTCGTCGCGCAGTTCGACGGGCTCGTGCCGACTGGCCTGAAGCAGCGCGGGGAGACCGCGCACAAGGTCAACGGTTCCTTCACCCTGGGCGAGAACATCGGCGACCTCGGCGGCCTGGGCATCGCCATCGTCGCGCTGCGCCGCTACCTGAACGACCAGGGCGTGGCGGTGGAGACCGCCGAGGGTCCGAGCGCGGAGTACCGAGAGGCGCTGCAGCACGTCTTCCTGCAGTGGGCTCGGGTGTGGCAGACGGCCATCCGCCCGCAGATGTCCGCGCAGTACATCTCCATCGACCCGCACTCCCCGGCGGAGTTCCGCTGCAACGTGGTCGCGTCGAATATCCCGGAGTTCTACCAGGCCTGGGAGGTCACCGAGGCCGATGGCATGTGGCTGGCCGAGGACCAGCGCGTGACCATCTGGTAGCTACGCGGCCTAGAGGTCGGCGAAGAGGTCGGGCTCGAAGTCCTCGGTCTCGTCCGGGACGTACTCCTCGACCTCGGTGAGATTCAGCAGCGCGCCCGTGGGATCGGTGATGGTGGCGACCCGGCCGAACTCGGAGTCGAAGGGCTCCCGGATGATCTGGGCGCCCAGCTCGCGGGCGGTATCCACCGCGGCGTCGATGTCCGCGACCCCCAGGTAGAGCGTCCACATGGAGGGCAGCTGCATCTTCTGGGTATCCCAGAGGCCGACGAGTGCTGCGCCCTCGAACTCGCCGAGCGCGTAGCGGCTGCCGTCGGAGTTCTTATCAACGCGGATGTCCCAGCCGGCGAGCTCGTGGTAGAACTCCAGGGTCTCGTCCCAGCCCTGGCCGACCATGAGCTCGTGCCATACCGGCGTGCCCGGCTCACCTGCGGCGAAGAGCGCGTGCTCATCCGCAGGATTCTTCAGGCCGATGGCCGCCCCGCTGGGGTCGATGACCACGGCCATCTCGCCGCGGTCGGTCTCACCATCGGCGCCCTCCCCTTCCGGGGCCCCGAGCACCCGAGGCTCCAGGACGGAGCGGGCACCGGCGTTGACGGCGGCGTTGTGAGCGACCGTGACGTTCGGCGTGTAGAGCGCTAGGCCCCACATGGAGATCTTTTCCTCCGGGATGGCTCCGATGCCGGCGACGGGCATGCCGTTCTTCGTCGCGACGGCATAGCCCTGGCCGTGCTCGCGGTATTCCCAGCCCACGAGTTCGGCGTAGAAGCGCTTCGCGGCATCAATATCGGTGGTTGCCAGGTCCAGCCACAGCGGCATGCCTGGTTGCGCCTGCATAGCGGGCATTAGAGATTCCTCCACTTTTCGGGGTCGAAGTCGTCATCGGCAGTGGCTTCATCGAAGAACTCCCCAAGGTCGTCCTCTTCAGCCAGGTTTTCGCTATCGGCAACACTACGGCCGTTCGCTCCGACCTCTGCGCCGAGGGTGGTGCCGGTCTCGGGGTCGGTGATTGTCACCTGGTCGCCGTCTCGCAGGGCCTTGCCGCGGCGGGTTTCGGCTGCGCCGTTGACCGACACCGCCCCTTCGGCGAGGACGTCCTTGGCCATTCCCCCGGTTTCCACGAGGTTGGCGAGTTTCAGGAACTGCCCCAGCCGGATCTCGGTGTCACGGATAGGCACGACAGGAAAATCTTGCTGCATGTTGCCCATCCTACGGTGCCGGATTGGGCGAGTCGTTTTTGCTTTTCTTTTTATTGCATTTGCGCATCTTCGGCACTTTGCTAGGGCAAAATCAGCAACATGACAAGCCCCGCATTCACTAACGCTTCCAGCTCTTCCGCCGATTCTGGTGCGGCGGGAGAACCCCAGTACCCGACGATGCTTTCGCCCCTCGAGGTTGGCGGCAAGACTTTCCGCAACCGCGTGATCATGGGTTCCATGCACACCGGCCTCGAGGACAAGCTCGAGGACGCCCCGAAGTTGGCCGAGTTCTTCCGCGAACGCGCGGAGGGCGGTGTTGCAGCCATCGTGACTGGTGGCTACCCGCCCGTGCTGGAGGGCAACCTGACGCCTTTTGGTCAGCCCTTCAACTCCCAGGAAATCGCCGACGCCCACCGCCAGGTCACCGAGGCCACCCACGCCGGGGGTGCGCTGGCCATCCTGCAGCTGCTGCACGCTGGCCGTTACGGCTACCACCCGATGTCGGTCTCCGCGTCCGCATCCCAGTCCCCGATCACCCCGTTCCCGGCCCGCGAGCTCTCCGACGAGGAGGTTCGCGCGACGATCAAGGCCTACGGCGAGGCGGCGAAGTATGCCAAGGATGCCGGCTACGACGGCGTGCAGATCATGGGCTCCGAGGGCTACCTGATCAATCAGTTCCTCGCGGAGCGCACGAACCAGCGCACCGATGACTGGGGTGGTTCTGCGGAGAAGCGGATGCGCTTCCCGATCGAGATCGTCAAGGCGGTTCGTGCCGCGGTCCCTGAGGACTTCGTCATCGACTACCGCATCTCGGTGCTGGACCTGGTCGAAGGTGGCCAGACTCAGGAGGAGATCCACGAGTTGGCCCGCCAGCTGCAGGACGCCGGGGTGGACATGTTCAGCTCGGGTATCGGCTGGCACGAGGCACAGGTTCCGACGATCGTCACTTCCGTGCCGCGTGGCGCCTTCGCCTGGGCGACCGCCGAGCTGCGCAAGGTCGTGGATGTGCCGGTGGTCATCGCTAACCGCATCAACACCCCGCAGGTCGCCGAGCAGCTGTTGGACGGCTCCTTCAACCCGGAGGGTGGCGAGGCCCGCACCGGTGGCGAACCCTTCGGCGAGTTCGTCTCCCTGGCCCGCCCGATGCTGGCGGATGCTGGATTCGTTAACCGGGCTGCGGCAGGCGAGGCGGAGCTGATCAACCACTGCATCGCTTGTAACCAGGCCTGCCTGGATCACACCTTCACCAATGAGCGGGCAACCTGCCTGGTCAACCCACGCGCGGGTTACGAGACGGAGCTGAAGCTGCTGCCGACCCGAACCACAAAGCGGGTGGGCATCATCGGCGCTGGTGTTGCTGGTCTGTTCGGTGCCGAGGCCCTGGCGGAGCGTGGCCACCACGTGGAGATCTTCGAGGCCAGCGATAAGGTCGGCGGCCAATTCCAGCTGGCCATGCGAATCCCTGGCAAGGAGGAGTTCGTCGAGGCGCTGAAGAACGTGCAGGCCCGCCTGGCTAAGCGCGAGGTACCGATCCACCTGGGCTCCCCGCGCACCCCAGAGGAGCTGCTGGAGGCCGGCTTCGACGAGGTCGTGGTGGCCAGCGGCGTGAGCCCGCGCATCCCCGAGTTCCCGGGCCTGGCGGAGGCACTGCGCGGCGAGGTCGAGGGCGTGAGCGCCATGACTTACGCGGAGCTGCTCAGCCGCGAGAAGGAGGCAGGCAAGAACGTCGCCGTCATCGGCGCCGGCGGTATCGGCTACGACGTCACTGAGTTCCTGGTGGAGGACCGTGGCGGCCAGCCGCAGTCCATCCGCGAGTGGAACGAGCAGTGGGGCGTAACCACCGACCCGGAGGCGCGCGCGAACCTGACCCGACCGAATCCGCCGCAGCCGCTGCGCAAGGTCACCATGCTGCAGCGCAAGATCACCCGCATGGGTCGTGGGCTGGGCAAGACCACCGGGTGGGTGCACCGCGCAGCGGTGGCGATGGCCGGGGTGGAGCAGATCGTGGGCGTGACCTACGAGAAGCTGGACTCCGAGGGCCTGCACATCACGGTGCCCGCCCAGGACGTCAAGGAGCTGCAGAAGGCGCTATCCAAGGCGAAGAAGGCCAAGGACGCCGAGGAGCTCGCCCGCCTGGAGACCGCCATCCGCGAGGAGCGCAAGGAGCTGGTCATCCCGGTCGACACCGTTGTGCTGTGCACCGGCCAGGAGTCCGTCCGCCCGGATCAGGCCGACGGCACCAGC
Source organism: Corynebacterium sp. MSK039 (assembly GCF_030232315.1). NCBI lineage: Bacteria > Bacillati > Actinomycetota > Actinomycetes > Mycobacteriales > Corynebacteriaceae > Corynebacterium > Corynebacterium sp. MSK039. Next base: position 20,363 of record NZ_JASPJL010000015.1, read on the forward strand.
GAGGGCGCGGAGCAGAAGGTCCACATCGTTGGTGGCGCGGATGTCGCCGCGGAGCTGGACGCCAAGCGTGCGATCCGGCAGGCCGTGGAGCTCGCCGCCCGCCTCTAAAGCCCGCCTTTAAGGGCTTCCTCTAGAGCCTCTTCTAGGGGCTACCCCTAAGGCTGCTCTGCTTCCGGCTCCGGCACCCGGTCGTCGACCATCCCGATGGCCTGCATCAACGCGTAGCAGGTCGTCGGACCCACGAAGGTGAAGCCGCGACGTTTGAGCTCTGCGGCCATCGCCACCGATTCCTCGGACTCCGAAGGCATCTCTGCGACGTGGCTGGGAGGCTGGTGCTCGGCCGAGGCGTAGGACCAGATCAGTACCGGCAGGCCCGCGGGCAGGCGGCGCGCCGCCCCACCCAGAATCTTCCGCGCAGGGTGACCTTCCGGTAGCTCCTGCAGCTCCGGGTCCTCCCGGAGGGCCACCGTGGCCTCGGCATTGCGATAGATCGCGGCGTGCTTCCGCGGGTTGCGGATCAGCGCAGGGTCGGCGAGCGCCGCCTCGCGCTGCTCTGCGCTCATCTGCGTGATGCGGGTGGCGTCGAAAAGGAAGAAGTGATCCCTAAAAGCGCGACGCTTGCGCAAAATCGTCGCCCACGACAACCCCGACTGGAAACCCTCGAGGCAGATCCGCTCCAGCAGGCCGGATTCCGTGATGACGGGCCGGCCCCATTCCTCGTCGAAATACTCCCGCTCCAGCTCGGAGCGCATAGCCCAGGGCGGGCGAACCACCCCGTCGGCGCCGATGATGTTGCCACGAGCGGTCGTGACCGGCTGGCGATGATTGTCAGATGTGCGCTTATCCATAATTCCCCCTTGAGTTTAGGCTGTGCGAAGTGTTGATTCACCGCTCGCGGCTTGTGCCCCGCGCGGCTCGCCGTCCACTTCGCTGTGCACACTAACGGGCGCAGCAGACATCGCCCTCTGATTAAGGCAGAATTCAGCCCCGCCGCGGCGTTAAAACATTCTCAAACCCGCTGGTCAGCGTTTTCCCAGTATCGCTACCTCCGGAAAATTACCCCCGTTTCGATGCTTGCGAAAATGGTATTCATCTAGCTAAAATCAGCTCCCTACCCCGGGTGCCTCTTCTTGGGTCGCGCTGCCCTACGGCGGCCAGCGCAGAGAGCAGCAGGCATCCATTAAAACGTGATCGAGCAGTTCGCCAGACAAACAAAGGAGGGCCACGATGAACACACCGTCGATGAACCGCCCCCGCCCGGCGAAGGATCACCCCGAGAACGACGAGCCCCGCGATACCGGCACCTTCAAGGCCACCCTCCCCGCGCTCGGCGGCTTCCTCACCTCCGATGGCCAACCCATCGATCCCGCACCGCAGGATCAACCTGCGCCCCGCGCGACGCTCCCCTTCTACTGCGATGGCGAGGACCCGACCCCACGACTGTGGCTCACCGTGACGTCGACCCTCCTGGTGATCTCGATCGTCACCCTGATTCTGGTCTCGCTGTTGCTCTACGTCCTCGGCGACGACGTCATCGGCCCCGCCGACGGCCTGTTCAGCGTGCTGCGGACCTCCGTCCGCTAGGTCGGCCCCATCAGATTCACGGCGAAGAGGCCGCGCTCTTCCTCCCCCGCGCCCGCCAGCACCGCGCACCACCGTGGGCTAATTTGATAGGCAGCATGTCTACCACCCCCACCCCTAATCTGCCCTTTTCCGCTGGCCGCACGGCCCTGCTCAGCGCGCTCGCGGAGTTCGGCGCGGCTGTAGTGCACGCCCCGCCGGGCACGGGCAAGACCACCCTGGCCCCGCAGTTCCTCGCCGATGCTGATCTGGTTGCCCCTGATCAGCGCGTGATCGTGACCCAGCCCCGACGCGTGGCTGCCCGCTCCGCCGCTGCCCGTCTCGCCGAGCTGCGAGGCACCGAACTGGGCGACGAGGTGGGCTATACCGTCCGCGGGGACTCCCGCGTATCCAGACGGACCCGCATCGAGATGGTGACCCCCGGCTTGCTACTCCGGCGCATGCTGCGGGACCCCGACCTGCCTGGGGTGGGCGCGATCGTCGTGGATGAGGTGCATGAGCGCCACATCGAGTCCGACCTGGTCTTCGCCATCGCCGCCCAGCTGCGGGAGTTGCGCGATGACCTGCTGGTCGTAGCGATGTCCGCGACGGTGGACGCCCAGCGTTTCGCGAATCTGCTTGGGGTACCGGGGGCGGTGGTGCACGTTCCAGCCCCGATCTACCCGTTGGATATTCACTACGCCGCCGCTGCGGACTCCATCACCCACCGCCGCAGCGATAGTCGCCCCGGCCAGCCCGGTTCCATCGAGGCCTTCATCGCCGCCGGGGTTCGCCACGCGCTCGGGGAGACCGCCGAAGGCGACATCCTGGCCTTCGTCCCGACCATCCGTGGCACCGAGCTGCTCGCGCAGCAATTCGACTCCCCCGAGCTCGCCGCCTTCGCGCTGCACGGCCAGCTCAGCCCGAAGCAGCAGGCCGAGATCGTCAACCCGCGCGGGGCCACCAGCGCCAACTCCTCCCGCCGGGTCATTTTCGCCACGGACGTCGCCGAATCCTCGATCACGGTGCCGGGCGTGCGCGTCGTCGTGGATACCTGCCTGTCCCGCGTGTCCCGGCGCGATTCCTCCCGCGGCATGTCCGTTCTGGTCACGGAGTCCGCCGCCCAGGCCAGCTGCGTGCAGCGGGCGGGTCGTGCGGGCCGCGAGGGCCCGGGCACGGTGTTCCGCCTAATCAGCGCGGATGAGTGGGCCCGACTGCCGGAGTTTGCCGCCCCTGCGATCCAGACCAGCGACCTCACCGGCGCGCTGCTGGATGTCGCCGCCTGGGGCGCACCCATGGGTGAGGGTCTGGCGCTGCCGGACCCCTTCCCCCAGAACAACGCCGCTGCCGCCGCTGCCACGCTCCGCCAGTTGGGGGCGATCGACGCCGACGGGACCATCACCGAACTCGGGGAACTACTGGTCACGCTCCCCCTCGATCCGCGCCACGCCCGCGGTGGCCTACTCGCGAGCCGGCGCGTCCCGGTGGAGCTCGTGGCCCGTGTGCTGCAGTTTTTGGACGTCGCCAGCTCCCAACGTGCCCCGGCCGAGGCGGTCAAGGATATTTCGCCGAAGGACCCGGCGGTACGCAGGCTCGTCCGCTTGTTGCAGCCGCACGCCCCACGTGAGCTCAGCGACCCGCTGACCGGGGAGGACGCCATCGCCTACACGATCGCCTGCGCTCGGCCGGACCTGCTGGCCCGGCGCGTTGAGCCGGGGTCGGAGCGGGTGCTGACCGTGGGCGGCACCGGGGCAGTCATCCCGAAGGGCATGCCCGGGGTGGATGCGCCGCACAATGAGCAGTGGTTCGCGGTGGCGGATATCGGGCGCAGCGAATCGGCGTCCGCGCGGAAGTCCGGGACGGGTTCGATCCTGCGCTCGGCCATGCCGATCTCCGAGGAGCTGGCCCTGGCCGCAGCCGGTGGCGTCGTAAAGGAAAGGACCGCGAGCTACAGCGTGGAGAAGAAGCGGGTGCAGGCACGGGAACGGACGGTCGTGGGGGCGGTCGAGTTGAGCAGCGCCCCGGTCAAACCCAGCGCGCCGGAGGCGGAAGAGGCGGTGTCCGCCGCGATTGCGCAGGCCAGCCCGGAACAGCTGGAGGAGATGCTGCAGCTGAGCGGGAACGCCCGCGAGCTGGTGAAACGCATGCAGTACCTGCACGACGCCGCGGCCGCTGGCTTCGAGCGTGCGTCGGGCTACCCGGATCTGCGGGCGGGGCTGCCGGAGGAGCTGTTGAGCTTTATCGCGGCGGATATTGCGGCGGGACGGCGGCCCGATATCGCGAGCCTGCTGCGCGGGCTGATCCCGTGGGACCAGCCAATCGACGAGCTCGCGCCGGAGTCCCTGGAGCTGCCGAGCGGGCGGACGCGGCGGCTGACCTACCCGGAGGTGCTGATCGGAAGCGCCGCGGATGGCGCTGTGAATGACGCGGCCAGCGAGGCTACAGACGAGGTCGTCCCGGAGAGCTCCGGCGAGGGGCAGGCCGAGCCAGCCCCCGAGATCCTCGCCGAACCCGTGGTGTTGGCGACGAAGCTACAGGACGCGTTCGGCCTCACGGAGTCCCCGCGCATCGCGGGCCGGCGGGTGCAATTCCACCTGCTTTCCCCGGCGCAGCGGCCGGTGGCAGTGACCGATGACCTGGCGAGCTTCTGGGCCGGGCCTTACCAGGGGGTGCGCAAGGATATGCGGGGCCGCTACCCGAAGCACGCCTGGCCGGAGGACCCGGCGGCGGGTTAGGGCAAAAGAAAAAGGAGCCCCGAAGGGCTCCTCGTACTGCAGTGCAAGCGGTTACCGACGAGTGCTAGGCCCGGGACTGATCCCCGTCGCTCGGTTCAGAATCCTGATGCGCGGTATCACCCGCCGGGTCCTCCGCACCCTCATGTTCAGCCCAGGCGAAGGCCGTGGGGCCCAGGGAGTTCCAGCTCGGTGGCGTCACCGGACCAGCGACGTCGGTGGACGCCGGCCCGCCGGGCGCACCGGCAACAGTTCCCTCAAAACCGGCGGGGTATTTAAAATTTTGCATCACCTGTGGCGGGATTGGCGTCCTCTTGTGGAGGAACCAGACCCCCGCGGCACAGACCAGGAGCAGCAACAAGCTACCCACCTGCAGGATCGTGGCGCTCACCATGAAGCACAGGGCGAGCACGATGGTGGCGCATACTGCGGTGCGACGCTCGGCCTTCAACGTGGCCTGCCGTTCCTTGCCGCCCGGGGCAGAGTCCTCGGGGATCTTCCAGTTCAGGAGGCGTTCTACAGCCGGCTGTTCCAGGCCGCGACGGGGCAGTGCAAGCACAGCGGCCGCATAGAAGGCAACACCGAAGCCGCCCGCGAGAGCAAGAGCCACGAACAGGATTCGGATGAGCAGCGGGTCAACTTGGTAGCGGACCGCGATGCCTTCGCAGACACCGCTGATCCAGGCGCGGGAGCCGTCCTTCTTCGGCAGACGGTACGGGCGGGTTCGCCACACCTCGCTGACCGTTTGAGAGAAGGACGCAGACGTGGGTTGTTGGGAACCGGCAGCTGGATGCTCACCGCCGGATTGGTTGCTGTTGGTGAAATTCCTCATGCTTCTAACTCTGCTGATCCCAGCCCAAACACACATCGGGGAGAAACCCTGATTTTATCGGCTCAGGGTTTCCACGGGCGAGCCACAGTTCCCTCCCCTCCCCTGGCACAATATCGGGGTTTTACCCTGATGTGGGGGCTCCGGGGGACGTGAAATACTGAATCCTATGACCGATACGCCCAACCAGCCACGCAGTGAGCTGCCGCACCCCTACCCCATGTACCGCCGTAATTCGGCGGACCGGGTCCTCGCTGGCGTGTGCTCGGGGTTGGCGGAGCACCTGGGGTTATCCACCCTGCTTATTCGGCTCATCGCGGTTGCGCTCTGTGTGATTCCCCCGGTAGCCCTGGGGTTGTACTGCGGAACCTGGGCGCTCACCGACGCCACACGGGGGACCAAGGCTGTGCGCGCTCGTTCCCACCGCTGGCTACTGCTCCTGGCTGCGGCGGTGCTGGTTACCGCCAGTGTTTCCTTCGACGCAGATGGCGGAATCACGCTCCCAGCCCTGGTCGCGATCCTTGGTGCGGTATTGGTGTGGCGGACGTACCGCCCCGAGACTGCCGGGGACCCGGCAAACGCACCAGGTGACACCCCTAAAATGGCCGGCCCTTCATGGGTGCAGTGGGTATCTCTGATCGGTGGCACGCTGCTGACGCTCGGCGGAGTCGTGCTGCTGGTGTGGCAGCTTCTCGCCGAGAATAATTCGACTACGCCCCAGGTCCTCCTGTGGGCTGTGGTCGCCGCCTTGGCGCTAGTCGTGGGCTTCGGTGTGCTGCTGGTCCCGCTCTGGCTGCGCCTCTGGCGCATGGCATCTGAGAATATGCAGCAAAAAGCCGCCGAAGCCGAACGGCAGCGCATCAGCTCCCGGATTCACGACAGTGTGCTCCAAACCTTGGCGTTGATTCAGAAAAACTCCTCCGAACCCCACATCGTGGCAGCAGCTCGCAGCCAGGAGCGCCAGCTGCGCCAGTGGCTGTTCGGCGAGGGCGAATCCGTGGAAACCACCACCGTCATGGGCGCGCTGCGCGTGGCCTGCGGCGAGGTGGAGGACGCCTACGAAGTGCAGATCCGCCCTGTCCTCGTGGGAGAGGACATCCCCAGCACCCCGGAATCCATCGACCTGGTGCTCGCCGCCCGCGAGGCGATGGTCAACGCCGCGAAACACTCCGGATGCTCCGAGATCAGCGTCTATGCGGAGCTCGGCACCACCCGCATCGAGATCTTCGTGCGCGACCGGGGCCCCGGCTTCGACCTCGATCAGGTTCCAACCGACCGCCATGGTGTGCGGGGCTCCATCATCGAGAGGATGGCTAAGGCTGGCGGTAGCGTGGAATTCGACACCACCGGCGGCACGGAAGTTATCCTCACGCTGCCACTGGACCCGAACAAACGCCCGAGCCACAGTGGCAGCGAAGCCAACCCCAACGGTCACACCGGCTCTGGTGGCCACGCCGGACCCGCCAACAACAGCGATCAGGAGGAAACCCCCAAGTAATGACCGACATCCGCGTCTTTCTAGTGGACGACCACTCCATGTTCCGTGCGGGTGTACGCACCGAACTCACGGGCGCCACCACCGCTGCCGGGGAGCCCATCACCATCGTCGGCGAGGCCGAGACCGTCCCCCAGGCCATAACCAAAATCCACGAAACCAGTCCCGACGTGGTGCTTCTGGACGTCCACATGCCCGACGGCGGCGGGCTCGAAGTCCTGCTCAACACGCTGGATACCGGAGCTCGTTTTCTGGTTTTGAGCGTGTCTGATTCCCCAGAGGACGTCATCACGCTCATCCGCGCCGGCGCCCGTGGCTACGTCACGAAAAACACCTCCGGGCCCGAGCTCGTCAGCTTCATCTCGCGGGTCCACTCCGGTGACGCGGTCTTCTCGCCGCGGTTGGCCGGCTACGTGCTCGACGCGTTCTCCTCCGTCGCCCCCTCCCCCGAGGTTCAGGCGCCCTCCCAAGATTTGGGACGCCAGCGCGGCGGCGTCCTGAAAGATGGGGCCGAAAGTACCGGGTCGGCCGGCTCGGCGGGCGGGAACCAGCCGAATCTCGACGAGCTGACGCCCCGGGAGCACGAGGTGCTACGGCTGTTGGCGCGTGGCTATACGTATAAGGAGATGGCCGAGCGGCTGTTCATTTCCGTAAAGACCGTGGAGACCCACGTGTCGAACATTCTGCGCAAGACGCAGCAGACGAACCGACGGTCGCTCTCCCGCTGGATGGAACGCAGAAACAGCTGAATCCGGCATAGAAAAAGGAGCCCCGAAGGGCTCCTTGGTGTGGGCTGTGCCGGAGGCGGTTTAGCGCTTCGGCAGAACCATCTTGAGGATCCACAGGAGGATCACCGCGCCGAGCAGGCAGGTCAGGAAGCTCCAGAACATGCCGCCGGAGTTGACGTTGAACAGGGTGAGGACCCAACCGCCGATGAAGCCACCGACGATACCAACGACGATGTTGGCGAGAACGCCCATCTGCGCGTCGGTGCCCATGATCTTCGAGCCGATCCAACCCGCCAGACCGCCGATGATGATCCAGCCGATGAATCCGAGGGCCGGGGTTGCTTGTGCTGCGAGAATCAATGTATCCATGCCCTCCAGTCTGCCAGCACCTGCGGTTTTATGCCAGGTTTATTTTTCTAGGGCGAATTACTCTAGCGATCGCGCCGCTCTCGGAGGGTGGTGTTGAGCCACTCCAGGAGCACGATCGCGTGGTTCTGTTCGGTGTCTTTCGCGCCATAGAGCAGCAGCACCCCGTCCTTCGCGGTCTGCTCGGTCTTCGCATCCGAACGGGGTGGCTTGGCGCCGGCCTCCTCGAGTTCCCGCAGTGCGTCCTCAAGCCCCCCGTCATCGAGCGCATCATCCAGCTCCGTGCGGTAGCGGTTGCTGAAATCCGCGAAGCTCAGCTCACCCGAGTGGAAATCCTTGCGCAGCTCCGATGAGGGAGTCAGTTCCTTGGGCCAGCCCGTCAGGGGCAGATTCTCCTTGGATACTCCCCGTGGCCACAGCCGGTCGACCAGGAACCAGGCCTCTGCCTCGCCGCCGCTACCGCTGTTCTGGTCGCTGCCCTGCGCGCTCCCCTGTGCGCCGCTGTCTTTGACGACGTCGTAGACCCGTGCCAGTTCCATCTGTTCGCTCCTTCGTTCCGCTTATTTCTTCTTCCGCCCTCCACGGTACGTCCGCGGGTAACCTGGGGATATGTCTATGAATCTGAAGAAGGCCAAGGACGTCAACACTGCCGCTGTCATCGCCACCGGGCTCATCGGTGGCTGGCTCACCGCCCGCGAGACCGAGATCCGCCCGCTCGGTGGCGTGATTCTCGCTGCTGCCGGCGGTTACGCCGCCCGCTCCTGGAACGCCAAGGTCGGCGCGCCCACCGCCGCTGGGCTCACTGCCGGTTACCTCGGGGCCTTTGGCCTCTCCCACCCGCTGGCGAAGAAGATCGGCGCCTGGCCGGCTGTCCTCGCGGTCACCGCAGCATCCGCTGGTGCCGCGCACTTCCTCTCCGACGCGAAGTAGGCCCGCCCAGCCCTTAGCTGAGCAGCGCGCCCACCATGGCCTCCGCCATGGTGTCGAGCCGGTCCTGCTGCTCCGCCGGGTCCCCGGTGAAGGCCACAGGCTCAGCCGCCACCTCCCACTGCAGGCCGGTGATGATGGAATCCATCGCTTTCTCCGCCCCAGTGGTATCGAATCCACCCCGGATCCACCAGGAGACCGGGGTGCCCTTCTTTCCCTCGTTGACCTCGTAAAACAGGGTGTCGAAGTAGTGCTTCAGCGCCCCGGAGATATAGCCGAAGTTCGCGGTTGTTCCGAAGATCACCGCGTCCGCTGCCAGGAGTTCCGCCTTATCCGGTTCCAAGGCCTGGCGCTCAACCACCTCGATGCGCGGCGCGCTCTCCCCCAGCGCCTCGGCGGCCTGCGCGGCAGCCTCCTGACACTTCTCAACCACCCGCCGGGCAATCGGCCGCACCGTATCCGTCGGGCTGTGGTGCACGATCAGCAGAGTTCGAGTGTTGTTAGCCATGCCCCCATTATGGCCACCCGCGGGCCCGGAAGTGGGCAAGATGGGAACCATGAGCACCGCACCACTGATCCTTCCCTTCCAGGGCGTTCGCCCACGCATCCATGAATCCGCCTATATCGCCCCCGGCGCGACCATCATCGGCGACGTCGAGATCGGCGCCGATTCCTCCGTCTTCTACGGCTGCGTCCTGCGCGGGGACGTCGGCCCGATCCGCATCGGGGAACGCACGAACATCCAGGACAACTCCGTCCTGCACGCGAACCACGACTCCCCCTGCGTCCTCGGTTCGGACGTCACCGTCGGGCATAAGGCCCTCGTCCATGGCTGCGAGGTTGGCGACGGCGTCCTGGTCGGCATGTCAGCGACGATCCTCTCCGGTGCCCGTGTTGGTTCCGGAAGCCTCATCGCGGCTGGTGGCGTCGTCCTAGAAAACCAGGAGATCCCGGCGGCGTCGCTGGCGGCGGGGGTACCGGCGAAGGTGCGTCGTGAGATGAGCGAGCAGGCACAGCAGGGACTGGTCGAGCACGCGGGCCGCTACGTCGAGATCGCGAAGGGGCAGCCGGATCCGTCGGAGGCGATCGAGCTCGCTGAGGTGCGTTTCCGCTAGCTACTCCAGCTGCCGCTCACCACCCCGCGTCCGTCCACTCCCCTCGCATCCGCTTGCTCCCACTCATTTTCCGGCCGCTGCCACCGACGTTGCAGGGCTTGGGCAGGACACTTCCTCGCACCCCACCAGCGAGCCTTCTTCTGAGTTCGGCCCGGCACCCGATAGCATGAAGGGGCTATGGCCAGCACAGGTGGGAAAAGATTCCGTAACGATATCGAGGGCTTGCGCGGTTTCGCGATCGCCCTCGTGGTGATTTTCCACGTCTTCGTGGGCAAGGTGTCCTCGGGCGTGGATGTCTTCCTTCTGCTGGGAGGTGTGTTTTTCTTTGGCTCCCAGCTCGCGAATGCGCGCAACCCGAAGGGGCTGACATTCGTTCAGTCGCTCGTGCGCATCATCCGGCGGCTCTTCCCGCTGCTCGCGGTAGTCGTCGGCGCGACGTTGGCGGCCGGTCTGCTGCTCATGCCGCGGATCCAGCACCTGCAGCTATCTAAGGACGCGGTCGGCGCGCTGGCCTACATCACCAACTGGCAGCTGGCGTTTTCGGGCCGTGATTACAACACCGCCAGCTCCACGGTCTCGCCGTTCCAGCACCTGTGGAGCATGTCCGCGCAGCTGCAGATCTACGTCTCCTCCTTGATCGCGGTCACCCTGATCGCGCTCATTTTCCGACGTTTTTCCCGCAAGGCCTTGGCTGTCATTCTCACGGCAGTCACGGTGCTTTCTTTCGCCTTCGCGACGTACCAGCACGGCCAGGATCAGGCCGTGAACTACTACCACTCCTTCTCCCGCTTCTGGGAGATCGGACTGGGTGGCCTGCTGGGCATGCTGATCATGCCGCGTTCCGACCACGGCGAGAAGCCGCCGGCGCCGATCGTGCCGCCGCTGAACACGTGGGTGCGTCAGATCTTCGGCTGGCTGGGCCTCATCATGATCGCCTCCACCGGCCTGATCATGGATGGCGCCCAGACCTTCCCGGGCCCGGGCACGCTGTTCCCGCTGGTGGGTGCAGTGCTGGTGATCCTGGCTGGGCAGAACGGCAAGCCGGTGGGTGTTACCCGCATCCTGGAGAGCCGCTTCATGCAGTTCCTGGGCCGGATCTCCTACGCCCTGTACCTGTGGCACTGGCCGCTGCTGATCATCCTGGTGTCCTACACGGGCTACGACGCCCAGGCTCAGCCACTGTTCGGCGTGGCCATCATCGCGGCCTCGGTGGTCATGGCGTGGCTATCCAACCGCTTCATCGAGCGCCCGCTGCGTCAGACCGGCCGCCCGCGCCGCGCGCACGTGCTGTGGACCCCGAGCTACTGGTGGGAGTCCATCCGCGTGTGGCCGAAGACCGCCTATGCCCTGGTGATCATCCTGATCGCCGGTGGCGTGGTCGCGGCGGCCCCGGTGGTGGCGAAGAACCAGGTCGAGGAGGGTGAGGAGCTCTGGCGCCTGGCGTCGAATGTGGAGAACTACCCGGGACCGTTGGCCTTCAGCAACGACGCCTTCGTCCCACCCCGTCAGCCCCTGGCCCCACCGTTCGAAGAGATGGGCCCGCTGCTGCCGCCGACGCAGCCGGATGGTTGCCAGATCGGTTTCGAGGAGGACCACCTGATCCTGAAGCGGAACTTCAACCGCTCCGAGGAGGACTGCGCCTACGGTGACCTGGACTCCGAGCGGACGGTGTACGTCATCGGTGGCTCCCACTCCGAGCAGTTCATCCCCGCCCTCGACGAGGTGGGCCGCCGCCAGGGCGTGAAGTTCATGCCGATCCTGAAGATGGGCTGCCCGGTCAACGCGAATGTCACGAAGTGGGATGGTTCGGACTTCCCGTCCTGCCGTTCCTGGTCGAAGAAGGTTGTGGACCACATCCTGGCCCACCCGCCGACCGAGGGCGTGTGGATGACCGGTTCCCGCCCGTCGGATATCGCGGGTAATGGGCCGGAGCAGGTGCCGCCGGAGTATGTGGATCTGGTGAAGCTGTTCACCGAGAACGGCATCCACAGCTACCTGATGCGCGATAACGCCTGGCACATCCAGCCGCCGGAGATGGGTGACCCGGTGCCGTTCAACCTGCGCGAGTGCGTGGGCGAGATGGTGGACGGCACCCGCACCGCCACCGAGCGTGGCCGGAACTTCCCGGGCGTGCGGGATCGTTGGCGCCCGACGCCGGAGGAGATCGAGGAGATCAACGCGGAGTGCGGCACCCCGCAGGACGCCTCCCTGCTGCCGGAGGACCCGCAGTTCAAGGCTTATGCGGGTCTGGACGTAACGCTGTTGGATGTCACCGATGGCTTCTGTAAGGACGGCTGGTGCCCGGCGATCATCGGCAACCTGGTGGCCTACCGCGATCAGCACCACTTCACGAACATCTTCGCCTCCCGCTTCGCGGATGCGATTGAGTACCAGATGTACAAGAAGCCTCGTGGCGCGGAGGGCTCGGAGGATAAGGCCCGTAAGGCGCCGGATGCGCGGGCTGAGGAGTCCGGTGAGGTCGCTCCCGGAGCCCCAGGGGCAGAGCAACCGGGTGCAGAGCAGCCAGGTGCACCGGGCGCTGGGCAGCCAGGCGCTGGTCAGCCAGGCGCTGGGCAGCCAGGCGCTGGTCAACCGGATGCCGGTCAGCCTGGCGCTGGATTGGACGCCCCAAGCCCGGATGAGATTGGGCAGCACCCGCCGGTGCAGGCCCCGGCGGTTCCCCAACCCGCTGCACCGGCCGGCGACTTTTACTAGCTAGGTCCCGGCGCTCGGCGCCCTTGCTGAATCAACCCCAGCGGCTTACCGCTGGGGTTCTTTCATGCGTGCTGCTTCTCTCTTGCAGCTAGTGGCGTTCTTGGAATTTTTAGGAGATCAGATCCAGGGGCATGTCGGAAATATCGCGCAACCGTCGCCCGTGCACCAGCATTTCGAGAATTTCCTTAGCGTCTTCCGAACCTGCTTCATGCACCGCTTTGCGCAGTTCAGGAAGCGCAGCGTGGTACACCATGTCAATGTCACCGGTGCCCAAGGCCAAGGAGGCGATCCTCGAAATCATCGGCTCCGCGGTAATCGCAATGATGTGCGGGGCGCGCCCCTTACGGTTGCGAATCAGGTTGAGCGCCTCACTCCGCGTGTTCTGTGCTCGGTCCGAACGCATAGTGAATTTGCAGCTGACAACCGCATGCAGAAACCGAGAAGAGGAAGGCTGCGTATTGGATGCGCGCATGGGAGAAAGCAAACCAGCCTGTTCATCCACGAACTCCAACTCGGCGTTCAACGCTTCATCGCTATAGGCATCTCGCGTGACGAGGATGTCCGGCGCGATGGAATAAGAGTTCCCCAGCACCGCGGCGAGGGTTGGCTTGTTTTCGATTTCGACCGCCAGATCCCCAAGGTGAAGATAAGGCTCATAGCGAGCGACGTGACTCGCACGATGGGAGGAGCCCACGACGTCGACAAACCAGTTTCCTGGCTGCACAGCCGCCATCGACCGAATCGTTGTACGCAGAAAGGTGCCGACCGCGTTCTCAAAATTCGATCCCGCCGTCTGCCCCGCTAGCTTCTGTCGCACAGGCACGCCCAGATTCTCCGCCAGGTGCAACGCAACAACCCGGCTAGCCCGGCTGCCCCTATCGGCATTCGAGGCGATTCCTTTATCGGAGATCGCCAAGGTTCCCGTATCGATGAGCTCTTGAATGAAATCTTTACGAGCCTGCGAAAGGACAGCTGGGTTCATACGTGGGCAATTCATATCTAGCTAGTCATTTCGAGCAATTGGACCGCCCCATACGGAAATGCAGGCAGCGAACCATCGGGGATCGGTTCCTTATTGAGCGCAGAGGCGATTCTCTCGCCGATGGCACGTGCAACCGGCGGTGGAAAAGCGTTCCCGACCTGCCTCCACGCCGCGGTTTTGCGGCCCATCCACTTCCAGTCCTCTGGAAATCCCTGGATCACCCCACCCATCTGGACAGTCAGCCTAGGCATCTCCTCGTTCGGGTCCTCGGTGAAATCCGCGCCAGGAGCCTCCTCCGCGATAGACGAGCCCTTTACCCCCAGCCTCTTCCATGCCGCACGCGCACGCGAAGGCCCCACGTCCGGGCCCCCATGCTTCTTACTTCCGCCAACCAGTGTTGGGGCGATGTCTTGCGCACCTGCTGCCCAAGCGGTCGCACCTGGCCAACCGCGAGAGGACATCAGATGGTGCAAAGCCTCTCCCACCGTAGTGCGATGCGAGACCGGCTCAGGCCAGGCAAAATATTCTGCATATTCATGCTGCAGCGCCACCATAATAAATCGTGGCCGGAGCTGCGGCACCCCATAATCGGCGGAAATGACCAGCTCCCAGAACACGGTATAGCCCATGTCATTCAGCTCTTCGATGAGCTCGGCGCGGTAGGCCTCGAAACGCGGCTGTGCCATGCCTCGGACATTCTCAAGCATCACCGCTCGGGGCCTTGCGATCCTGACCAGCTGCAGCGCCCGCGGGAAAAGGTCCCGCTCATCATCCTTTCCGAGCTGCTTACCCGCGATGGAAAATGGAGGGCAGGGCACGCCACCAGCGAACAAGTCCAAGTTCTCGGCATAAGGTTCGATATCGAAACTCAGCACATCTTCGGCGAGAACGTTCCAACTAGGCCTATTTGCCCTTAACGTCTCTACCGCATCTGGGTCGATCTCAACGGCGGCGAGATGATCAAACCCAGCTTGCTCCAGACCTAGCGCCTGCCCCCCTGCACCAGCACAGATCTCCACCGAAGTTAAAGCCTCCGCCTTGAAGGCGGGCACTGCATCATCATTTCCAGTCATGGTTTACTCCGCTGTCCAAGTCTTCTGGCTCCAGTGAGCCAAGTCAATCTGTTCGATTACCGCCGAACCTCGCGCCCGTCCACCCCCAGCTGCGTGCAAAGTACAACGAACGTAGTGGTGCGTCGCACAAACTAACCTGCGCACTCTCGGAAGTTTTCGCCTGTTAGTCTAGCAACGAGCCAGACAAGGATACCCCTTATTCGATAATATGTTCGATTAATTCGCTCCGAACCGCTCAGTTCCTCCCTGCCATGCCACACATCGTTTTTCTCGACGCCAACGTGCTGACCAGCACCACCGTGCTGCGGTGGATTTTCGACCTGCGCGCAGCACTGGTTGGTGAGGGGTGCGAACTGCGGCTCGTGACGTCCTTAAAAACCCTGTCGGAGACCGGCGCCACGATGAACTGGCGCGTACCGCAATCCACCGGTGCGCAGCGGGATCAGCGGATGGCGGAGCTGCGCCGCGAGATGGACGACGTCCTCCCCCATTACCCCAAGGACCTGGCCTTCAGCGGGAAAGACCCCGGCGACTACCACGTGCACGCCGCCGCAACCGCCTGCGGGGCGACCACGCTGCTGAGCTTCAACCGCCCCTCGGACTTCACGAAGAAGCCCGCCCGGGAGAGCTACCGAGTCATCAACCCCGACGATTTCCTCCACGAACTCGGCACCACCCATCCCGGTGCGTTGACGCAGGTTGTGGCCGCGCGCACGGGCAAGAAGGGCACGGTAACGAAGGACATCACCTCGCTGGTTCTGCAGCTCAAGAAAGCGCGATGCCCCCGGCTCGCGAAACTGCTGCCGGGGGCACTGGGAGGCTAAGCTAGCCGCGCTCGTGCTGCCTTAGTCCTGTGTGGCGAGATCAAACTTCCAGGCGCTGCCCTCAAGATCACCGCTGCTATCCAAGTCACTGACCAGGTAGGCCTGTCCCCCGCGGTAACCCACGTACTCCGCATCCTCGAGGTCGCCGCAGTAGCTGAGTTTCTTGGTCGCCCCCTCCTTGAGGCGCAAACGCTCCGGGTCGCGGTCCAGCTTGAGCGCGCTACCCGTCGGGAACACGACGCGCATATCCGGGACGTGGAATTGGAAGGCGAAACGATCAGTCTCCCGTCCGAGGCGGAACGTCGCGTCCGCGCAGACCTGCGCCTTGTCAACGTCGATCTTGTCGACGGTGATCTTTGAGCCCGAGTAGCCGTCGTCCCTGACCTTCTGCGCCTCCCCAGTCTTGGCAACGTTCTTGCCCAGCTTCTCCCACAGCGGGGAGGAAACCTCGACCGGTTCGACGTTGACCGGCAGGTACTCCGGGGAGTCGAAGTCCGTCAGGTCCTTGCTTGCGGTGGCCTCGCGGTCCTGAATGTCCAGGTTTGTCAGCTGGCTGGCCAGCGGCTTCAGCGCGTCGCACGTCGCCGGAGTGGACAGGGTGCCCACGAACAGGCCGCTCTTGCTGTAGTAGGTGCACTTTTCGGTCGGCTCGGTGGACAGGTAGCCGTCCTCGCTCTTTTCCTGCGCGGTCCAGCCGCGCAGACCGTCGCTGCTCAGGGAGACGCTGTCGTCCGGCACCGAGAAGCTGGACGACGAGCTGTCGATCTCCATGGTGACAAGGACCTCGCCACCATCGGCTGTCTCGTACCAGCCCTGGCAGGTCTCCTCGTCGCCGGAGACTTGGACGTCCTTGAGGCCAACGGAGTTCCAGAACTCTTCCCCCAGGTCGCAGTCGGCGAGCTTGTTCTTGGAGACGTGCTTCGCGATCTGCTCGTTATCCCAGCCCAACGGCCCTTTTTCGGTACCGCGAGTGGACTGGTAGATCCACAGTCCCGCGTAGACCAGTGCCGCGATGACGACGACGGCTAGTGCGGTGAACGCCCACGGCTTTAGGTTCTTGCGGGGCTTGTCTTGCTGCCCCTGCGGCGGTTGACCCCCAACGGGTCCCTGTGGGCCCTGTGAACCTTGTGGCGGCGGGGCACCGTTGCCGGCGGGCTGCTGCGCAGGCCCGTTGGCTGGCTGCGACGGCACGCCCCAGTCGTATGGCTGGTTCTGGTTAGGCGAATTCACTTCAGGATTCCTTCTCAGGTGGCGTCCAGCTCCCTTTCATCGGAGCACAACAAGAAACACGGTATCGCACACAAAGTGAGCCCGGGCGAATAGTTCAAATCTGCGGGCAGAAAGCTATTTCTGAGAGTTCGGGCTAGCGCAGCATGCGCCCCCAGTGATCTGATAGGTTCCTCTTAGAAAAACCCGTCGATGCTGGCCGGAAGGAAGCACATGGCCCACTACGACCTTTATCAAGCACTCAACCTCGACCGTTCGAAGGCTCCGGAGGAGATCAGCGCCGAGCTCTCCGAACGCCTGGAGAAGAATGAGCTGGACAATATCGGTGGTCGCGAGGAAGTAGAGATCGCCCGCTCCATCCTGGGTGATCCACAGAAGCGCACTGCCTACGATTCCCGCCTGGATGATCCGAACGCGCCTGAGGTGGATGTTAACGCTCTCCGCCAGCTCGCCGCCGCGGATTTCTCCGCGGGTGCTGCGCCGACGGGCGATCACGCAGCCGGCGCCGGTGTTCCAGCTGGTGCTGCCGGCGCCGCAGGCGCAGCTGGCGCGGCCGGCATGGCCGGTGCCGAGCACTCGCAGGGGAAGCAGGGTCCGTCGCTGGGTGAGCGCTTCAAGGAGGCCGGCGCAAAGACGCAGCAGCAGGTCGCGCCCGCCATGGAGAAGACCAAGAAGGAATTCGGCCGCTCCTCCAAGATGGCGATCCTCATCACCGCGATCGCCACGGCCGTCGTGATGCTGCTGATCTTCGCCGCCGTGAGCCTCTTCGGCGGCATGGGTGGCGATAACGTCACCGGAAAGGGTGCGCCGAATAAGAAGGTCGAACAACTGTTGAAGCTGCGCGACCGGGACAAGACGGATAAGTGGATCCGGGAGAATATCCACATCAAGGCCCAGGATGCCCTGATCGACGAGCTGGATCTCAACGATGATTACCGTGGTATCGACCGCTACCTGGGTGCTGAGGACCCGAAGGCCCTGTACACCGTCGATGACCAGGACTTCATGCGCCTGTCCATGAACTTCGACGAAGACAAGGTCAAGGACGCGTACAAGAATAGCCAGCTCAAGAAGAGCTACACCGTCCAGATCGGTGATAAGAGTGGCCGTGACACCGGCCAGCGCCTGGACGTCGTTGAGCTGGAGGACGGCAAGCTCGTCGTGAAGTTCTACGACGTGGGCTCGCAGAGCTGGGCCGATTTCGTCGAGGACTTCGACGTCGACGACATCAGCTCCGGTAGCAAGTCCTCTTCCTCTTCCAAGGGCTCCTTTGGTAACTTCTGGAGCGAGCTGACGAGGCAAGCGTTCGGCGATTAATTCGCCGCCGCGACGATCGCCGGGGCGCCCTCCGCCGCGGTGGCCCGCAGCGACCAGTCCGCCAGCCGGGTGAGATCGGTGCGTTCCGGGGAGATCTCCAGGATGCGCGCCCCGGCGGCCTTCGCAACCTGCGGCAGTCCCGCGGCCGGGTAGACCACGCCCGAGGTGCCAATGATGACCACCAGGTCGGCCTCCCGCATCGCGGCCTCGGAGGCGTCCCACTCGCGGTGCGGCAGCGGCTCACCGAACCACACCACGCCCGGGCGGACGGGGTTGCCGCACAGGGAACAGTTCGGTGGGGTGACTCGCTCCAGCTGCTGATCGGGGAACTCCGGGGTACGGGCGGGCTTGTGGCAGATGGCGCAGCGGTAGCTAAAGAGGCTGCCGTGCAGGTGCGAGATCCGCTCGCTGCCCGCCCGTTCATGCAGGTCATCGATGTTTTGGGTCACCACATGCAGGTTGATGCCCCGCTCGCTGGCCCAGGAGGAGTTCTCCCACTCGGCGATGGCCACGTGGCCCGCGTTGGGCTGTGCCTGCTGGCAGACATGCCCGCGCCAGAGGTACCAGGCGTACATGGGGTCAGGGTCCTTGGCCCAGGAGTCCAGGGAGGCCATGTCCTGCGGGTTGATGCGCTCCCAGATACCTGTCTGCGCGTCGCGGAAGGTGTCCAGCCCGGAGTCCTTACTCATTCCCGCGCCGGTGAAGACGACGACGTTACGCGCGCCCGTCAGGACGTCGATCAGTTCTTGCGGTAGGCCGTCGTTCAGCGTGAAAACACCAGAGTTCGTGCTCATGGCCCAAGGCTAGCCCGTGGCTGGTCGTGCCGGGTTCGGGTTACCCAAGAAGCTGCTCGCCCCTCCTGCCCGGAACCAGCCCGGCGCCCAGCTCAGCAGCAGGAAAGCAAGCTGCACTCTGCGAGTTCCACTACTCCGGCCGGGCTGGTGCACCTGGTGCTGTTGCAACTTGGGGCGGGAGCCAAGAAAGCTCCGTTTTTATTGTGTGATCAACGCTATGTTCCTGTGTTGT